>JAAZXA010000001.1 GCA_014240385.1 Methanobacteriota archaeon | reverse complement strand
ACTGTACTGTTCCCTTCTGCAACTGGGCAGTCATCAAGGTGGTCTTCGACTCCATCTCCATCAGTGTCTGCTGCAAACGTAACAATACTCAACATTGATGCTGATATCAAAATAAATAACACGATGAAGGAACTACTTCTGAAGGACCTTGGGGTACGCGCCATATTTGCCGGATAGGTGCTATAATTAAGGCCTTGTGGTGAAAATGTGTGATATTATTACCTCATTATTTTGGAGGTTTCCACACATTGGAGGGAAACCATTGATGCTAAATGACTCCAGGCCATGTTGTGGCCAAGGACTTGCCCAAGGTATCAGTCGCGGTACGCGACCGGGTTCTTCTACACCTTTTGGAAAATCAAAACCAGATAGATCAATACATGGTAACTGCAAATGTAACCCGCCCCGGTATAGCCGAAGCATGTGCCCTACACCCGCCAAATGTTTCACGTACAATGCGGGGCTTACTGAAAGAAAGATTGGTTCATGAACACTCGCGGATGGTTCGAAATGATGAGCGGCGCCAAAAAGCATGGCAATTATCAGAAGCAGGCGTTCTTGAAGCGGAATTACGACGCCAAGAGATGGCCAAAACAACTGTCTTAATTCGTAATCAGGATGGCTCACTTTTAGAGATAAATGCTGATGAGGTGTCGGCGAGACTAGAGGCTAAATTGAGCTTGTTACAAGTTTTAATGCACGCTATACATGAAGGTGTTCTCACTTATGGCGACATTAGGTTTGGCCCTATTCGAAAAAAGGACGAGGAACCCCGCCCCCCTCCTGGGCGTCTCACTGTTCTTGCTGGAGCCCATGCAACTTACCATACTCACCCTCCATCAACTCGCTCAATGCATGGCCGGAAAGATACTGTGGATGGATTGGATGAGTGGAGAAATTCTATGCATCCTTGTTTGGTTGTTCAAGGGGTTGCAGGAATTGGTAAGTCAACCGTAGTCGCGCATTGGCTGAAAAAAAGAATGGAGGAAGAACCTACGCTATCGGTTTGTTGGTATCCTTGCCAATCATGGGATAGGCGGCTTGGGGTAGCAGTTAGCCTATTACACAGGCTTGGGATTGATGACAAACATGACCCATATCAATTAATGGACACTCTTCCATTAACTCCTGGGGCTGAACTCGATGTTGATGCTTGGCGAAGAAGGTTGTTGGCATACTTAACAGATCCAACTACAATTCGAGAGCGTTTTGTAAGGGGTGATGGTTCCAACTTACCCCCTCCTACCTTCCTTATTGTCCTCGATGATGTTCACCATATCAATGATAATGCATCGGACTTATTAGGCGCCCTCCTTCAAGTAGCAGTTCAATCTCCTCTTCAATTACTTATGGTTAGCCGAACTCGTCCCACTTTCTATGATAGGAGGGACGTACATATTCGTGAAAAAGTGAAAGAAGTAGAACTTCAAGGGTTATCGATATCCGCACTCGGGGAATGGCTAGATACATTTGATACAATTGAGGCTCCTGCTGCTGAAGATGTCCACAAAATGACCGGTGGCCATCCCTTAGCGATGGAGTTGTTAGAATTATACGGCTCTATTACCCATGGTGATTGGTTAAGGTTTGTGGATGAAGAAATTCTTGATGTGTTGCCGGAAAAGGAAAAAGAATTACTTGCATTATTAGCAGTTTCAGAACGGCCAATAAAATGGGAGGCCCTTGCTAAGGCAGCAGATTGGCAAGGCAAGCCTCCAACGGGGCTTCTTGCCAAAGGTCTACTCATCGAATTAGATGAAGGTATGTGGTTACACGAAGCATTGAGAGAAAGGCTTCTGCGTGATGTTGGCGATAAGAAAAATGAAAGACTTGCGAAGTTAACGTAATCTGTGGGCTGCTATTTGCTCAGGAGTCCAACCTGCAGACTGTAATTGCTCATCTGTAAATGCTCCAATTCCGCCGCCGGATTGCTCTGCGGAAGTTGTTTCATACTCCTCTGAAGGTTCTCTATCCTTGCGACCTTTCTGAGCTTTATTCCCCATCATCGTAACAACAATTGCAACAATTGCCAAGATTGCAACCCCTCCGCCTCCGAATAGGATTACAGGGTCGATATCCAAACCTCCTGATTTGGTCTCCTCTGTGATTACTCCAGAATCACCATTATCT
The DNA here is from genome assembly GCA_014240385.1 of Methanobacteriota archaeon. Classification (GTDB taxonomy): domain Archaea; phylum Thermoplasmatota; class Poseidoniia; order Poseidoniales; family Poseidoniaceae; genus UBA226. Next base: position 20,980 of record JAAZXA010000001.1, on the reverse strand, counting down.
CCAGAATCACTACGCGGGCAGCCATCATTATCTACCGAAGTATCATCAGGTGTTCCTGGACATTGGTCGTAAATGTCTTTGACTCCATCTCCATCGCTATCTCTTTGATTTGAATTACATCCTGATGCATCCACCTCTGTATCTGGAGGGGTGTTTATGCAATTATCCAAAGTATTCGGCACCCCATCATTATCGAGGTCTGTATCTTCAGTCAAGTCGTTGCAACCATCATTATCTCTATCTTGACCTAGTGGCGCGGGTCCAGTTGCCCCAACTTGGCATGAATCATCTGCATCGTGCACACCATCCCCGTCATCATCATAATCTTCGGTTAAATCTCGACAACCATCACCATCATGGTCCTCAGCAGCACTGCTTAGCCAACCAATCTCCCCAAGTGGGCAATCGTCTAAACTATCAGAAACGCCATCATTGTCATCGTCGTTATCCTCACCTGCATCTTTGCAACCATCCGAATCATGGTCTGTTAAAGAATCGGCCTGCCAACTCCCTTCACCAGATGGGCAGCCATCGTCTGAATTACTAATTCCATCTCCATCAGCATCATCATCACAAGCATCACCAACTCCATCAAGGTCTCGATCATCTTGATTTGCATTCATCACCAAAGGACAATTATCTGCTTGGTCAACCAAACCATCTGAATCAGTATCAATATCTGCACATCCATCGGAATCAATATCTTCCTCAATATTAGAAATCCAACCTACTGGTCCTTTGCTACAAGTATCATTTTCGTCGTTGATTCCATCATTATCATCATCGATATCTTCCCCATTATCATTACAACCATCACCATCATGGTCGGTTTGATTTGTAGAGTTCCAGCCTATTGAACCTAGTATGCAAATATCATCACCATTGAGAACCCCATCGCCATCTATGTCATCATCGCAAGCATCTCCCTGGCCATTATTATCATGGTCAGTTTGGGAAGGGTTAGCGGTGTGAGGACAATTATCCCCACCATCTACGATTCCATCGCCATCAATATCTTTGGCATATTGCCAAAGGAAGATGTCGGTGTTCCCTACACTTGTATTGCTATTTGGTCCAAAATCAGCAGTATTTCTATAATTTCCAATAATAGTTGGGGAGCCTTGAGAATTAATGACTATTCCAATTCCACTATCCTCTCCATCTCCACCTGCACTAAGGCCCCAATTTAGAGTGCCGTTTTCTTCCATTGCAATTAGCATAATATCGCTCAATCCGGCAGTGGTTAAATTATCTGGACCAATTGAAAAAGATGAGCTTAATTCACCTGATACTAGAACCTCCCCTGTTGGAGAAATGGCAATTCCTTTTGCTATTTCATATCCGGGTCCACCAAATGTAGTCAAAGTCTCCCAAGTTACATTGCTTGATACTTGAGCCACAAAAGCATCCATCCAGCCATTACTAGTTGCACTAAGGTTTCCAGCAGTAATAGTGTTCTCAAAGTTGCCAGCTAAAAATAGTTCATCTTGGCCATTAACTGTGCATCCATGAGCCCAATCATCACCTGTGCCTCCCGCAGCAATAACATCAGTAAATTCACCAGTTGAATTTAAACGTGCAACAAAAACATCACTTCCACCTGCGGAAACCACTCCTTCCTCGCCAAAAATCGCATTGTTCACAAAGGTACCAACCACTAAAGGTCGAGACATTGAATCTATGCAAATATCGCCAAAACTCTCCATTCCATCAGGGCTGAGAGCTGAAGTCGCCCAATCCCAAACACCGGTGTCATCTATTTTTGCAATGAATAGATTGTATGCTTCAGTTCCTGGTAATGAGTCTGAACCGATCTCTATCATTCCTGTATACAGACCCGTATGATAGATGCTTCCGGCACCATCATTGACAATAGAAAATCCCTGATCATCAAGGCTTGTTCCAAATCTCTTAGCCCATTGCCACTGGCCACTACTACTGATATGAGCGATGAATCCATCTCCTTCGTCATCATCTGAAACCTTAGTTAACGGAGAAACTCCGGACAAATTCATCATACATTCCATGCCTGCTGTCCCAAGGCAAAAAGCGCCAGTCAAATATGCAGAACCATCTCTTGGATCCACAGTGATATCAAAGGCATTATCGCTTCCAATTGAACCCGCTGTTTTCATCCAAGCCCAATCTCCCGAGGGGTGGATTTTAGCGACGAAGAAATCCTCGTCTCCTTGTAGCCCTTTAGCTTCGTGACCTTCTTCGCCATTAAAGATTGATGAAAAGAATGAGCCTACAATATAGGAGGAACCGTCAGGTGCAATATCTATTGACTTGACGAAGTCATTATCAAATCCTCCTGCTGATAATGTCCATCCAGATACATCTCTTCCAGCAGTAAAGTATAGATTATCATCAATTTTTTCGGAGTTTTCAGAAGCGCCGGTCTCAGTTGCGCATAATGTGGTACTGAAGAGCATGAGTGCGCATAATATGATGGCTCGGGTTGAATTCATGGTTTCGCGATTCGGCCTACCTCCTTGAAACCAATGCTCGCGTGTCTAAGGCGGTTTGTCTGGTTTTATTGAGAGATATTGCAGCCGGCGCATTGATGGAGCCATTCAACTCCCAACATGTTATATGGCTCAAAATGGCGGTCGTGGTCCGCGAAAAAAACGGAGTCATGGTGGGCCGCCTATTGATGCAAGTAAGAAAAAATACGCGAAGGAAGAAGCGGAATCAAGAGAGAAGGCTTTTGGGCGCTTCAGCCAATCAGAAAAACCAATGGCATTTCCAGATGGTGACTTGTCGCCAAAAATAATCGATGTTGAATGGCCAACAAATCCTGTGCCTTTGAAAGCAGAGGCTGAAGCAATTGGTAAAGTCGTTAAAAAAGGGGAATGGGGCTGGCTTACTGATGAACAGGTTGAAACACTAAAAAATGAAATCAAAGGTTTATCCATTAGCCTTGACCAAGCCTTGAGTTTAAGGTCAGCCGTTTTACAAGAAAAGAGCGTTTATGGATTTAGAACCCTTCAAAATAAAGCATTACATTTGAAGCGCTTATACGAAAATGGAGATGATATTGTAGTCTTATCCAAGCGCTTTGATTTCCCACCAATGAATCTATTTCGTGCCATCCTCAAAGCACGAGGTTGGTCAAAGAGTAAAATAAAAGAATCCTTGAGAGATCCAGCCAAGCGGTTGAATGAAAGGGATTTAGAACAATTCAAAAAAGCCGAAAAGGCTGACAGGGTCTCTAATGTAGACCAAAGTGAAACTCAAGAAAGGGCCGAAACTTTCGAGGATGTTTTATGCAATTATTTCGATTCAAAGGGGGTTCGATACAGAACCCAAGCCCAAATTTCATCAGAACAAATGGCAGAACATGGACGGCCAGTAAAAACTCCAGATATCCTTCTTTTAGATGATGTACGTATCGATGGTGAACCGATTGGATGGGTGGATGCTAAACACTACTATGGCGCTGATGTTGGGTTTCAACGCAAGAAAACTATCAAACAAATGACAAGATATGTCGAAGAATGGGGTCAAGGCGCTATTGTGTTTAGGCATGGGTTTTGTGCTAATCTCCATATCCCAAGCACGATTCTGTTAGATGCCTCTCCACTTGACCTCTCGCCACTTCAAAAAAAAGATGATTCATGAAATCCAAGTTCTAAGGTATTCAATTCCTTCCAAAGAACCGGTCAGGGAAGTTGGGATTTCTCCGGCATGCTTGGGAATAATACAGACCGATGTGCCTAACATGCAGAGAAGTGCTGCATATCCATCTGGTAATTTATTTTCCACCCTCCTTAACAAATGAACACGGCTTTCTTCCTCCATCATCCCTGATTTTTCAGCAAATAGTTGTGCTTCATTGATTAATTCTGGCCATCTGCTGGGTTTCCAATCTCCAATCCTCAATCTTGACATAGCATCTTCTCCGGCAGAACTGATGGAGATTTTCCACTTCTCATCGTCGATGTAAGTGCCTGTATGCCGCTTTGCCTTTGAATCCCAACAAAGAATGACCTCGCTATCAAAAACAAATGATACGGCTTTTCCATAAGGGTTTGGTGCTCCTGGCTCAAGTCTCAATTCCACCCCTCCAACTGTAGAAGCCAAGACATCACCTAGGCCAGAGGAATTTCGCCTCTCTATGAGATGAGCAATGTGCGCTGCGTCAATATCCAAGTTATGCAACTCGCAAAGTGCAGTTGAACAAGCCATCAAACCTGCTGCTGACATGCCAAAGCCTTGCGATAATGGTAATTCTAATTGTACATCTATTGTATAAGACAGTGATTCATCTAAAAGGCCCCGCTGAAGATATTCCTCAAAAATATCTACATAAAGAAATGAAATATCTTCATCCTCAATTTGTACTCCATCAGAAAATACCGCGATACTCATCGAAAAATCTTCGCCTTTCTCAAGTGCTTTGGTAGAAACTCTGCAAATTGCTCCTGCTTCAACATTGAAGCCAGCGCCGCGGCTTCCTTGTTGCATTAAATCTTCAGAATCAGAATGAATACTGAATAGTAGCGTGATGTGTCCACCACAGTTCGCAATGGCTTCACTCATATTACCGCCCCTGAAATCAGGACGGCGTAGTCTTTCAAATGGTGTTGTCGCAGAATTAAGCGAGAACAGTATCCAATTCTTCGTTTAGTAAAACAAAGCGGTTAGAAAGAACTTCACAGGCTTGGTTGAACACCATCTCTGGTGAAAGGGAGCCATCGGTATCGAAACTAAAGATGAATTCTCTGTCTACTTTCTCCATACTGATTGCATTATTGAAATCTGCATCTCTACCGGTTCCTTGGCTGACTTGCGCCATTGCCTTACGCATTTTCTCGACCTGGTCAATCTCATCGATGCGGCCATCCTTTCCGAAGTCAGCCTGAGATACTCCCAAATCAAGATCAAAGAGAATCTTTGCTTTCTTCTTGTTGTTAAGGACTGCAACTTCGCGCTGATGGAAGGTGATTGCTGATGCTGGCGCCCACTTTGCGTGGTCTTTGCCGCGTCCAAGGGTTGCGTATGCATAGAATTCTAAATATTGTCCATGTAGTAAAATTGTAAGTGGAATATCTTGATGGGTTTCAGAAATCTGTAATTTTGTTTCTCCCAATACGTTGAGGTCGCCCGCTCTCACGGTTTTTGTTTCCTCTTTATTCTCTGAAGAAGGTCCACGAATTGAGCAATGGTAGATAATCTGGCTCGCAGGACTTCCCCATTGGTCCTCTGGTAAGCCTTCATTTGCTGGGTCGTCTTCTGGGAAAACAAACTCGTCAAGGTAAGTTGGGATTGGAATCATTGCTAAACGATGTGCAATAACCTCATCTGGTAGTGCATTAACTGACTCGAAATACTCTCCCTTTTGGTCTTGGGTTTGTCCTAGTTCAAAGCGTACTTTACTGATTGCCATCTTTGGAACATCTGCAAGAATTGTCCGGCGAATTGCATTAACTTGGGCTGCATCGGTATCTGTGATTAGAATCTTGATGCGGTTTCCTTTTGGCCAACCATCTACTATCTGTGTCTTCATACTAATTCCTCCAATTCAAACACGGCGTCCGCGACGTCCGCCCTTCTTCTTGGTTCCATCGTGAGCAATGGGTGTTACGTCTTCGATTCTGGTAACTGTCATCCCAGCACGAGTCATTGCGCGAATTGCTGCCTGAGCGCCAGGCCCAGTATTGTTGGATTTATTTCCACCTTGACCGCGATATTTTACGATAACTTGTGTAAATTCCCTTTCTTTCAACATATCAGAGAGTTTCTCTGCTGCACGTGTTGCAGCAAATTGTCCTCCGCTATCTTTTGAAGACTTGACTACTTGTCCACCACTGCACTTAGCAATGGTTTCTGCTCCAGTTAAGTCTGTAGCAGTCATCAAGACGTTGTTGTAAGATGAGTAAATGTTTACGATTGCTTTACGGGACATCAGGCCTCACTCTCCTTTGGGATTGTGTCTTCTGCAGAAGGAGCTGCGGCGACTGCCTCTGCGATTACTTCTGCCTCGTCTTTCGTGACTTCTGGCTTGCTAGTTTCTTCTTCGCCGTATTCTGCGGATTGTCGAACTCCCTCAATTGATTGACGGATTGAGTGATTCTCGCTGTGTAGGTCTGAACCAAGGGCATAGGTGATTTCCTCCTCTTCTGAGCGTGATACCGGATACGAAGGAATAGTAACCTTCTGGTCGCCAATGCTGATATGGCCGTGAACAACAAGTTGTCGAGCCTGTTTCATCGACATTGCAAGACCCTTGTAGTAAACTTGAGCCTGAAGACGACGATTGAGTACATCTTCAACGGCCAATGAAAGAACATCGTCCAGAGTTGCATCGTTGGCGATGAACCCCTTGTTGTACATTGAAAGAAGCATGTCCTGCCTCTCTCCTTGCCAGTGTTCTGCAGTCATATCGACTCGACCAATCAACTTCATGGCTTGGCCTCTGAAACGGCGAAGTACGGATTTTGCCTTCCATATCTCCTTCATGGTTTTGAGGCCATGATTGGTGCGGATTGCATGCTCTTCTTCTATCCTTGCTGCCTTCCAGGGGTGAGCTGGAGAGTCGTACTTGGGGCGTGAAAACTTTGGATGACCCATCTAAAACACCTCACTTCTTCCTCTGGACTCCAAGTGTGAGTCCACTACGTCCATTCGACCTGCCGCGCTGTCCACGAACCTTATTTCCAGTTGCGTGTCTAACACCACGGTATGCCTTAATTGCACGAAGACGACTGATATCATCTTCCTGTGTCAACTTAGCATCCTGTCCAAATACGTGGAAGTATTCTCCACTCTCTGGGTCCCTCTGGCGGTTAAGCATCCATGTAGGGGCGGTCTGTGAGTATTCCTCAATTGCAGAACGAAGAACGTCTTGCTCTTCTGAAGTCATGTGTCCTGCTAATCGGTTGCGGTCTAAACCGGATGCATCGCAAATCATTGCTGCGGTTCGGTTGCCAATTCCACGTACACTGGTTAAGGCAGTCTGAAGCTTTTTCAGACCATCTACATCCGTATCGGCCATTCTAATTATGTAGGAGAAATCATCTCCTAGTTCTTTTTCTGCGGCTTTTGCCATATTATTTCCTCCCTTCCTTTGGCACCCACATCCGAAGATGCAGGTGGGAACCGGGGTTCCCGGGCATGGCTGCGACCGACCATCCATATATCAAGGGCGCGACGCGCATTCGCCTGACTGCGCGGCTAATTTATTCATCAACACATAGCAGTAAATGGTCCCCTTCTGAGGCTCTAGTAATGAACCCTGTCTTTGCACCATTGCTTCTGCGCAAGCGAATATCTAATTCCCGTTGTATCACTGGTTGTAAATCTGGGTCAATGGAAACTCGTAGTGTTAACTTTCCAATACCTGCATCGATTGCTTTTTCTACGAAATTATTTAGATGCTCTATCTCCAATGGGAGGCGTGTGAGTGATGCGATGCGACCACTTGCTTGAATTAATTTGGAGTCGAGTGGGTGTTCAAATGACAATGGCTCTCTATGGGTGATAATTGGCCTGCGGCCAGTAATATTTTGCCATTGGAATTCGTCGCCTTCTTGCAAAACAGTTTCAAGCCAAGATGATGCCATTCCAGAAGAAACCAAAGCCGAATCTAGCATAGTCAACACTTCCCCTTTTCGAGGAAAGGTTCTATCTTCAGTAGGGTTTGAGAAACTATGTTCACCGCTGCCTAAAATTAATGGTTCAGAGTGGATTGACGGGGGGATGCGGATAAAGCGACGTTCATTTTGAGAGTCTGCAGCAGCCCCTAGCCACAAACTAAGGCGATCTATTCTTCCCGAACCCCTACTAGCCCATTGCCAAGTTTTAGCAATCTTTGGCCATCGCTCCTCGATTAACTCTTCAACTTGCGACCGTCTTAATTCAGAAAGTCGCGGTGATAAATCTAATACAATTGCCGGCCCATTATCGGTTTCGTTTAGATGATTTTTCCAAGCATCAAGAACTTCATTCAGTAATGGTCTCATTTCTGAAAGTTCGTGGGTAGTGCTACCACTGGGGCGAGCTGGGTCGAAATAGAATAATGAAATTTGTTTTTTGGTCTCGAATAATTTTATTATTGAATCCGAATTTGTGCCATCTCCAATAACAACTGAACCTGCATCCTCATTCCCTAACCATGTAGAAATTTGCGCCAAGTTTGCGGCTGCCATTTCAGCCCTTTCTTGGTTTAATTCAATTGCTAAAACGTCCTTCTTCAAAGCATTAGCAAGAGCTGATACTTGCAAACCTGCTCCGCAAGCTGGGTCTAATATTGCTCCCTCAGGGAGGGAACAATTTCGTAATAGTTCTGCCCTAATCATACAAATTTGCCATGGCGTAGTTAGACGACGTGCGGCGCTATCCAAATACACTAGCAAGGCACTTGGCCCGTTTGGAATCGGTACGGCCTCGCCTTGGTATGATTCAGCATCGGCAAGTCGAGGAGGTTCTTGCATTACTGCACCTCAGCACTTTGCGATATCACTTAATGTGAATAATGATTCAAATCTAACTCCTGCTTGTGCGAAGGTGTCTGCACCACCTTCTGCTCTATCAACTATTGATATAACGCCAAGAATTTCACAGGGAGAGTTCTCCTCAAGTCTTCGAAGAGCCTTCAATGAAGAGCCTCCGGTGGTGGTAACATCTTCCAAAATTACGACTTTTCCTCCTGATGCTATTGAAGAGCCTTCAACACCTGGTGGGTTACTGGTTTTCCTTCCACCCCTGCCCTTTGCCTCTTTGCGAACCATGAAACCCAATCTTGGACAATCAGTTGCTGAAGTTGATATTGCAATTGCCGTCAATGGCACTGCACCCAATTCAAGGCCTCCAACTAAGTCAGGCCCCCACTCGTCTAAGCGTACATTGAGTAATGCCCCTAGTAATTGGCTGGCTTCTGGGTGCATCATTACGGGCTTTGTATCGAAGAAATGCTTGCTCTTTCTCCCACTCGCAAGGGTGAACCATTGGTCTTCTTCGGCCTCTAAATAAGCCATTTCTTCGATCATGTCGCGTAACCTTTGCCAGCGTTCATCATCTCTTATCGGAGCGTGGACCGTCATGACTCTCAACCGCCCCTCAAGCCAACTGTGGATGAATGTTGCCCCTTGAGCGCTGAAGAAGTTTGTCTAGCCTTACGCGCATACTTGATGAGGTCTCGGCAACACAGCAGGGGTATGGCATCAGCCGAACCCAGTAATTCAGGTCTCGACGATGTTCATTTGAAACGCTTAGAAAACGAGATGGATAATTATCACCAGTGGATGGATGAACGTACTGAAGACTGTTATCAAATCGCTGAAAAAGCAAGAAAGTGTGGCCTTGACCATACCGATTTCGTTGAAATTCCTCGGGCCGCTGACCTCGCGGGTAGAACTGAAAAACTGTTGGTTGATTACCTCAATGGGATGGAAATTGCTGACGATATTAGAGTCATGTTGGCTGAATTTGATAGAGAAACTACTTCAATAAAAATGGCTCAGCAAGTGGCTCTTCGTTTCAAAGCGAATGGTGAAGAAACTGTTAGGTCAATAGATGTGGGTGTGCGCGTAGGCCTTGCAATATTGACTGAAGCAGTTTTGGTTGCTCCTTTAGAAGGAATTAGCGAAGTTCGGTTGTTGAACAATGTTGACGGGACAGAATTCGTTTCTCTTCACTTTGCTGGTCCAATTAGGGCAGCAGGAGGAACCGCACAAGCATTGGCGGTGCTAATCGCCGACATGATTCGTAGGGAATTGGATATTGGTCCATACGTTCCTACTCAACCAGAAGTTGAAAGGGTGAAAGAAGAATTTGGGCTTTACCGAGGCAACTTGCAATATAGGCCACCTCCTGAAGAAGTGGACCTAATTGTCAAAGCTTGTCCAATAATGATCAACGGGGAATCTACCGAATCAATAGAGTGTAGTGGATATGGCCATGTTAGAAATATAGATGAACCAAGAATAAGAGGTGGTGTACTTTTGGTCATCGGAGAAGGTATGTGCCTCAAAGCTCCTAAAATTCAAAAACACACAGAGAGAATGGGGGTTGCAGGTTGGGAGTTCATCTCAAAATTTGCTGAAAAGAAAAACAAGGATGCCGACAATTCAGACTCTTATAAGAGTAAGCAGGTTAAGCCAATTAGTAAATTTATGAAGGATATTATTGCAGGAAGGCCAGTCTTTGGAGAACCACTTGCCAGAGGTGGATTCAGGTTGAGATATGGGCGTAGTAGGGCATCGGGATTGGCTGCTGGTTCAATAAATGCTGCTGGAATGGCCGCCATGGACGACTTTCTAACGATTGGCACTCAAATGAAGATTGAACGACCTGGGAAAGCCTGTGCAGTCACTCCATGTGATGAATTAGAAGGGCCATGGACTATCCTTCGAGATGGGCGCTTTTTGAGAATTGATGATGCTACTTCATGGAAGAATATTGAGGCGGAAACAATCACTATTTGGGATAATGGCGAGATTGCTTTAGGCTATGGAGAATTTATGGAGAATAATAAGGAATTAGTTCCTGCTGGCTATTGTACAGATTGGTGGGCAAGTGAATTAATTGAAAAGATGACAACTGAAAAGCAGGTTGAAAAATTGGTTTCATCTTTAGGAATAAAAAGAGCAGGCTTACCGCCACTTCCAATTAATCGACATTGGCATTTAAAACTTAGAAAAATGAAAATAAACTGGCAACAGGCAAAGAATGTTAGCCAAGACTTTGGCACTTCATTGCCCCCTCCTCACAACCCCTGGTGGGCGGATTATCCGCTTCCATGGGTTGGACCTTTGATGCAATTATTAGAGTCTGCAACTATTGAAAAGTCTGAAACCGTTCTAGCATCAGTCAGGCCATTGAAAGATGGCGTTCAAGCAATGCCGTCAAAAGACAAAAACCAATTAAGAATAAAAAATGCAGTCAGGGGCTGGTCGCACAAGCCAATTATCGACGACAAAATAGAGAATGTTAGACCTGGTGAAGAACTGGTTATTCCTGAGTTGATTTTTGATTATCATAAAAACTCCCTTTCCTTATTACAAAAGCACGGGCTTGCCAAAGTTTCGGCCCTATTACTTGGACTACCTCACCACCATGATGGAGATGATTTGTTGATAACTTCGGGTTGGCAGGCTCTGCTTGAGGGTCTCGGTTTAGAGGTTAAAGGTTCCAAAATTATTCGATTAAGAGAAGCGACAAGCCACCTTGAAGACAGAACTCAGAAACTACAAACGGCTTCAGTTATTATCTTAGAAGAAAAAGCACGTCTTGACTCCCTCAATTCTAAAAGGCGGCAGGTAAGGATTAGTTCTGAAACTAAAGCAAGACAAAAAGGGGCAACTATTTCTGAAACAGATAACATTGGAAGAGAGGCAATGAAAGAAGTTGAGGACCTTGGCCCAAAAGATGCCGAGGGTTTGTTTGCTGCAAAAAAACTTGAAGATGAACATGCAATAACTGGAACTCTCTGGTTGGTTCGAAAGTGCAGTAGCCTAAGATGGGAAAATAGCGTTTCAATTAGAATCGGGGCTAGAATGGGAAGACCAGAAAAGGCTGCTCCAAGAGAAAAACCAGTTGTCCATTCCTTGTTTCCTATAGGTGCAGATGGAGGCCCTCAGCGCCTGATGTCGGTTGCGGTTGACAAAGATAGTTATCGAGCCGAAGTCGGGAAACGGCGGTGTCAAAAGTGCGGCCAGCCAACCATTACCCTTCGCTGTAATATTATCAACGAAGAAACACAACAGGTTTGCGGTGGTCGCAGTGAAATGCCCCCATTAGAGAATGAAAAGAAAGGTGGTCGCCGCAGAGGTGTTTTGCAAACCATAAAAATTGCAAGTATGATGGAGAAGGCCAGAGTGAATTTAGGTCTTGATAGATTGCCAAAACAAATCAAGGGCATGAAAAAACTAATGTCGAAAGACCAGACTCCTGAGGCTTTGGAAAAAGGAATCCTCAGAGCCACCCATGGTGTTCCAGTTTTTAGAGATGGGACGGTTAGATTTGACATGAGTGATGTTCCAATAACTCATTTTACTGCTGATGAAATCAGTGTGCCATGGCCTCGTTTATTGGACCTTGGATATTCGCATGATATTGATGGAAATGCCTTAGAATCCGGAACTCAGATGGTGGAAATATTTCCGCAAGATTTCATTGTCAGCAAGGCAGGTGCGGATTTCTTTCTCCGTACCGCAAAGTACCTTGATGATTTATTAGAACGATTTTACGGCCTACCTCGCTTTTACAACGCAGAAGTTGCTGAAGACCTAATTGGACAATTATTGATAGGGTTAGCACCACATACATCTGGTGGTGTATTAAGCAGAATAATCGGTTGGTCAAATTCATCGGGAGGATATGCGCATACCTTATTCCACGCTTCTAAACGCAGAAATTGCGATGGGGACGAAGATGCAATTATGTTATTGATGGATGGTTTGTTGAATTTTAGCAAAAAAATCCTACCTGCCAACCGCGGTGGGCAGATGGATGCACCACTAGTATTGACAACAAGGTTGAATCCCACTGAAGTCGACAAAGAAGCACTCAATGTTGATGCTGCGTGGTACTACCCTTCTTCCTTTTATGAAGCAAGCAAGCAACAAGTTCACCCAAAGGTGCTTCAAAAGGAACTGGATATTGTGGAAAATAGGCTAGGGGACGTTAGTGCTGTCAGAGGTTATGGATATACTCATGATACTCGATGTATAGATGAAGGTCCTGCCTTATCCGCATACAAAACACTGGAGACCATGGTGGACAAAATGAATGGTCAACTCCGACTTGGAGGGAGGTTGCGGGCTGTAGATGTGAAAAATGTGGCATCAAGCGTAGTTCGTTCCCACTTCTTACCTGACTTACGAGGGAACCTTGTGGCTTTCACTCGCCAAAAAATCCGTTGCGTATCGTGCGGTCATTCATACCGACGAATGCCATTATCTGGACAATGTATTCAACTAACAAAAAGAGCGGCCCATGGCTTAGGTTCACATGGTGTTTCAGGAGGAGGGAGAGATACTTGCAAAGGAAATCTCGCCCTTACTGTCTCCCAAGGTGCAGTTAGAAAATACATCAAGGTCACCAAACACGTTATGGAAACTTATGGAGTTGACCACTATACAAAACAAAATGTTGAATGGCTTGCTGCAAGTGTTGAAAGCCTGTTTAATAACGATAAAGCAAAGCAACTTTCGCTTGCTGATTTTCTTTGATTTCTCTTCAAAGTAGTGGTGAAGGGCCTGCTGAATTGACTGCCTCGGATACACCGCGTTCATAGCGAGTGAAATTGGCTTGGAACATTCTTGCTAAATTATCAGCGGTTGCATCGAATAAGGATACGTCTTGCCAAGTTTTCCTAGGTTGCAAAACTTCAGGGGGAACGCCAGGGCAGGTTATTGGAATCTCGATATTGAAACGCGGATCGATAATAAATTCAACATCATCCAATACTCCATCAAGAGCAGCATTTAGCATGGCACGAGTCCAAGGGATTTTCATTCTCTTTCCAACCCCATATTGGCCACCTGACCAACCGGTATTGATGAGCCAACAAGTTGCATTATGTTCTGCCATTTTCTTTGAGAGGAGGTCTGCATAAACTCCGGGATGCATTGGCATGAATGGTTCGCCAAAACAAGCCGAAAATGTTGCTTCAGGTTCAGTAACTCCAATCTCTGTACCTGCAACCTTTGCAGTATATCCTGAAATGAAGTGATATGCGGCCTGTTCGGGACTCAAACGAGAAATTGGTGGCAAAACCCCAAAGGCGTCGCAAGTAAGGAAAATAACGTTCTGCGGGTGACCTCCTTTACTATCGGTAGTTCTATTTTCAATAAATTCTATTGGATATGAGCCCCTAGTATTCTGGGTCTTAGTTGTGTCAAAGAAATCAGGAACACCTGCTTCATCGAGGACAATGTTTTCAAGGACGGTACCGTGCATTCTAGTTGTTCCAAAAATAGCTGGTTCATCCTCTTCACTGAGGTTAATCAACTTGGCATAACATCCGCCTTCAAAGTTGAATATTCCGTTTGACCCCCACCCGTGTTCATCATCACCGATGAGTTGGCGATTTGGATCTGCAGACAATGTTGTCTTGCCTGTTCCAGATAATCCGAAAAAGATGGCTGTATTTTCACCGGTTGTATTTGCACTACAATGCATTGGTAGAATGCCTTTTCTTGGAAGTAGAAGGTTCATGACGCTAAAAATTGATTTTTTAATTTCACCAGCATATCTTGTACCACCGATAATAACCTCTCCACGAGCATAGTGAACTATGACGAAAGCCTTGGAGTTTACTCCGTCTACCACGGGGTCCGCTTCAAAGTGTGGTGCATGGTAAACAACAAATTTTGTTTGGTGGTTTGCCAATTCATCTCCATCGGGTCTTACAAACATATTACGAGCGAAGGCGGAGTGCCAAGCATTCTGGTTGATTACTCTAATTGCCAATCTTTCACTTTGTTCTGTACCACAATACAAGTCTTGTACGAAAATATCTTTTTGTTCAGAAAGATAAGCGATAACTTTGGCCTTTAAGCCCATGAAAACCTCTTCAGATGTGGAAATATTGACATTACCCCAATTGACATCAGAGCTACTACTCTCCTCTTCAACAATAAATTTATCATTTGGTGAACGGCCTGTCCTATCACCTGTTTCAGTTACCAATGCTTGATGAGCGCTAAAACTACCTTCACCGCGTTCTACTGCTAAGTCAACTAATTGGTTAGAAGGAAGATTCCAGTGAATCATCGCACTGGTTTCAATTCCATTGCTTGCTAATCCAGTTGACGATGGGGTACCCGCGGAACGGGTGGAGACGGTCTCCATGAGGGGGGCCGAGTCTAACTCCCTCTTTACTGATTCCGCCTAAAAAATCACAGAAATAACGCCCCTTGTTACGATGGGGTCAAGGCCAAACTGATTTTCACGCAGTTTATGGCAGGGCCGAAAGGGTCTTCTGATTCCTCATCAAAGGATGAAGTAATCGAAAGAAGAGATTTTGAAAGACGGGGGCTTGACCTGTCTTCTTTCGTCCTTGAAGAATTTAAAGAAAGGGAGGAAGATGAAGTCGTTGAAGTAGAAATAGACGAAGCCATCGGCAGCATTCTTGATCCATTTACCGTAAAAGGGAGTGCTGAGGAAGCACCTGATCCACGGAAATCAGATGTGGTTGAAGCAGAGCAAAAAGTCAACTGGTCAATGATGGTAGCAATGGTTCTGTTGTGGAGTTTTCTCGGTACCTATGTTGGTATGACAATGCCGCCAATTTTTGCCGGCCCTGCCTTATTCGTTATGGCGATGTTTTCTCTTTGGTTGGCTAAATTATGGATACCTGATGATGATATGCGAGTATTGGGAACAACATGGGCGATAATCGCAATGAAACTTCTCTATGGTCTTACTATTGATTTACATTATTGGGAGATAATAGATTCAGCAAGTCTGCTGGGTATTGCTTTGTTAGGATTGGTGGGGTTGAATATTTACCTTGCCCATTATTTTGATGAGGATGCAATTGCAGCCCAAGCAACACTCGTCTTAATGGCGATTGGCAGTGCAGCGGGGGCAATTTATGGTGAATTAGGCGTAGCAGCTATGCTTATTCTTGCAACCATGATTTTACACTTACTCGCGTTCCTAAGGAAGTCTGGAAATTTAACTGCCCTTGGAATTGCTTCCAGTAATATCTGGATTGGACTGCACGCTCTATCAAGTGGTTGGAATATTTTTGGACTAGTTATTCTGCCATTTGAAGACCCATTGATTCTTCTGTTGCTGATGTTATTCGTCAATGCAGCAAATGCCGCAATGGCGGCTCACTTTGCAAGAGAACAAAATTGGTTCAGTCAAGCAGCATCTGCCTTAGGGCTCGGCAAACCTGGTTTGTGGGGGGTTTCCATTGGATTAGGAATGATGGGCGCTTTATTGGCAATTGCAGCCCACCGAGATGAAACCGGTTTTGCCTTAGCCCAAATTTCCATTCTCTTGACTGCTTTCGGGGCCTCATATCTAGTTGTAAGGGGTGTTAGTCCAAACAAAGTATTACCCAGCGTTTTGATTCCAATTCCATTTTTAGTTGTAGGATTAATTCTATTTGACACTGGACTCATTGGTATTTCTTTACTTTCTGGGCATGCAGTTTTTGCTGCAGGTATGGGTTTCGTTGCTGCAAACTCTCTTCTCCGAAATCAAAACGCTGTCAGTGATGCTGTAATGTGGCTTGGTGCCGTTATTGGGGCAACTCTACTAACTCTCTTGATTCCTGCTGACGAAGGTCAATATGGTAGTTTTCTACTATTGGCTATTGCCTTGCTATTCGCAAGTTTAGGAGGGTTTGCAATAAAGAGAGGTTCTCCCTCTCTGGCGGGAGTTTCAGTGCTTGCACCTTGGCTCTGGATTCTCATTTTTGCCACAGATATTGAGAATAGGATGGTCGCTATGGACATTTTACCAATCGTTCTTAATGGTGATTTTTTAACTATTTTCATGTTTAGTATGGGCTTACTACAAGTTGCAGTCAACATGAAAATGGGGGAAACTGGAGTTGACCTTGGAAAGGCCTTTGGTAGTGGAACAGAGGCTTTGGCTAGGATTAAGGATTCTGGAGTTCTAAAATTATGGCAATTGGGATGGCTTTTCGCACTCTTGAGTTGGTTGGCAGTTGCACGTCCTGATGGGTTGCCTGCATTAGGGCTAGTAATGGGAATAGTCACTCTATCTGCGATGCACCTTTCTGCGCAAGTGGCTGGCAGACATGTGAATCAAAGAAAATTCATGTTAACCTCATTGGCAGTTGCAACATTGTGGTTACATTGGCGTTTTGGATTGACTTTGGTGTGGCCATTATTACTCGCAGTTTGTGGGTTCATATTAGCGTGGGATGCTTCAAGACGGGAAGAAGATAGTGAATTTAGCCAAAAGAATCGTGTTGAACCACTTTTGAGTTTGACGTTCACATTCATAGCTGCCCATCTGATGATTTCAACTCTCGACCTGATAACTGTGGATTTGCTGGCTGGAACATTTTGGCCTGATGATAATTGGACATTGTGGGTTGGTATGCTCACAGTTGCCCTTTGTCTCATTACATATTTGCCAGTTGCTGGAAAATTATCTCGACCAATTGGGCCTGCAATTTCCTGTTTATTGCTGCTACTAATGCTCAGTGTCTGGACTAATTCCTTGAATGGTACGGCCTTTTTATTGACTATATTGATGTTCTCCGGAAGTGGATTATGGTTAATCTCCCAAGGGGAAATACGCATGGGGCTAATCTCATTGGCAAAGGTTGAGGAAGCTAAGGAAAGGGCAGAAAAAGGCAAATTGGCTGCAAAGGTGGGCCTGAAAGGAGCGGATTTACCTGAAGATGCGGATTCAAAATCCGGAGTTAGACTCATCGATGCTAACTTAGTTCACAAAGCGGCGAAACAAGCCAAGAGGAGTAAGCGTTCTGGAAGCATTGGTGAGCATGATTTGGTGGCGGGAGATGTGCATCATACTCCAATAATCGTCTTATTTTTCTTAGCAACAGTCACCATCGCTGGAATGTGGTGGTCTTATGTAAATGGGAATGGAGATGCAATATTACTTCTCTCAATGATGTTATTCATCGCAGCGATATTCCTTGGCCAAAGTAGAGCAAGAAGTCTAGAAATGAGATTGCCTGATATTTTCGGGATGGAGGCCCCTGCTGCTGCTTCAATGATTGGTTTAGTTCTAGTTCACATAGCGGCTAGAATTTCCCCTCGCCATGTAAACCCTGATTCACAAATTGGATTGCTATTGCTGACTATCTCCTTAGCGATACTTGCTTGGATATCTTTGAGGTCAAGAAAAGACTTGGCCCTCAGACTTCCCTCTGCATTGGAATGGATTCTGTACTGTCTTGTTGGTGATCGTCTGCTGGCTTTATTCATGGTTGGAGGGATTCCTGCACCTTTCACTACCGACCCTTGGAGTGGAGATATAATCGAATGGATAACTCCTTGGCTAGGGCTTGAATTGTTCCTCATTGCTTTCTTATTGCTCTTTGATATGATTGAAAGAAAACGATTAGAGAGGGGGCTTGACGACCATCGTGGGGCTGATGGTAGAAGCCTATGGGCAAGTATGGTGATGGTAGTATCTTGGGGCCCAGCCACTATTTTAGCAGGCATTTTTTCATTACTAAGGGCGCGCTCTTGGAATCAACCAGGGCTTGCAATTACAGCGATTATTCTGATCCCCCTTGGAATAATTCAATCATCTGTATGGATTTCTTTGCTCTCTGGATTTGAAGGACACATTATGTTGATAACAGGAGTTTGTTGTTTTGGGCTACTAACGATGACTGTGCAAAGTGGAAACCAGCGCTGGACAACTGCGTGGCTATGGAATATCCATATTCTTCTACCAATAGGGGCTCTAGTAATATCTCAAGGAGCTGATGAGTTGACTGTTGTTGCGATGCTTGCAATTAGTGGAAGTGCTTGGATAACTGGTGTTTTGGAAGAAAGAAGGGGATGGAGGGTTGTTGGTTTCCTAGACTTGTTGTCTGCTTGGGTAGTCGCAGGGTTGGCATTATCCACAAATACCGTAACTTCGACCCTGATGATGCCAATGTTACTTGCTTCTGTATTACTGCTTGGACTAGTAACTTGGCTAGGTCAAAGAAGAAAGGATGCCCTTTCAACTGATTAAGGTTGGAGACGCGGAGTTAGTGTTTGAATAACCGCTTCAAGTAAATCAGGAAGAGGTGTTCCTGTCGACCTAATACTGACTGTTGTCTTGGCTTGAGTACCAGAATTTCTCACAGCCACGGATACTTTGTCGCCATTGATTTTTCCTTTCATCATCAATAGATTTTCTTCCCCATCGATGTCATGCCGTTGCCAATCATCTTCTACCAATGAGATAACAGCCTCGGCATTTTCATTTTTCCCATCCCACTTCGAACGATCGCTTGGGGAGATTGACTGCCTAGACTTCCAGCCGAATGGGAATCCTTGTTTTCCTGAACAAGTAGTCAATGCACAAATAGATGCCACAAGAGTTGCGATACCATCTCCAACCAATCTCCATTCATCGTCTAGAATAGGATGAGGAGTTGTTAGCAATAAATGACCTGAGTCTTCGCCGCCAATTCTGAATGGCTCGCTGGAAGAGGTGAGATTGTCCCTCAATGCTACTGCTAACCAGCGGTCCCCTACCGCAGTTTCCACCGCCTTGAGTTCAGCATCTAGCCTTTGTAATGAATTAAGAAGTGAGAGGTCGGATTCAATTGAAGCTGCGACCATTCCTTCAATTTGGGGCGAGATTTCAGATGCTGCCATGGCCAAAGCATCGAGCATTTGGTCGCCATCAACAACTTCTATTCCTGTTGCTTTGGAATTAACTCTAACCAATAAGCAGCGATCACCATCTCCATCAAGGGTAGCAGCAAGAATCATTTCAGCATTATTATAGGAACTTTGTCGTTTATTCAATTCATCAAATAAAACGTGATTATGTTCTTTGGTTGATAATTCATCCCAAGTCATTGTCAAAGTAGGGGATAGCTCTCCGGCCCCACAGCCTTTATTCAAGGCTAAACAATTAGCACTCAGTTCTTCAGTTTTCACGAGGTTTTCACTCAACCAATCAGCAAGCCATGTCGTTGCACTACCTTTAGATGAATCAAGAAGAAGCCCTTCGGAGGGAAATAATGATGATACTAGGCCATCTAAATATCTTAGTTTTAACATAGGTAATCTCAAAGTTAAGGCTGCTGAATGGATTGCTATTCCATCGACTGTTTGGTCTGCATGTCCTAATTTGTGTTTTTCCTCTTCACTTAGTTCCCGCTCCTCGGATGATAGTTGGTGAATCAAGGCTTCAATTATTGATTCTACTTTTGGTGAGGTTTTGTAACCATCCTTGTCGAAAATTTTGATTCCGCTGTCTGATACGGGATTATGGCTTGCCGTTACCATGCACCCTGTATCTGCCCCCTCAGCCAATAAAGTCGCATGTAAACCAGGAGTTGCACATTCTCCAGCCCAAATAACTGAACAGTTTGAAAGGTGCAACCCCACTGTTAATGACCTAACTAAGTCTTCATTCAATGGTCTTTGATCCCATCCAATAACCACCCTTGGTATTCCTTCTCCACTTGGACGAAGGTATGTACCGAGCGCCTCTCCAACTAATTGGAGAAGTCCAACAGAGAATTCCCTATCATCTATACACCTAGTTATTGCCGATGAATCTCGCTTGACATCATCTACTGCAAAGCCACGTATACCATCGGTACCAAACAAGTTGCCCATTGCAAAAATCACCTCAAGACAGTATCCGGAGCATGGACTCCAGAAAGGCTTGTAGTTGGGTAGACCATACAGTTTGTTCCCAATATTGTGCCTGGATTAGTTACAGAATTACAACCGATTTGCACCCCATCACCAACTAAAGCGCCAAACTTCCTCAATCCTGATGGAATCTTACTCTTTCCCACTTTAAGGATAACTTGTTTACCATCATTTCTTAAATTTGACAGAATAACTCCTGCTCCCAAGTTTGCATCACTACCGACAACAGAGTCTCCAACATAATTGAAATGTGGAGCCTTTGCTTTGGGTAAGAGGATTGAATGCTTGATTTCAGAGCAATGTCCCAATAATGCCTGCCAACATATCCAAGAGTGTTCTCTAACGTAAGCACCATGCCGGATTGTTGCTTCAGGGGCAATATAACATGGGCCAATGAAATGGCAATTTGGTTCCACAATTGCTCGCGGATCGATATGGACTGGACCCTTTGACTCATCAACGCTGATATCCAAACCTTCTGGGATTGAAGAGCCAAGAGACTCGACCATCTTTTCAAGAATTCTGGCAAATCCCCATTCGCCCTTCTTATCCAAACATTCCCATGGCTCAACCTCCAATGGGGTGGGCATCAATACCCTCCCACGGGCCTGTTCATCCCAAGTTTCCAAGGCTTTTGTCAACCATGGCCAAAGCTCTGCTGAGGTCGGTACCTCGCCTTT
>JAAZXA010000002.1 GCA_014240385.1 Methanobacteriota archaeon | reverse complement strand
GAGCGGCGCTGTTTGTCATCTTGCACAGTAATACTATCGAGGCACCTGTAATAAGTATATCATGAGAAATTCAAGCAATGATGAGGATTAGACAGACCTTCTCTTAATCATCATCTTTCATTAGGTCATAGATATCTCCCACCCGCTTAATCCTACCATCAGCAGAAAGCGGATCAGCCAACCCCTCCATCGTACCAGCGCCATCCGCCTTTGGTTGGCTAACAGGTACAATATCTGGCACATCCTTTACTCCGGGCTTTTCTTCTTCGGTTGGTATTGTTGATACGTAGGATTGGTCTACAAACGCTTGCTTTCCAAGGTAAGGATTTAGGTCTTGTACTTCAGCAGCACTCCTGTCTCTATCTTCCATTTCTCGATGAAGGGTTTCCCAATCCTCATATCTTCTCGCTCGCGCTATTGGAACATCTAGATCAGCTCTTTTTCCTCTACGATGTGCTGCCAAAATGGCTGGTAATGGGAACAATACCGCAATTACTGAAGCGGCGATATGGCCTTCTTTTGACAAGCCTTTCCAAACTCGCATTTTCACTGTCTGCTCAACCTGTACACCGTATTCAACAGTGGTTGTCATTCGGTGCAGGCCTGGGCTTAACAGAAGTTCAGCATTACATGCATCGCCAACTTTGCCATTGAATGAATGAACTATTTTGCCTCTTGCATCGGATAATTTCCAAGATATATTAGTGCTGTTAGCGGTTTTTGCAGGGTCAAGGCTAGAAATACAGATAATTTCCACAGGCACTTGTTTTGACATCAGCATCATATCTGGAACCTCGAATGCCTCAGTTAGTTGGTGTTCAACACCTTCCTTGTTTACTTCTATGTCGCTTGTTAGAGATTGAGCAAATACCCATGAGGCATTCAAACCTATTAGCATGAAGAACATCAAAAGCCAGGCTTTTTGCTTATTTTTCTTGGCTTCCATTAATTTGACAGGTCCCGAGGTTGGTTGACTTTCTTCTTCAATCAATATATCCCCTCCATTCAACACCGGTCGCCTGAATAATTTGAGCCATCCATTGTAGTTTTTTCATTTTTTGCTCAGGATTCGTATTGCCAGTCCAACGCCCAATTTTGTTGCTGATGAATCCGCAAAGGAGAATTTTTTCAGGCTTAACTCCGAGAAATAGGGCTAAGCAGATCGCTCTATCACCATCAGTAAAGCCTCCGGGGTTGATGGCTCCATCCAGTTGTTGTGGGCATTGATGAGTTATTTGGAGGGGGATTTCTTTGCAATAGGGAAGTAATTCCATCCAGGCTTTTTGATTATCACCATGGGCATGTAAGAAGAGAGGGATCTTTTTGTTTATTGCTTGCATTAAATGGGGATGTCCATCAGCATCTGATACGATTGCTACAAGCGAATTCCAAGCCGCTTCAGGATTTTCTAATTCACTTATGACGCCGACTGCTCCGTCTGCTGCAATCAAGCAGTAATTTTTCTTTATCATTTGCTCTAGTTCAGTTGCGCTTGCAGCAGCTCCAATGACAATAATTTTTTCTGATTGATTTAACCGCAATTGGACATCTTTTTGCATTGAATTAAAATTAATTTCAGAAGAAGAGATTAACCTTTGTGCACTTTCTAAGTCATCTTTCAGATTCCATCCAAATGCCAGCCTCACATCATCCTGAATGCCAATGAGAAGGGGATTGACTTTCATTTCAATTCCCGACACGGTGTTTCGAGATGTGGGTTAGACATCAATGCACCCTTCAGGCAGTTGCTTCAAGAACCCTCACCCGCGAAGGTCGTTTGAATGCCCCTGCCGCTGGAACACCCGCCCATCTCAGATGAGGTGACTTTGTCGCGGTATCCTTTCCTGCCCCAATCCGGCCCATGGATTCAAAGCCTTGCTCAAAAAGAGGGAATTGACCTTGATACGTTGATTGATGGTGATTTCATGGAAGAAACAAGACGACGTGGACGCTTGCGTTTGGTAGAGTCGATTAGCAATCAAGGAGGGGTTGATGCTGTTGCAATGCGCGATATTCATACCCCAGAAGGGCGAGTATTGGAATCATTCAGTTTTACATATTCGCGTTTGGTTGCTTGTGCTTGTGAAAATGAAGTTATTTTGAGTAGATGGGCGCAGGCTGAAGCCGAACGGTCCGAGGTACTACTTGCTGTTGATGAAGGAGCAATTGAGGATGTTGCGAAAACTTATCTTTCCAAAGTGAACTTCACAGTTTCTCCTAGGGGCAAAAAAGTATGGCAGATTGGACTTTCTGATTTTATTGAACTGGTACCAGGGATTACAGGAGCTCGTTGGCGCTTGCCAAATCAGGATATCAATGATGGCTGGATTAGTTTGAGAGATGAGGACTCATATTCTAGCCAAGCAAAATTAGCGCGCATTCTCAGAGAGCGTGTCAAATCTGAAATTTTTGAAGATGCAAAAAAGAAAACTGCTAATCTAAATGAGGATTTAGTTTTGCGGTTAGCAGAGGCCACGACCATCATTACTGGTTTGATGAATCAGCGCTCAAGCGAAGTGATGGAATTGACTGGAGCAATTGTAGAGGATTGGCCACCTTGTATGAAGAAAGCAGTTGCTGAACTCGAACAAGGCGTGAATGTCAACCATTTCGGGCGTTTATTTTTGGCTTCAATGGCGAGGGTGATTGGCTTACCCGTTGAGGCTTGCGTCGGCTTTTTCCATAATGCTCCTGATTTCAGTCAAGAAACCACATCTTACCAAGTTAGCCATGTATATGACCGAGAATACACGCCTGCAGGATGTGGAAAATTGAAACTCAATGCCCGTTGTGCAGTTTTGCCTGGTGAAAATAGCCTTTGTGATCAGCCTTGGCTAGACCACCCATTGAAGTACCTCAAGTCACAGCAACGGAGGCGTTCTCGAGAGACTCAAGTTGTTGAAGATAGTAGCGATACGCGCGATGATTCATGAAGGGGCATCGTATGTGAGGGTCTGTCGGAGTCGACGCGGGGGGATGGAAATTGGTACGCACACTCGTTCTAACCGTTGATAGAGACGATGACCTTGGTTCCAAAGCCGCCATTCGCGGTCCGGTTGTAGGAAGGCGCCAAGTGCTTACTGCGGCTTTGAGGTTGGGAATTGCTGACCCTGAAGAGAGCGATACAAATGCAATCCTTGGTGCTTTGAATCAGCACGATAACTTGGCTGAGATATCTGAAAGCGGCGATGAAGTAGAAATTGCCATCCTAACAGGTGATGAAAAGGTAGGAGTTCGTTCAGACCGAGCCATCGCCGCACAACTGGAGGAGGTAGTAGCCGAATTCCAACCCGACCGAGCAATTTTGGTAACTGATGGAGCAGAAGATGAATCAGTTCTCCCAATTCTTCAGAGTCAAGTCAGGATTGACCATGTTCAAAAAATAATAGTCAAACAATCAAAAGGCATTGAAAGCACCTACTATTATCTTGTCAAGGCATTAGAAGATCCAAAATGGCGAGCAAAAATGCTTGTACCTCTGGCTGTAGTTTTGATGATCATTGGCTTGGGTATTATGTTGCCTAACGCCATTGGAGCCTTGTTGATTGGAGGTTTGCCTTTTGGCTTTGGATTTTACTTGTTGGCTAAAGGATTAGGTCTTGAGAACACACTCGGGAATGTCGTTTCAGAAATGCGAGAAAATGCCGATGCTGCGATGTTTTCCTCATTGATGTGGGCCGGAGCATTATTTGCTGCGATATTTGCAGTTGCCCAGGCTTGGTCTGAATATACAACCGTACTTAGTGAAGGAACATCACGCAGTATTGCATACTTATCTGCAGTCCACCAGTCATTAGCCTGGATTATCATTGTATTCTTGCTAACAACTGCAGGTATGATGATTTTGAAATTGCGCAAAGGTTCCTTCAGTGGTAGGTTGCTCATTCTTTCTGCTTTTGCCATGGTCATTTATTCCTTCTTGAATCAAGCAATGATTATTGCCATTCAGGTTCTTAGTGGCCAATCATACCAATTTACTCCAAGCACAATCATCTCAGATGGAGGGGTTCCATTGGCTTGGTTGGCGGTGCTTTGGTTGACAATGACAATTGTGCGAGGTTTGCAAGAAAGGCAGAGCAGCGGCGAAAAGTACTGGGGAATTTGAATAACCATTCCACTACTTACTCAAACGTGAAATGTTGACTCATTCATACAATTTGGGCAATTAACCTTGATTGGCCTGATACTTGGGATACCAAGTGGCGCGTTGCAATGTGGGCAGACAATTGCATCTGTGATTTCTTTTGAGCGAGATGTGGATTCTGCACTCGGATCATATTTCATCCTGTAACGATGTGCATCTTGAAGGTGGTGAGCAGCATTCTGTTGTTGGGGGGCTTCAGTTTGTTGTTCTTGGGGCGTAGACTCAAGATGGGTAAATGTCGAATCTGCTTGTGTTCCGCCTTTAAGGTGCGAATCTATCATATTCATCAAATCATCTAATTTAACACCGAGGTTCTTAGATGCAGCATCTGCTGCTAAAAGTCGCTCATACTCATTCATTGCTGCCAACTGGGCAATCAACTCTGCCGGTACCATTGCCATATGCCCCCCCACAAGGGTTGTGGAATTGACTCTTTGGGTTGTACCAATCTTGGTTTTCAAGGAGGTAAGGGCGATGTAGTACATCGAAGCATTCAAAGGGAGCGGTTTGAGCGCCGACACCCTGAGGGATGATAATGGGCATGGCAAAAGGTCGTCGAAAAGTTTCTGGAAAGGTCGCATCAGTAGGCACTGCAAATACAGTCAGGCGGTTAACTTGTAGTCAGGTGATGTCAGCCGCACATTCCGTATCTGAAGATGCTTCAGTTCACGTGGTTCTAGAAGAAATGACTCGCAATAATTGGGACCATATCTTCATTGTCTCATATGAAGGAGTTCCAATTGGTAGGGTTCATGCAGTCGATGTATTGAAACTTATTTCACGTAAAGCAGTGAATCGGAATTTGGCATGGATGATGATGACTCCAGCTATTCAAATGGTAAGAACTCCACCTTTGCAAGTTGGCCTTAACACCCCTCTTCTCAAGGCGGGAGCATTGATGTTGACACATGATATGAACCAACTTGCAGTTGTCAACGATGATGGAGAATTAGTCGGTATAGTCAGTCATGCTACCATGGCTCGTAACCTGCCACGCTTCCTTCTTTGAGGGCAAAGATTGTCTTCATCACTGGGAGTCGGAGAGATATGTCGAGCACTTCACCAAGAGCCTGGCCTTGGACGGCATCTTCCTCACCTGAACCATATCCTGAATCAGCTTGGATACAAAGCCCCGATGAAATACACCCAATTTCCTTACAATTCATAGAAAAGGAATCACTAACATTAGAGGAATTACTTTCTTGGCTCGCAACTCAACAATTTGAAGGTCAACAAACAACAATTGAAGAATGGTTAGATTGCAATGACTTTAGTTCACTGAATGAAAGAACACCCTTTCTATTGCAAGGTGAACTTGCCAACCCCTATCGATTAGCAGATTTGAGAATATCTGGAATGCCAATAATTCCGGTTAGGATGGATGGAATTGCGAGAGTTTGGACCGATGTCATAGATGGCCGAGAAATTAGTCCAGGGATTCACCATGTTACCCTTGCTCGCACCAAAGGGTGGTGGGAAACAACTTGGTTGGGCTTTGCAGACAAGAAGCAGGCACTAACTATGACTGAGTGGTTGAATGATGGAAGAGGCACTAATTGGCGATGGTCAACAGTTGGAGAAGGAAGCCTTTCATTGACTTTCGATTTACCAATCCAATCACCAAACTTGGGAGATATGGAATGGGATGGTGAAATTGAATCAGTATCTGCATCACCCCCGCCATTGAGTGGTCCAGAATTAGCCTGGTCAGATGTAAAAGTGATTTTGTTTACACGACAAGGTTGTTATGATAATCGAGGAAAATTAGCCCGATGTGCACATATCAAACAACGTCAGTTCCATGATGAAATGTTTCGAAGAGGCAGCGCAAAGGTCTGGAATAAAATTCTCAAATTAGTCTGAAAAACAGATTAGGTGTTGTAAAACTCACCGCTATTTGGGGGGCCCGGGGGATACCCAAAAGTCTGCTATAACCCCCACAGCCCTCCTACACTTTGATGACCACAGAACGTGGAGAAGGAAGCCAGAAGAGAGCCAGGCTTCAGCGTCTTAAGGCGGAAATTATCGCCTACGTCGCTGATCGCCCAGGGTGCTGTGCAGCGGATATCGTTGACCACCTTGCGAACACACGCCAAATGAGAAATCATGGACTAACCGCTAGGAAAGTCGGATTTTTCATTCCAAGGCACGTAAAGGAAATTAGCTATACGCTAGATCCTCGAACGGGTAAGCGCATCTACTCGTTGAGTATCAGTGGCGTGGCATAAAATAAACACAACCTCAATGGTTGATGCCCTCCTGCCCCTGCCATGAAAGGCGAGGTACCGACCTCAGCAGAGCTTTGGCCATGGTTGACAAAAGCCTTGGAAACTTGGGATGAACAGGCCCGTGGGAGGGTATTGATGCCCACCCCATTGGAGGTTGAACCATGGGAATGTTTGGACAAGAAGGGCGAGTGGGGATTTGCTAGAACTCTTGAAAAGATGGTCGAGTCTCTTGGCTCTTCAATCCCAGCAGGTTTGGATATCAGCGTTGATGAGTCAAAGGGTCCAGTCCATATCGATTCGCGAGCAATTGTGGAACCGAATTGTCATTTCATTGGCCCATGCTATGTTGCTCCTGAAGCAACTATCCGGCATGGTGCTTATGTTAGAGAACACTCTTGGATAAGTTGGCAGGCATTATTGGGTCATTGCTCTGAAATCAAACACTCAATTCTCTTACCCAAAGCAAAGGCTCCACATTTCAATTATGTTGGAGACTCTGTTGTTGGTAGTGATGCAAACTTGGGGGCAGGAGTTATTCTGTCAAATTTAAGAAATGATGGTAAACAAGTTATCCTTAAAGT
>JAAZXA010000003.1 GCA_014240385.1 Methanobacteriota archaeon | reverse complement strand
TCAGGCTCAAGTTCTTGTTCAGCCATAGGCACGGGCTCGATGTCAGGCTCAAGTTCAGGCTCAGGCTCGGGCTCGACGTCAGGCTCAGTAATCTCAATATGAGGCACTGAATCCCAATGGTCATCCTCAATCCAACTTTCTTGGCTCTTTTTAACTGGTGATTGAATGTCCTCAAACCCAATCGAAACTTCTTGATTACCCCCCCAACTCTCTCTAGATTCTTGTGAATCCAAACCACTTCTTGGTAAGGCGATTTTCAATGATGGCTCGATTTTTTCATCATCGTTATCATCTGAGAAGATATCGAATTCGGTATTGGCTTTGTCAACTAGAAGATCCTCACTCATTATTCCAGCCATTTCCTCTAGCGAACCAGAGGCTGCACCCACCATTGCGATACCACTCGATGACTCTAGCCACTCAAGATTTGCCATTGCAGGCACTATAGCGCCGATTAAGGGAGCACACATTTCCAATACTTCATGAATCTCTTTTGAAGTACTTTCACTGGCAACAAATGCTTCAAGTAACCTGTCCCATGCTTGTTGGGGCTTTCTTCTACCAATCAGTGCACGTCCAAGGTTCGCCATTGCTCTTTCAGGCATATATGACATTGAAATGCACCGTTCAAACCATTTTGCGGCTTCTTTACTCCTACCGGTTGAATAGGCACAATCACCAGCAAGCATTACCAAATCGCCACGCTCGCTTTTCTTTTTTAGAACTCTTTGTAAATGAGGTAGGGCTGCCTCATAGCGTTCTTTTTTGGCAAGAAAAAAACCTAATTTTTCATGGATTTCGAGGTTTCTAGGATGTACCCTAACTGCTTTCCTCAATTCTGATATGGCTTCATCAATTAGCCCCATTTTGGCCTGCGCGTCGGCCATATCGAGGGTCGCTTGAACCGCATCCATACTACGCCATAGTGGTTCATGCTGAAAGCGTGTCGAATGGATGATTAGAAAATCACTACCTCTGTTGAAGCCAAACTTCATGTGAATCAGCGAGTCGCGCAGGCCATGGCACAGGCTGCACCTGGACCTCCCGCCCCAGCGGGTGGAATGCTGATGATGCTATTCTTCATGCTGTTGATGATGGTTCTATTGCTGAACCCAGGGTTCAGAGAAGGATTATCAGAGTATGCAGATCCAATCCTTTCACCAATACTCCCAGAAGAAAAGTGGTTTGTTGTTACAGTACTAATCATTGGAACAGCCTCAATGCTGGTCAATACTGTTTTGAGAAATTTTTTCATCGACCCAATAAAACAAGCCCATATCGCTCATCGGATGTCCCAAGTTCGTCGTATGACAAATGAAGCGGCGATGGCAAGAGACCCAATCCGTAAGGACAAAGCTGCAATGCTACAGCAACAATTGATGCCAGAACAAATGGCCGTTCAAATGGGTGGAATGAAACCGATGATGTTCACTTTCATCTTTATTATCGCTATATTTGCGTGGGTAGGAAATGTAGTTATTGGATTCAGAGTCGATTACATAAGTCTGCCTTGGACTCCTGAATGGGATATGCAAAATGGCACATTTCTATTTTTCCCTGCATGGATTTGTGTCTACATCTGTATGTCAGCACCGATGGGTAGGGCAGTTGACCGCCACATCAAATTATGGCGATACAAATCCCACCCCGTAGTTCTTGCCGGAGAGAGCATTCCAGAACCACACTTGCATCTGATAGTTAACAAGGAAAAACAAGGAAACCAAGCAAAGTCTCGCCAACGCCGCTCTAAAGGACAATTCAAAGGTAGTAGTGGTCCAAAATCCCCAGAGAAATTGGTTACAAAAACAATCTCCTCAAGAACTCCGCCAAAAGAGGGCACTACCTGTCCTGAATGCGAATCAGAGGATGTAGAAAGAGCCGGTAGTGGCGAATTAAGATGCGGCATATGCAGACACCTATGGAAGTGAAGCAGATGTTGATGATAACAGTCAGCGGTCAGGCTGGCAGCGGAACCTCCACTTTGGTTGCTGGACTGTGCCAAGCATATGGATGGGATTATCTGAATGGCGGAATGGTCTTTCGAAGCCATGCTAAAGCACGCTCTATGAGTTTGGCAGAATTTTCAGAACTTTGTAAGCAGGATCTTTCTGTCGACAGAGCCCTTGATGAAGAATTACAGATGCACATGAATAAGGAATCAGGGCCAGAAATCGTTGAAAGTAGATTGGCTGGCTGGTGGGCATTCAAAGAAAAAATCAGTTGTATCAGGCTGTGGCTTGAAGTTTCGGTTGATGAGAGGGTGCGTCGAGTCATTGCACGAGAGGCTGGAGAACATCTCCAAAGAAAACAAGAAATCCTTGCTCGTGAACAAAGAGACTTGTCTAGATTTGAGGAACTCTATGGGCTAAACCCCAGCGACCCTACCCCCTACACACATGTACTCGATGCTACCGCCCTCAACCAAGAGGAAGTGCTGGCGGTAGTGCAATCTTACCTTGAGGAGGCTAAATAATGAGTAGAATAGAATTCACAGAAGCCAGTTCATCTCCTGAACATGGCAGAAGACCAGAGGCAAGGAGTCTCGAAGAAAGGATGGCAGCGGGCATTATCCTCCTCGACAAAGCGGCTGGACCTACTTCTCATCAATTAGCGTCTTGGGCTCGTGAATTATTTGCTTTGGAAAAAATGGGCCATGGAGGGACATTAGATCCATTTGCAACGGGGGTACTTCCTCTTCTGCTTGGAAAATCAATGCGCCTGACAGCAAGCTTACTTTCTCATGATAAGACCTACATTGCAGTCCTGAGAGTCCATGGAGGTTTTGATGAAGAGCAACTTTATGCCGCTATAGAAAGACAACGGGGGCGGATTTACAATGTACCACCCGACATCTCGGCGGTAAAGGTTCAAGTTAGAACAAGACGCATTAAAAAACTCGAAATACTCGATAACGATGGTGAATATTTAGTCTTAGAAATAGATTGTGAGGCTGGGACCTACATCCGTACGATGGCTAGGGATATCGGGCTATTGATCAACCGCCGCTGTGAACTGGTTGAATTACGAAGAAACAGAAGCGGAATTTTCAACTTAGAGAACTGTGTTAGTATGCAAGAATTAGCTGATGCCGTCTGGCTCTGGCAGGAAAAGGGCCAAGAAGAAGCCCTAATGCGTCTAATTCAGCCAATGGAATTACTGACAAGGAGATATCCCAAAATCATCGTTAAAGATTCAGCAGCAGCAAGCCTTGCTCACGGCTCGCCATTAATGAAGCCGGGATTAATATCTATGCCTGATTCGGTAAAAGCCGGCCATGAAGTAGCCATTTACACTCTGAAGGGGGAATTAGTCGCTCTAGCAGAATTGCTCTTCAGCACTGAGGAAATCAGCGCAAAAGATTCTGGCGAAGTGGCACGCTCAAACTGCGTACTTCTCAATCCTGGAGTATATCCCAGATTCAAGGCTTGACTCCAATATATCGTTCAAGCCTCTACGTATTCCTCATAGGTCCATTCATCGGTCTCGATGCGAATCTTTAGTTCACTCATGGTTTTCCCACACTCCTTTCACCCCTCCTGTGAAACAAGTCCACATGGCCCCCACAGCCGGAAGAGTAGCCTCTTCTAACTCGGACCACTTATGATAATTCCCTCGGTTTTAGTGTTTATACGCCGAACGGCAAGTGATTCGAACCTCAAACCGTCATAAAAAAGAACTACACTGTTTACGCTCCAAGGTTACGTCCTCAGAGAGTGTTCAACGTTGTATATTGCTCGATGGGGCCGTGGCCGGGAATTGAACCCGGGCCGGCAGGACCACAACCTACCGTGCTAACCCCTACACTACCACAGCCATCGAGTAAGCCGGCGACCGTCGATGACCGTTTGAAGGTTGTGCGCTTAACTGCAAGCATAAGACCACGACTTTGAAGGGGAGCGCAGGTAGCCCATAGGTCATGGCGAGTCAAAATAGAGTCTCAGTAATTTTGGTGGCCTTCCTCTTATTGCCCTTATTGGTAGCAATTCCAGCTTCTGCAAGAGTCGTTGATTCAATGGAATCCTTTGAATTAGTGGATAGTAGCATTCTATCTTCAGATGGATGGGTTTTCACAAACCAAGCATGGAGTGGCGATGCAGCCGAGTTCACCACAGGTATGTCTGCCGATTCAAAGGTCTCTTTCACTCATAGCCGCCCTTTGAAGATGGAATCCTCGACATTTTGGGCACAAGAAAATGCTTCTGAATATGGCGGCGGCGCGGTAGGTGCACCCGATGGCACATATTCTTGGACACTAGGTCCTGAAATCGTAGTCAATACTTTTGATGTGTCAGCCGCTGAAAGTACAGCCTTACATGATGTTTTTCTGGTTGTTTCCTTTACCATCCCAGATGCACTCACACAAGATTCTGTTCGATTTTCAATCGATGATTCTGGAAATAATGAATTGATAAAAACTTGGGCTCATACTCAGGCGGCTGTAGACAAGATGAATTCCCCCTATTGGGAAATTAATGTTAGTTCATCTTTTGAGTGGACATGGTCAATTATTTCAGGTGCTGAAATAACTCTAGATTATGTGAGTGTTGGAAGCACAGATGATTCACAACTTCAGATTGATGCAGTTGGAATTAGAGTAGTCCACCAAACGCCATCCTGGGGAGTAGAAACTTCTGTGGCAGAATTAGAGATCCCTGATTTACAACTCCCAATAATGGACTTGAATATGACAAATGGTGTCTGGCAAGATTTGACATTGACATCATGTGGCTTAGAGGCCTCAAACCAAGGAGTTGAAGGAACCTGGACTTCTGAGATAGTCCAACGCCCGTATGGCCAGAACTGGGGTAGAATTTCAAGTGCGGGTACTTGGACCGGTTCCATAGAAGTCAGTTCATCAAATGATGGCTTGAGTTGGTCCGCTTGGTCCCAAACTACATTCTCCTCGATTCTCCCTGCCTCAGAGTATCTTCAGGTTAAAGTGAAATTAAGTGATGGTTGCATTGAAAGAGTTCGCCTTGATATTAATGACCCAACCCTCCACATTAGTATCAATGTTCATGGTGATGCTGATTCAATTATTTCAAATAACAGCCGAGTACAAATTTCAATGCAAAATGAGTTGGTCCACCGTTTTAGCATAAGCACCGTAGGTACATACTCACATAGTGTTAGTATTGGGGATATTTTACCTGCTGATGGTGAATCATTAATTCTCCATCTAGCATCAGCATTTACTTGGGACGACGGCGGTAGTGCAAAAGATTTGGTAGTAGAAATTAGTGAATTGAAAATGGATGGTGGTTATTCTCTCTCATGGGATGAAACTCCAAATTGCGACTTCATCGCTGATTTTGAATTGACAGAAGATGGAGCAGGACGAATTTTTCCAGTACAATGCACAGATGATTTAACTGCTGTTGAGGATTTAGAACTGGCTGTGACCTCCTCGGATGTTAGTATTATAGAGGCGGATATCATAGAAGACCAAGTCCGAATAAAACTTGTCCCCGAAGCAAGTGGAGAGGCTGTAATCAGCGTTTCCGTCATGGATAGACCGGGTATGGCAGAACGAAATACATGGAGTCAAGAATTTACTGTTATAGTCCAAAATGTAAACGACGCACCTGTTTTCTCAACCTTGGCTTCGGAAATACTAGTATCCTTACCTTCAACAACAACCGTTGATTTAGAGTTTTCAGATATCGACAATAGCGACAATGAATTATCGGTGAGTTTTGATTACTCTTGGGCAACTTTTGAATCAGGAAGGATGAAACTTCAACCTGCCACCGCAGGAGAGTGGGAATTAACAATATCAATTTCAGATGGAATAAATACTGTTTCACAAGTGGTCACTGTGGTAGCGATGGCGCTTCCTGATATCTATGTTGAATCTGTGGAAGTCTCGGATTCTGCTGACCATGTTGAAGCCGGTGATGTTGTAGAGGTAATAGGATGGATTCGTAACCAAGGACAGGCTGATGCTGATTTCATTTCTATCAGATGCCTTGCAGATGGTCAATTATTCGATGTGGCCATCATTGACCTTGTCGCTCCTGGGCAATTACGTAGAGTAGTTTGTAACTGGCAGGTTCCTACCAATGATGATGTTGTGCTTTTGACAGTTGTTTTAGACCATGGCCTGACGATTAGAGAATCTGACGAATCCAATAACAATGCCTCAAAAGTCATCTCAATTACTAAACCTGAAATTACCGCAACTGGTACCGATTCAGTTTCTGCAGGCCTGACAAATGAAGTGAAAATTAGTGCCACTGTAGGATTGATCATTGCCCTTATTGCTGGATTCTTCGTTTTCGCTCCAAAGGGAATTCGAAAAATTGAATGAGTTTCAACTCTGAAGTTCATCTTGGCTCAATTGGTGCCCCATCCGTTCGGCTTTGGTGGATAGATATGACCTGTTATCTTCTCCAATTCCTGCCACCAATGGCATTCTCTCAACCACGTCGATTCCATATTTTGACAATTGCTCTACCTTATCGGGGTTATTCGTCAATAGACTAACTCTCGGAATATCTAGTGCCTTGAGTATAGAAGCGGCGATTTTGTAATCACGAGCATCTGCTGGTAATCCAAGCATCAAATTTGCATCGAGAGTGTCTGCTCCTTTGTCTTGTAAATGATATGCTTGAATTTTAGCATGTAAACCAATTCCTCTTCCCTCTTGGCGTAAATATAGCAATGCACCCCAGCCTTGGCCTTGAATTGCCGCCATTGCAGTTTCTAACTGGGCGCCACAATCACAACGCAAACTAGCAAAGGCATCTCCTGTCAAGCACTCCGAATGCATGCGTACCAATACAGGGTCGGGGCCAGACATTTCACCCAAGGTCAAAGCAACGTGGTCAAGGCCAGTGCTTTGTTCATGGAATACTCGGATTTGAAATTCACCACTCGACGTTGGGA
Source organism: Methanobacteriota archaeon (assembly GCA_014240385.1). GTDB lineage: Archaea > Thermoplasmatota > Poseidoniia > Poseidoniales > Poseidoniaceae > UBA226. The sequence continues at coordinate 631 of JAAZXA010000003.1, read as the reverse complement.
GGCGAGCAGTAGATGGAACAGACTGCTGTTCAATTAACTGAATCACATCGTTTGTCATGTTGCTCCCTCCCGCCTTGATGAGATACCTGTACTCTCCCGCATCTGTTTCCACTGAAAGAAGGGTCGCATTAATCCTCTGCAATAATATTGGCATATCATGTAGAGTTTCAGGGTCATCCGCCCAGACTTCTAATACCTCTCCAGTTTCCATTTCTGCTATCGCCTCTCTTGTCTTTGCAATGGGTATCGGGCAGAGGAAACCGATGACGTCAATCCTTTTACTAGCTTCATCAATAGCACCCTTGCCAAGTGGAAGCGGCTCTAGCATCACTACAACCTCATGGATATCCCTTTTCAATCCGGCGACTATCTAGTTCGCAGATTTATCACCACATGACTCAAAGGCGAGCGCATCTTGTGTGGGCATGATGGAGACTGCGACTAAACGTGCTGATGACGATATGTCATGGCCTGAAGTCGGCAGGTTGGGACTTCGCTACCTCAAAATCCCGCTTGCTCTTTTGGTTTTGGAGATGTTCTACTGGTTCCTCACTCAACCATCCAATACTTTGGCTGTTATTCAGACAGTCGAGGCCTACCTATGGCATAATCTGACAGAGTTGATATTTGG
>JAAZXA010000004.1 GCA_014240385.1 Methanobacteriota archaeon | reverse complement strand
CTATGGAGAGGGCTGCTTCTAACCATGATATTCTGCGGTATAGCGGGGATACCCAGCCTACCTGAAAACCTAGATGCTTGGCAATCAAATGGCGACTCAGCAGACCAGTCAACCGATGGGCAAGCAGAAGACCAACCAGAAGATAGTGCAGGTGCAAACGATCAAAGTGAACAAGACTCAACAACCGAATCAAATCAAGAAGGAGATGAAGAAATAGCGGCATCACCCGAGAAAATGCAAGAGACCCCCCCTGAAAATAATGAACAAGTTGCAAGTGAAGATGTAGGAAAATGGATAATGCCAGCAACAAGAGTTGTAGTCTTGAGTTTAGCAGCCGTTATGGCAGTTGGAATAATGAGTACAATGTTGACTGCATTGGTAGCATCTGAAGCAGGTAGAATGAGTTTGATGTTGGCTGTTATTGGACCGGTTCTGGCAATATCTCAACGCGGAGAGACTGGGACTTTTACTAGAGGTCGGATTCAAGGCTATATTGAAGCTCACCCAGGCATTCATTTTTCGGCTTTAAGGGATGCACTTTCATTAGCAAATGGAGTTACTGCTCATCACCTTCATGCCTTGGAAAAAGAAGGTAGAATAATGTCTTGGTTAGACAGCCACAAGCGAAGATTTGCTTCAAGCGGAATTGACCCAAAGACGCTATCTAGAATTGAGCAACCAGTTGTTGGAATGCAACAAGCGATTCTCGAAGTTCTTGATTCAGCAGGGAAGTTGGGCATGAAAAGTGGCGAATTACGCCTAAAAATGAAAACTTCAAGGCAGTTGATGTCATACCACATGAAGCAACTTGATGAAAGAGGATTAGTACAGGCAGATGGCCGCGGTAAGGCAAGGAAATGGAAATTACTTGAAGCTGGCAGAGCAACTCTGATATCAAGTCAACATCTTTAGTTGACAAACTCAATATGCTTTGAACGAAGTGCTTTTAGTTGAGTATTTTCACTTGAGCCATAAATTTGTTGACTCTTTACTCCAGTCAATACTACCATGACTCTCACCTCATCTCCCGCATCTTCCTCGACCGCTGCGCCCCAAATTATTCTTGCATGATCGTTAATTTTAGACTTGATGATTTGGGCTGCAGTTTCCGCTTCACCTAAAGTTAAGTCAGGACCACCAACGACATTGATTAGTGCACCTCTTGCATCACTGAGGTCTAATTCTAGCAATGGGCTATGTAGAGCCTCTAAGGTGGCTCTCTCTGCTCTATTTTCTCCACTGGCCCCACCAATTCCAATCATTGCAACACCACTGCCGGTGCTAATCACAGAACGCAGGTCTTCAAAGTCAAGGTTAACCATTCCATCACATGTTAGCAGGTCAGTAACTCCCTTTATTGAACGAACAAGTAGTTCATCTCCTACTCTAAAAGCCGCAGCGATTGGTAAATCTTTCACACCTTGAATCTCAAGTAACCTTTCATTTGGAATAACGATGATTGTATCGCAGTGTTCCCGTAGGCGTTCCAATCCCCATTCTGCGTTTTGTCGGCGCAGACCCCCTTCTGAATCAAATGGATATGTTACCACTGCTATTGTCAATGCACCTTGCTTCTTGGCTAAACGAGCGATGTGGCCTGCAGCCCCTGTCCCTGAACCGCCTCCCATTCCTGCGGTGATAATTGCCAATTGAGTATCTTCTGTAATTTTGCGCAAGGTAAACTCACTCTCTAATGCTGCAGCTTCCCCCTTTGTTGGGTCTCCACCTGCTCCACGTCCTCTCGCACTTCTTCCGATTAGGATTTTTTCTTCGACTTCAGTTAAGAGAAGGGCTTGAGCATCTGTGTTAATGGCATATCCAGTGACATATTTTGATGAAAATAACCCTTCACCCCAAAGGCGACTTATTGCATTACATCCCGCACCTCCAACTCCATAAACTCGAATTCTAGGCTGGAGTGTCTCAAGCAACTTACGTAACTCGCCATCATTTGCTTTTGAATCTTCATTTTCAGGAGTTATTATTTCTACAACGCCTTCTGATTCAAGGCTTAAAACGCGCTCTATCAAGTGCTTCATGCTACTGATGCGGCCTCTAGCCTCTTTCAAGATGACCCTAAGTGAAAGGGCTTTGAAGGGGATTTCTTAACCTCTAAAGAGAGGCGAACAAAGTGGCGTTAGTATCAAGCCAACGTGAGAGCCGGTTGATTTTATGGGCAGTGGGCGCGGGGCTTTGATCCTATCATTGCTAATGCTATTGGTTCCATTTACTACAATTCCAGTTATTGCTGATGAAGGGAGAAATAATGATTGGATCCGAGAAGAATCACCTGCATCTCCAGAAAAAATGGCTCTTTCAGTTTGGCAACCAAGTCTTGCTTCTGTTATGTGGGATGTAGCTTGGTCCCCCGGTTATGTTCGTGATGCCAAAGGCACTGATATCTCCCGAGATATTGCAGCCGTCGGGTTGGATGGTACTCTTAGTGTGTGGAATAACAGTGATGGCAGAGTCGTTATGAGGGTAGATCACCATATGCAATTACTAGGGGTAGATTGGTTGGATGAAAGCCATGTTATCACACTCGATCAACGTCATAATTGGGATGTCTACACCTTATTTGATGATGGTTCAGCAAGACCTTCTGACCTAATTGAGCATCGTTCAGGTCATTGGTCGAGTAATATGACTGGCATTGAGCAGAATTGGGGGCATGATATGGAAGTTTCAGCCAATGGAACTAGAGTGGTTTTTTGCGGTGGAAGGCCGGCCTCAGGAGGGGAAATAGTAGTAGTTGATACAGCATATTTATTGGGCCTTTCAACTGAGAAAAACAGCATCTCATTACAAACCCCAGACATAGTCAAAGTTTGCAGGTGGTCAGAAGATGGCGCCTCAATTGCTACAATTGAAAGGTCAAGCGGAGGAGATAGTATCCGCGTCTATGACTCAGTTAGCCTTGAACAAACTACCCTGCATAATATTGCCACTGGCTCTTCAGGATGGCATTTAGATTGGAAAGGTAGTTCTCAATACAGCGTAGCATGGACAAAGAGCAGTGGGGAAAGCGTAGTCTCTCATTTTATTGAAGATGGTCAACTTGAATGGTATACCCCATTAGAAGAAAGCGTTACCAGAATAGCATGGTCTACTTTGACCGATAGCCTATATGTTGGTTTGCTGAATGAAGGGCAGGTCCTGAAATTGGATGCAGCCGGAGAAATCGTTGAGAAAAAGGGCTGGCATGCATATCGAAGTTCACGCTCTGACATTAGAGCACTGGATATCGATGCTAGTGGGAATCAAATGGCAAGCGTTGGCCAAGACGGGACAGTCGTCATTTGGTCCATGGCAGAATTCCGAGGCTATCCTGCCCATGATTCAAGCATAATGAGGGAGTTCGAAATATCTCCATCGGAGATATTAGTGGCTATAGCCAAAGGTTCTGGTTCTCTGAGTATTAAAGACATTAAATCAGGAAAAGAAATACAGTCCTGTGTGCACCCCAATTGGGGAGACTCTAGCCAAGATGTCCCATATGTGAAAAGTGTCAAATGGTTGGTGGATGATAACTTGGAAAAAGCAGTTATCGGCTATACAGATGGCTTAATCCAATGGTGTCCAATTGCAGACTCAGAGGAAAACTTCGATACTCAAACGTTGGGCGCATTCGAAATATTTGGTAGATTAGCAGTCAAAGATAAAGACACACTAGTTATCACCAGTGTAGTTGATGGTAGCGATTCTTTGACTGGTGGAAAGGTCCGAGTTTTGACTAGAACTGATACTCAAGTATGGGAGGTTGCAAATACATGGGATTGTGATAATACTTGTTGGGTGATGGAATTTAACAGAGATGGAACATTACTCGCTACTGCAGAGCAAACGGGGAAAATAAGAATTTGGCAAACTTCTGAGGCATCTCCATCTGACTGGATAGAATTAGAGAGTCCACATAGTCATGGAAATTATACGGGAGTAGTAGAATGGTCTCCAAGGAGTAACTTACTCCTAAGTGTAGGTTGGGACAAGAGAGTTGTACTATTCGACATCGATGGAGGTTCTGAAGTGTGGAGTAGGTCGATTTCCTTTGAAGGATTTTCAGCTGGTTTTTCCCTAGGGGAACCAGAGGTAATCATTGGTTCAGGAATGGCTTCAGATTCAAGTGAAGGAGAAATTTTGGTTTACGATGCGAACAATGGCAGCCTGATTGATTCGTGGTCAACAGAAGGAATCCCACGCGGTGTGGCAATAACAGGAATCGCCTTAAATAAACGATATATTGCTGCAAATAGTACAGGTGAATGGACCGTCTGGATGCAAGATACTGATGGAGATGGCCAACCAGATTCAGTTGATTTATGGCCTGAAGATCCATCTCAATGGGCTGATAGTGATGGTGATGGTTATGGTGATAATGAAAATGGAAGCGATGGAGACTTATGCCCTACTATTTCAGGCAGGAGTATCCATGATAGATTGGGTTGCTTAGATTCAGATTCAGATGGCTGGTCCGATGCAGACCAAGATTGGCCTCCACATCCTATCGGAATTGCGGATGCATTTGATGAAGATCCTAGTCAATGGAATGATAGCGATTCGGATAGTTATGGTGACAATTACTTTTTCGATATTGTTGATGAATTACGGGTAAACCAAAGTGGCGATGCATTTGTTGATGATTCTAGCCAATGGAGCGATATCGACGGGGATGGTTGTGGGGATAATCATTCATGGTCTTTGAATGGATTGTGGAGAGTTGATATCGGTGATGCATTTCCAAGTAATTCTCATCAATGTAATGACCAAGATGGGGATAGTTATGGTGATAATTATTCATTTACAATAGGAGATGATGGGTTGAGGCTTGAAATGGGAGATGCGTTTCCACAAAACCCACTTGCTTGGTCTGATTTAGATGGAGATGGCTGTCCACCTGACAGCATAGATGTCAGCGAAATAGATAATTATCCAGAAGATGCAAGCGTATGCCAAGGAGACCCAGAGCCTTCGTTGCCTGAAAACCTAGACATCTTCGTTACTTCCGATACTACACAATGGAGAGTGAAAATATCTTGGCATTCAAGAGGAGCAAATACCGAGATGATTGAAGTTTTCATTATTGAATTGAATGAATCTATCGATTGTGATGAATTATGCATTGGAAATGCAAGCCTCTCATTTAATCCAGCACCTGCTGGATATGTTGAAGAATTAAGATACATCGAACGAAGCGGCCCAACTAGATTAATTATTGTAGTTAGATCAACTAATTTACAGTACTCAACCACCATAGAACAATGGACGAATCATAGTGGTGAGGAATTACCAGAGGAAATCAAAAATGAAACCGGCAATCCACCTTCACCTGCTCCCGAGGAAAACAATTCTGAAAATGACAGTAATTCAAGTAGCCAGATAGAAGTCAAGTCTGGAAAGTCCGATAATTCATTGTTGGTGTGGGGCGGGGCAGCCGGGCTGGTACTCCTTATCGGAGCCGCCACCCTGCTGTTGAAGCGTCGTGATTCTGAGGAGATTTCTCTCCTTGATGACTCCGCATCTCCAGAGTTGAGTCCCATTTCCCAACCCGTCTGCACCCGCTGTGGTGGGACTACTCAAGTCGTAGCGCATCAAGGACATGATTTCCACTGGTGTGGAGCCTGTCAACAGTACAATACTTGAGTAGACAAAGGTTTGTGATTAGTCTCTTAGTCCATCTTCGCAGACCTGGTAGATACATTCTCCATCAGGTAAATTTGGAGAGTCTACTAAGCGTGCAATTCTACGACCACCTTTGGCCTTTCGTAAGTATAGGCGGAATGTGCTTGCGTGCGCAAGAACGTGGCCACCGATGGGCTTTGTAGGGTCTCCCCACATGGCATCAGGTCTGCTGTGCACTTGGTTGGTTACTAGTATGAGGGCATTGTTAATATCGGCAAGTTGCTTTAGTTCCTTGAGGTGTTTATTCAGCTTTTGTTGCCTATTTGCCAACATCCCACGGCCTATGTACTCCGCTCTAAAATGGCTAGTAAGGGAATCGACAATTACCATTTTTACGTTGAGGCCTTTGGAGACTCTCTTGACTTCATCTACTAGCAGCATTTGGTGCGCAGAGTTGTATGCACGGGCTACATGAATTCTTTTCAAGACGGCTTCAGGATCTAAGCCATGCCCTCTAGCCATTTGGGTTATGCGCTCTGGGCGAAATGTGTCTTCAGTATCTATGTAGAAAACATCACCATCAAGTCCACCCTCGGCGAGTGGCAGGGTGCAGTTAACTGCTAGTTGGTGTCCGATTTGGGTTTTACCTGAACCGAACTCACCGTAAACTTCCACTAGCGCTTGAGTTTCAAAGCCACCACCGAGTAGGTCGTCTATGGATTGGACTTTACTCGAAAGTTTCAGCACTTCACGGCGCCTTTCTAATAGGGCGTCGCCACTAACGAATCCACCAATATTAGCCATTTTCTTAGAGGCCATGATTATCTTTGAGGCTACTGCTTCGCCTAATTCGGCTGACTCTGCTAAGTCTGCCGGAGTCATTACGGCGATGGCCAGAAGTTCTTCATAGCCAGCATCACGCAATTTTTCTGCTGTAGCTGGACCTACACCAGGCAGATCTTCTATGGTTAATTCGCCCATCTCTTCTTCTGTCAACCGCTTCACCTCGGGGGTAATCTCAATCTCTTCTTCTACCGCCTTGTCAGCGGCGTTGCTTGAACTCTTCGTCTTCGTCTTTGTCGCCATGTATTCTTCACCTGTCGTTAGAATGGCTTTTTCAGCAACCCTATATGAATGAGGTTAGGAGGGTAGAAAACAAAACTGGAAGTGTAAATAAAAAATAAATGTCAAGCAGTGATACACTTTTTCACTTTCACTTCACTTTCACTTATTCAGGAATAGGTGGTTCAGGATTTGGTTCTGACTCATCTTCTTCATAGACAGTCCATAATTCACTTGTGACATTGACATCTTCGCTATTTCCACCCGCGTCAATATTTATTTCTAAAGTCCATACCGCAGTCTCTGGTGTATTTTGCTGATTCTCCCAAGTTGCAGATTGTCCGTCGCCGACTTGTTCGGATTCAGTTGCCATCTCAACTCCACTACCATTTTTCAAGGTCCAAGTAACTTGTACAGTATCTGAGAATACTAGACTACCTGGGTTCTCTACTGTGGACTTTATCTTCAACTGTGCTGGAGCCTCAAGGCTGTCATCATCAGGGGCCAAATCTATTGTTGCATCACTGGGACTTTGAGTATTGCTTTGAGAATCACGATGATATAGGTCTACCCTGAGAGTTAAATCTTGAGATGCCGAATTGTT
>JAAZXA010000005.1 GCA_014240385.1 Methanobacteriota archaeon | reverse complement strand
GGACCACGATGGCAGTTGGATAAGTGTTGCAGCCAATCATAACCACATCATTGTCGATTCAGGAGATATGCTTCAAAACATCACCAACGGCCTGTTCAAGAGTACTACTCATAGAGTCATTAACCCCGATGATTCAAAAGATGCGAGATATTCTATGCCGATGTTTGTACACCCAAGAAATGAGGTTGATTTGACTCCCGACCCCCATTTTGTTGCGCTAACAGGTGGCGTTCAACTTTACGATTCGATAACCGCCGGTGAATATCTGCTGCAACGGCTCAGAGAAATAGGTTTGACTTCCTGAGGTGAATAGATGCTAATGCCTGACATCATAGCCAATAAGCGGGATGGTAAGGAATTATCAGAAGATGAGTTAGCATTTGTTGTAGATGGTGTCTGTGATGGTAGTATACGCGCTGAACAATTAGGAGCATGGTTGATGGCCGTTTACAATAATTCAATGAGTATGGAAGAGAGAATCATATTGACAAAATTAATGCGTGATTCTGGTGAAGTTATCGATTGGCAAGGGCTTTCTCCACTCATTGTTGACAAACATTCAACCGGTGGAGTCGGCGATAAGATGAGTCTAGTCCTTGCACCAGCCTTGGCTGCCTGCGGCCTCAAAGTTCCTATGATTGCAGGGCGAGGGCTTGCTCATACAGGTGGCACAATTGACAAATTAGAATCAATTCCAGGCTATACTACATCTGGTAATGAACGGGATATTCGCCGCTCTATTGGGTTTGCAGGATGTTGTATTTATTCCCAAAGTACCAATATCGCTCCTGCAGATAGCATCCTATATGCAATTCGCGATGTAACTGCCACTGTTCCCTCTATACCTCTAATCACGGCCTCAATTATTTCAAAGAAGTCCGCCGAAGGGTTATCCTGTTTAGTTCTAGACATTAAAGTTGGAAGTGCTGCCTTCATGAAGAATTTGGAGGAGGCCAGAACCCTTGCGAAATCAATGATTGAAGTCGGTGTAGGAGTGGGGATTGAAGTTAGGGCATTGCTAACTAGAATGGAAAAACCAATTGGCAGCCATATTGGAAATGCCCATGAAGTTTTGGAAATATTAGATATCCTCGAAGGTTCTGGTTCATGGGATACAATCTCACTAATCGCCATGCAAGGTGGGCACTTACTACAGATGGCAGGGCTAGTAGATACGGTGGAAGCAGGTCAAATAAAGATCCTCAGTACCTTAAGTGATGGCTCAGCGAAACATCATTGGGATTTGATGTGCGAGACTCATGGTGTAACTATTGATGTAATCAATCAAATGCGAGATTACTTGGAAACTGGTGCAAATGAATTCTCATTACGCTCCAATATCGATGGTTGGGTCGAAGATATAGACGCCATGGAATTAGCCAAGGTATTATCTGAACTTGGAGCAGGAAGAAGCGAAATAGGTCAAGAAATAGACCATTCAGTTGGGGCGATTATTCATGCAGTGGTTGGTACTCAAGTCTCTGAAGGGGACCTCGTATTGGCAGTTGAACATCAAAACGACGAATTAAGTGAAGAAATCATGACTCGACTTGAATCATGCATTATGGTATCATCATCTCCGGTTTCTGTCCCTGATAGACTAATTGAAGTCATAGAATAACCATAGCCGTCAAGCGTAGCGGTGATAAGGAGAGTGCGATTCGGGCGACTCGTGCCGCTTTAGCTTAGCTGGTGGAGCGTGGGACTGTTAATCCCAAGGTCACAGGTTCGAACCCTGTAAGCGGCGCTTTGTTTTTTTGTTAGGACGGCTGCATGCGCCTTAAACTGCGTATCACCTCACCCACTAATTCGATGCCTTCAAAGCAGCAAGGTGGCAGGCCTAATCGATGAAGATAGCCCCGCTAATAGGTATCCTCTTCGTCCTCGGATGCTTGTTAGCATCTTCTGCAACTCCTTTTGTGGAGTCAGAACCTGTTCAGGATGCGGAGGTTGAATCAAAGCAAACTCAACCTAACCTCCTCATTTCAGACCCAATTGACCCAGCCCTCAAGCACATCCTCTCATCTACTTCTGAAGCAACAATTCTCGAAGTAATAATCCAATTCGATGACCGAACAGCAACTCCCGAAAAAATAGAATGGCTAGCGGAAAAAGGAGTCACTGGTCTACACTTAACTAAAGTTGTCCCAAGCGTTTTCGCACGCGGTCCAGCCTCTGCAATCGCTGAGTTATCCAGTCAACCAGAAATCCTTTGGGTCGAATGGAACGCCCCTCTACAACAACACATGAACAATACAGTTGACGTAATCAAAGCCAGAAATGTATGGGACCGCGAACTACTCACTAAGGCTGGAGGTAAACATTCCAGCCACCCAACTATCGAAGGTGATGGAGTCACTGTGGTAGTTCTTGATTCGGGAATTGATGCAACTCATCCAGACCTTGATTATAATCCACAAAACCCCAATAGTCCAAACAAGCCACAAGCCGGTGACAAAGTTATTTACAATGCAAAATTGGACCAAGGTTCTGGTTCTACGACCCCTGCTTTTGCATGGATTCCATTACAGAATTCAGACACATCAAGTGGCCATGGGACTCACGTTGCTGGTACTGTAGCAGGCAATGGTGATGCTAGTGCCGGTGATAAATTAGGGGTTGCTCCAAATGCTTGGCTAATCGGGTTGTCGATGGGAGAGGCTGCATTTACAATCGATGAATACTCCGGACTAGAGCGAACTTACGAATTATCTGCACCCGGTTCTAATACTCAGGAAGCGTGGAATATCAAAGTGGTTACCAATTCATGGGGGCCCGGGTTCCCATTCGATTCCTATGACCGAAACGATGTTACAGTACAAGTTATTGAGAAATTATCCTATGATAATAATGTGGTAGTAATATTCGCCAATGGTAATGATGGCGGCACTGGTGAAGATGACCGTTCCAATATCTTCGCCAAGGTTCCAAGTGCTATCGGAGTCGCGGCCTCAAACCGAAATGGAATAGGTATGGCTGATTTTTCTAGTAGAGGAATGGAGAGCGATATCACTACATGGCCGGATATTGCAGCTCCAGGTGTTGATATCTGGAGTGCTGCTGCTCGAACAACTATGATTGGTGGAGGCACAGGTGCAGGAGATACGGCCAGTGGCGATCTAGACTACTACTACCTCTCAATTAGTGGTACAAGCATGGCTACACCACATGTGGCAGGCCTTGTTGCTTTGATGTTTCAAGCCGCTCCTTCATTGAAGATGAGTGATGTCGATGAAGACCTTTCGGAGGAAGGCGATGTGGAGTTGCATGACCCATCAGGTCTCTCTCCACCTGTGATGGCTAAACGTTTTATCCATGAAGTTGAATTGGTTTTGAAGTTGACATCAAACCTAATTACAGATGGTGAAAACTTGGCATCCTCCAGTAATATTGGATTGAATGGAAAGGAATTCGATTTTGTTCAGGGCTACGGTTTAATTGATTCTGAAGCCGCAGTTGAATTGGCTTTGAAGGTGGAACAATTACGTGAAGTTAATCCTGAAATAAGTATCTGGGAGGCCTATAATGACTCTACAACAATCCTCCATGATGAAATTGATGTTGATGATGGCGACCAGTTGAATGCTTTTTGGGATGGTGAATTTGCAGTATTCTCTTCAGGCAGTAGTTTCCCACCGGCAAGTGCTCACCGCAAGGAGGTTTGGATTCCGGCAGGAACAACAAGAGTAACCGCTACCTTAGATTATTCTCCACTGGCAAGTAGCATTCTATGCCCTACTGGGGCCAACCTTAGGTTAGCACTTGATTCAGACAGCGATGAAACTTATGAGAGCCCCGACGTCAGTGGCGACCAAATTGAATTCGTCGGCGGTACAGATGAAGGGGCTTGGTGGGCATATGACGTTCAAGGAAATGCCATTGGCACCTGCTTAACCCCTAATCCAAGTACCATCGGACCTAGGTCTCCTTACAATATTCAAGTAGAAGTTTGGCTAGCACCAGGAAAAGTCAGCATGGATTTGAATCAATCTAGAGATTGGTCGGTTTCAGGAGCAAAAACAACCACTGTGTCTATGGACAAAATATACTTTAGCCATATTACTAGTACTTCAAACTCCGATCTTGAGGGGGCCACAAGTTTCTTTGATTGGATGGCAACCAATTGGTGGTTGCCAACTTTGCTTGCAATCTTCTTCCTAACCATAATGCTTGGGATGAATGAACAATCCCGTCAGGCGATTCAGAATTGGCGAGAAAAGAAAAAGGAGGCTACACCCCATGCCATTGAGGCTACAATTGTCGAAGCAACATCGCCTCCACCATTGGTTGAAACTTCTCGCGCATCCTTGCTTAATACTGCTTCAAGAATGAAGGCAGAAGTCAAGGATATTATTTTGGATGCAGAATTGGTTTGAGTTCATTCCCATTCAATCGTGCCAGGTGGTTTATGGGTGATATCGTAAACAACCCGGTTTACAGCCCCTTTCACAGTATTTGTTATTCGGGTAGAGATTTTTGTTAAGACATCATGAGGAATTGGTGAATAACGGGCGCTCATTCCGTCAAGGCTAGTTACTGCTCTGACAACAACTGTTTCGCCATAAGCACGAACATCCCCGTGTACACCAACTGATTTCACTGGTAGGAGAGCTGCGAAATACTGCCAAGGGATTTCAATCAATCCAGCTTCGGCTGCAGCTTCTAATTCCGTCTCAACAATATGACATGCCTCTCGGCAAACTTCAACGCGTTCGGGGGTCAAATCGCCAAGGCAACGAACTGCCAAGCCAGGTCCAGGGAAGGGTTGACGTTCTGCAACTGCGATTCCCAATTCTCTTGCAACCATTCTAACTTCATCCTTGTAGAGGTCGCGCAAAGGCTCAACAACAATCAAGGTCATATCTTCTGGAAGACCACCGACATTGTGGTGACTCTTGATAGTGTCACGAACGCCGCCTCCGGATTCTATCCAGTCTGGGGCGATTGTCCCCTGGACTAAGCATTTAGCATCGACTTTTTGCTGTTCTTCTTCAAAAATTTTGATGAAAAGACCACCGATGATTTTACGCTTTGCCTCTGGTTCAGAAACTCCTTCTAAGGCCTTAAAATATCTATCTCCGGCCTTAACAATTGTCAAGTTAATACCAATGTCATCAAGCATCTCTTCGATATTATCAGTTTCATACTTGCGCATAAACCCTGTATCTACATAGACACAATGTAGTAAATCACCTACTGCTCTATTTGCAATTGCTGCTGCAACAGATGAATCAACTCCCCCTGAACATGCAATTATCGCAGTTTGGGTTATTTTCTCTTTCAATTCAGCAATCGATTCCTCAATGAATTGTTTGGGGTCAAACATTCAATCACCCCTGTACTTCGCGGTCCATGGCTTCGACTCTACGAACCGCAGCAATTTTCTCATCAGCCAAAGCAGCAGCGATGCCTGCGTCAGATAAACCAAGGATTTGAAGAGCTAACCAAGCAGCATTCTCGCCACGGTCAACACCTACTGTCGCAGCAGGGACACCCGGTGGTAGTTGAGCGATTGACAGTAGACTGTCGAAGGGTACCTTCCCGCCACACGGGACACCGATAACTGGCTTTATGGTCATAGCAGCAATTGCCCCTGGCAATGCTGCAGCAAGACCTGCCATAGCGATGAAGACTTGATTGCCATCAGTCAGTGCATCCTTGACAATGGATTCAACAAAGGCAGGGGAGCGGTGTGCTGATGCAACTCTCAATTGGTATTCAACATCGAATTGATCTAATACCTTCGTACACTTGTTAGCAATGGGTAAGTCGGATTTTGAGCCGAGCATGATGGTAATGTCCATGATGCGCTGCGAGAGTGGGCAGTTCATCAAGGTGCCGAAACAATAGCCGAAGGAATTCTATGAGGTATTGAATGATTCATCAACTCAGGAGCCTCTACGCTAACTTTGCTAGGCCTCCATGAACCTGCAGGGATATACCATCTCCATTTACCTGCTTTGAGTAAGTGCCCCCCACTGAGTAAGTGGAAGGAACCTTTCCTGCCCATGCGGCGCAGTTGACGGATGGCGGGAAGTACTAACCAAGCGGGAAAGTCTTCTAAGTGGATTACTCCTTCTGGCCATTCTCGTTTCCAAGTCAGGACGGTTTTTATTCGCTCTCTTTCAACATCTAATAAGCGGCGAGCCTCAACAGCATCGCTTGGAACAGGTAATTCACCGGCCAGCCATGTAGTCATCAAGTTCCAAGCCAACCGGTGCCGCCCTAAGCGAGCGGCTGTACCAGCTGCTTGAGCAAGCCAAGGGCCATGAGCAGCACCATCAAGAGACAACAAGCGAAGTAAGCGCATTCGACGTATTGGAGAGAGACCATTCAACAAGGAGGGAGGTAAAGGGTCTTCTTCCCTTAGCCACGGTGCATGCCACGAAACAACTCTACCTTTATGCCCTCCATGTACCCATAATGCCGCCATGCCCCGTAAATCCAGTGGTAAGTTCAACTCCATTCCATCCCCAACCTTTCGTCAACCATTCAAAGGATGTCGGTTGCGGTGAGGGTGAGAGTGAAAGTAAAAGTGAACAAATTACTCTTCTTCTGGATCAATAACTTTCTCAGGCTTAGCCCATGCAGGCCAAGAAACCTTTAACTGATGTAAAAATGACATATCCACACCTCTTAATTGAGTATTTATTGGAGTCATATTAATTTCCATTGAAAAGAAGTTAGCCAAACCCTTCAGAGGTAACTCTTGGTCTTCACTAACCCAAGGGTCTGCACAACAACCCAATTTAGAAATATACTCCAATACCAAGAAAGAAACGCCGTTCACTCTGTCTCCGCTCAATCTAAGAAAACCATTCATTAAGGGTAGCCTAGCCAATTCCCCAGCAGCCCAATTAGAATGAGAAACTTTACTTAACCAAGTTTTGGTAAGTGAAACCTCCTTTGAACTATCTACCGGCATCAACCAACGAGAAGACCGAACTGAGAAACATTGGCTGCATCGTGTAGTCCACCACAACCAAGAAAGAATTGAAAAAACCAGAAAAATAAACCAAAATGGGTCGGAAGGGTCTATCTTACCATCCCAGGCCCACCAAAGCGATATTGTCAACAAAGAAAGAAGAGAGAGATTCCAAAAGTCCTTCAAAGAAGAAACGAAAAATTCCCGAGCAGAACCAGATTGCCGAGAATCCAATAATAGATAGGCAACGATGATAATGCTAAGAGGGGAAAGCAAAACTAATGCTGTTCCAATCCATGGGCTATATCCTTTATTTTGGTCAAATAACAAGAACAACATTCCAACTGCTGTCAACAATAATGACCAACTAACAGGAAGAAGGAAACTCTGTATTTTAGGCTCTAAGCGCTGCCTTTTCCAGCCTTTCCAAGAATTTGGAGGGATATCATCTTGGCTTGAACGGCGGCCATCCCCTAGCCAGCGCATTTGAAGAATTACCTCTTCATTTCTTTCCTTTTTTTTGATTGGAGCGACCCACCACAAGGGGTCGCCATCAAGGAAACGGCCTTTGGGTCGGCCGCCTACTCCCTCTGCCATGAATATTCGACTCAGTTGGGTTCAAAAGACTTGTCGAGTAATCAAAAAGAATTACATGGTATAGTCAAGACGCCCACCCATGGCAAAGCAGATGCACCTAGTGGCGATACTGCTTTTTGCAATCCTACTGATTCCCCAAGCAAGCGCCTGCCTTGATACCGAACCGCAGCGTATATGGGAAAATCAAGCACCCCCTGCCGCAGAAGGGCTCTCCTCAGACAAAGATGGCTCAATCAGAACTACAGTTGAAATTTCCAAAATTGGTCAAGAGACCGCCCGCTTCATGCTGTGGAGAGCGATGATGGGTGAAAACTTGACAGAATCCCAAATCAGAGAAGAAGTAGATAGAGCCATGGTGGAAAATGGAACAAATCCCGATTGGCCTTCTTTCGATACCATCATCGCCAGCGGCTCAAATGCAGCAATCCCCCATGGTGATGGCGACAATAAGGGGGCTGGACCTCGACAAGTTAGAATGGGTGATGCAGTAGTAGTTGACCTTGGAGCAAGAGTTGATGATTGGGTTTCGGATATTACCAGAACATATTCACTGGGTCAGCCAAACGAGACTGTCTTAGATGCTTACATGACAGTCTATGAAGCCCAAAACCTAACTTTCCCATTGATTGAAGCGGGGACACAAGCTTGGACTTTGGATAACCTTGCACGTGAATATATCAAATCAAAGGGTTATGGGGAGTATTTCATTCACAGCCTCGGACATGGCTTTGGTGTCTGTGTGCATGAGAGGCCATTGCTTTCTTCAGGAGTCGATGACCCATTATTCGGCCTGACCTACAATCAAGATTTCTTGACTAATATCGATGCAATAACGATTGAGCCGGGAATCTACATTGCAGAAATGGAATTCGGTATTCGCATTGAAGATGATTTCTTGGTCAATAATGGCGGACATGAATTCGTTAGCGAAATTATCCCAAGAGATGTTGAATGGTTTATCATTTTGGAAGGCGATTATGACCCCATCGAAATGGGTGTTCCTTGGATCGAGGTCTCAAGTGAAAAATCCGAAGAGGAAGAATCCTACTCAATGCCATGGTTTGGAGCACCATTAGAGATGCTGCTGACTATTGGGCTTGCTGCAGTTTTACTACGCCGTCAAGATTGACGCCCTTTTTCGTGTCTCAACCATAAATTACGAGCCGCATGAACTTCATCAACCCTGCCAACTGGTGTTGATTTTGGAGCAGCATGCAATACTTTAGCATCCTCAGCCAAGACTTTGACAAAGTTCTCAGCAAAGTCATCGAGTACTTCTTTTGATTCGGTTTCGGTTGGCTCAATCATCATACATTCTGGAACAACCAATGGGAAGTAAACTGTTGGCGCCATATATCCATGGTCCAGCAATCCCTTGGCAATATCCATCGCTCCAACACCTTTGTCTTCCTTAAGCGGTGATAAAGAAAGTGTGAACTCATGTTTCACAACATCTGCTGGAGCACCATCTGTAAAGGCATCACTAACACCTGCAGCCTTCGCCTCCTGAATGATTTGATGACGCAGATAGTTGGCATTGAGAACAGCATGCTCACTCATTGTTTCCAATTCATTGCCATAGCGGCGGTAAAATGCCCATGAACGGACGACTGCACCGGAGTTTCCATGCCACATTTGCACCTTTCCAATACTCTTTTTTGGTTCAAACCAATTGTAATACCATGCATCGTTTGCATTGCTCTTTTCATTCTGGGCCAACACTCTACGCCCGACAAGTGGGCCTGGAAGATAATCGGCCAAGTGGGATTTAACTCCGATTGGACCAGAACCTGGACCACCACCTCCATGTGGCTGACTGAAGGTCTTGTGCAAGTTATAGTGAACTGCATCAAAACCCATTAATCCTGGGCTGGTCTTGCCAAGAATTGCATTGAAATTAGCACCATCATAGTACATCTGGCCACCAGCCGC
>JAAZXA010000006.1 GCA_014240385.1 Methanobacteriota archaeon | reverse complement strand
CTCACGCAAACCCAAATCACGTAGGTTCTTGGGAAGAACTGCCAGACGGTGAATGGCTTGAAAGTGATGAAGCAGGCATTAATTGGTATCTTGCGAATGATGGAACGCATTGGTATTCAACTGATGATGGATATCGAGTTTGGGATGAATCTTGAAAAGTGCATTCTTGAGACAAATAAATCCAAATAAGTTGAAAGGGTCTACCTTCCTATGGCTGGCCATACAAAAGGTAATGTCATTCTTCTTCGGATTCATCCGATTGGTTGTTGAATCTTGGGATAACTATCCACAATATTCCTACGATGTTTAGAGGAGCGAGCATGATGCCAATTAGTAGATTCTCTTTCAGGAATGGCGGAGTGCCATGTGAAACATTTCTCCACCATGTGTCATTTGGAACTGGCTCTCCAAGTAAGAAACTCTCACCGAACATTGGTGTTGCAACTGTCAAGTTTCTCTTCGCCCCTCCTGATGTTACCAATTCTAGCGGTTCATCCCATTGGTGAAGTGATAATTCAAATTTAGAATTGTGAATCGGAAGGATTGCTGAAGCATTGAGGTCTATTCCTGCTTGCACTACTTCATCAGGTAACATGTGAATTTCTCTCCATGCAAGATTATACTGCCCGGCTTCTAAGAAAGCAATATCGAAAGGCCCATACATTTCACCAATGGTTACGAACTCTTCCATGTACCCAGTGTCGCCGCTGAAAAAGATCGTTTTGTCATGGAGGTTGAATACCCAAGATGCCCACAGAGTACTATCTCTATCCCCAACCCCTCTACCACTAAAGTGGCGTGCTGGAGTAAGCGCCACCTGCAAATCTTCAGAGATATTGACCTCATCAAACCAATCTAATTCCTGGACATTATCTTCATCGACATCCCATCCTAGTAAATGCGACTTAACACCTAAAGGAACAAAGAATTCAGATTCTTGTAAATGCTTGACTGTATCCATATCCAGATGGTCATAATGGTCATGTGAGATGAACACATAATCAATCTCTGGCAAATCAGCAAGACTGTATGTATGCTCGTAAGGGAATGCGCTTGGACCTAATGACAATGGACCTAAGGCGCTTTCTCCAAATACCGGGTCTAAAATGATAGTAACATTGTTTGAACGCAATAAAATTGTTGAATGTCCAAACCAAGTAACGCTGATTTCGCCAGTATTTAATTCAATTAATTCAAACTCTTTGGATGGTAATTCGACATTAGGTGACCTCAAATCATCACCAACCATGAAATCTCCCAAAGTACCCCAAAATGATGTGTTTTCATCTGAGACGCTAGTCGGTTGTAGATTCTGGAAAGTACCATCTTTGTAATTCGGTGAATCATGCGAAGTAGCTTCTTCACCAAACTCATCTGCAAAATTCATAACTACTGTTGCTGAAACAACAATAAATGCTACAAGCATTACAAGAATTAATGATAGCAACATAAACTGCCTTTTAACGCCATATTTACCGGATTCCAGTCCATACTTTGAGAAGAGTTTTGTTCTTGACAACAGATTAACAGCCACCCAAAGTACTGCAATAATAACCAGTAGTATGTTGATAGATTGTAAATTATTTCTGTACAGCCAGAGTATAATGGTTAGACTGATTAATAAATATCCTAGTAAGTCATTTCCCGGTTGGAAAAATCTAGCGAACTTGGAATTACTTTGATGATAATTATCATCAATCGAATCTAATTCTTCGGACATTATTCTCCACCAATTATTCAGTATTCATTGGATTCCCTGCTATGGGAATTAATTCTATTGCTAGCCCATGTTCCATTGAGGGAAACATTTCCATTTCCAGTTCTGCGAACCCATCTATGTACTAGGGCAGTTGTAATTTGGGTATAATGCTTGACCCTAAAACCGTTCAACACCCATACGTGGAATATTTGTGCCAGTGTCGACAAGTAAAGAGCCTACTGAATGCCTATTTATTGGCCAATTCAGAATTAAAAGTTATTATTCACTAGCCCTTTGCTTCAATGTAAAACAGTCTGAATAGGGTTTCAAATCTTGTGGATTCTCTCCGAGTATATTCGCGCAATATTGAATACTAAAATCAATTTTTAAACACCATGCGTAGTGAAGTGTTAGCGCCTCTCACGATTCTACAGGTGTTAGTATCGATGAATGGATAGATGGAGACACGTACAATACCAATCAAGTATGATAAATTAAATGGGTCGTTTTAGGGCTAGCCTGACAGGTAGTTACTAGTCTTCATCATCCACAACTCTGCGTTTCCTCGGCCCCATCAATAATACATTCAGCAATATCAAACCTGTTCCAGCACAAGCCATCCAAAATCCTTCAGCAATTTCCATATCTAGGAATAATGTCCGTCCATCTCCTAATGGATCAACCTCTGGATACTCTTGCATGAAAGGAAATGAAGTATACCACCAAATGAGAATGGCAATTGCTCCTAACACGACAATGAAGCGGCTTGCCCGAATTGCTCGTCGACCTCCAATGTATCCTAAAAATGATGAGCCAAATGAAAACATCAGCACTCCCCAAATACCGTATCCGGAAATCCGACCCCCCGAACCAACTGCCTCGCAGTCTCCTGCCCCCAAGTTATATCTTGCTGTACCAAAGTCATCATTAGATGCAACATCTATTTGCATACTTGGGTGTTCACAGGCACGAGCAGAACGAATCAAAGTCTCGCGTTCACCGTTCTCCCAATTCTGTGTTGTTGACCATTGCCAAGGGTCTTGGGTGATTCCAAGTGTACCTTTTCCTTTGACTGGGTCTTCACCTGTTGATGCCACTTCTGTATCCTCAGCCCAAGGAAAGTTCAACTGGCAGAGAACGAGTAGCATGATGCCCCCGCTAAAGCAAATGCGGCGAATTAGTCGCTTGCTCATATTGCTGCGTGTTTGTCGCCTGACTTCATCTCATCGCTTAGCATAATTTTGAATGTGAGTACCTTTGGTGGGTGCCATGGCTTGGCTTGGTTTGATTGGAAAAGGAATTTTTAGTGGTGCAATAGTTGTTGCTGCAAGTGAATTAGCGAAATCAAAATCCCTCTTTGGAGCGCTCCTGATATCGCTGCCTCTGACCTCTATAATGGCAATTATTTGGTTGTGGAGAGATACTGGTGATGCAGATAAAATAGCCGAGTTCTCGCAATCCATTCTTTGGCTAGTATTGCCATCATTGGTATTATTTGCAGTTCTTCCTTGGTTACTGGGACGCGGTTGGGAATTTGTTCCGGCTCTTTCTGTTGGGATTCTATGTACTATTCTTGCCTATGGTGTAGGGATATGGGCAGCAGGTACAATTCCAACATCTGCTTAACGCGTAGTTGATGAACCCCTGACAACGGTGGCAGTGTGATGAGTGATACATGGAGGGTGGGGGAACTGGCCCATGCCTTACGCGACCTACTTCGCAACTCACAATTCAAGAATGTAGCAGTAAAGGGAGAATTAACACAATACCGAGTTGCAGCCAGCGGCCACGCTTACTTTTCTCTGAAAGACGAAGATGGAAAAATGGATTGTGTGGCTTGGCGCGGCAAAGCAATGCATTTCCCAGATGCACTCGAGGATGGGATGGAAGTATTAATCGTCGCCTCAGTAGACCTCTATCCACCTCAAGGGCGTGTTCAACTTCAGGTTGAGCAACTAAGAGCCTCTACAAATATCGGCTTACTTGAAGAAATGAAGAGAAAATTAATTGATAAATTGCAAGTAAATGGCTCTCTTGACCTGCTTCAACGACCTCTACCCACAGTCCCTCAACATGTCGTCATTGTTACTGGAGCAGGTTCAGCCGCTCTCTCGGACATGTTGCGGATACGAGACGAAAGATGGGCCGGTATTCGTTGTACTGTCATAGAAACTGTCGTACAGGGTAAAGAGTCTCATTCACTTCTGCCAAGGGCGCTCAGGGCTGCATATGCTCTTTCTCCTTCAGTTGTGGTGGTTGGTCGAGGCGGTGGCAGTCCTGAGGACCTGTGGTCATTTAATCTGGAGCCAATAATAGAGGCAATCCTTGAATCACCAGTACCTATTGTTTCAGCAGTAGGGCATGAATCCGACCACCTAGTTTCCGATTTAGTAGCAGACCACCGTGCTGCCACTCCTACGCATGCCATGGAAATGGTAATTCCGGTACGAGGTGATCATGATATCAGGCTCGATGATTTTAGTAGCAGGTTGGAAGGTGGATTGAATCGTTGGTTGTCTCGACGAAAAGAAAGGTTGCTTAACCTCAAACTACGTCTTGCATCTGCCCCTCTTATCGGCATGGGAAAGGCTAGAGAATCATTGTTAATGCTAAATAATATCTTGACTCGTCTGACTACTTCTCGCTTAAATGCTGAGCGTCAAAGGTTACAACGCTATTCCACAGTGCTTGAATTCACCAATCCACATGCTGTTTTGAAACGCGGTTATAGCATGGTTAAGGGCAAGGATGGCAAGGTCATTCGCACTGCTATTGCTGCTGCAAGTCAATCATCAATGAAATTACAATTCCACGACGGAGAATTATCCGTTGCACCTTTGGAGGATGATTGATATGAAATATAACGAAAGAATACAGAGATTAGAAGAAATTGTGCAACTGCTCGATACTGGAGAGAGCGAATTAGAGGAAACTCTTGCCTTATTTGAAGAAGGTAAGAAATTGCTTGCCGATTGTAGTGAGGAATTAGCGAAGGCCGAAGGAAGCCTTCGGAAATTGACGGTCGAGGAAGCGGAGCAATCAAACGACGATTGATGAGTGGTGGAGCCATGAGCGAGAAGAAGCGGCAGGGTAGTCTGCGCCAAGTTGCTTCCCTACTGAAGGCATGGCCCGAACCACATGGCCAGAATGAGCTGAATATCAAGGGTGTAGACTTGAATAATGGTTTGCTTCGAGTAGCGATAGAGCCAAGTCGCTCACAATGTCCTTGTTGCCTCCTTGACTTAGTATCCTTGCGAACAAAATTAGCCAAGAAAAAGGGTATTGATATTGTTCATATCGAGGTCATGGGTGTGCCGGCAGCAAATCGCTGGACTAAAGCCCTCAACCGATAAGTCTGGCTAATCTGTTTTCAAGTCGGCTAGTACCGCTACCAGCCCATTGCTTGACGATTTCACCATCGATGAATAGTATATTCCATGGTAGCATGTCAACTTCAGCCACCCAAGGGTGGGCTATTTTGAATCTACCAAGTCCAGGTTGATCGAGTAGAATCTTGGCAATCTTCAATTGTGGATAGGTTGAATCCCAACCATCCAATTCACTTGTCCACTCATTACAAGCAGCACAAGTAGTCTTACCAAGCATCAACAATGCTGTACCTGATGAGAGAAAGCCCTCCCAAGTCTTGCCATCGAGAATTTCGATGGGAATCCCTCCTTATTCAAACTGCGAAGTTATCGCCTTTTTTCCAGTTAGCGCCACAAAGTCCGCCGGACTGGGTTGCTTGACAAGTGCGTAGAATCTCATTTGGACTGCGTCCTGCATCCATGCCGTTGATACTGTACATTTGCACTTTACCCTCTGGGTCGACTAAAACAGTTCCACGGAAACCAACGCCCATGGCCTTGTTCATCATATCGAATGCCTTTGTTACACTGTGAGTTGTGTCTGCGAGTACTGGATGAGAAACACCTCCGGGGAAGATGTCATTATCAGCGAACCAAGCATTATGGCTGAACCAAGAATCAGTGGAACATCCGATAACAGTGATATCGTCATCTGCGAAATCGTCTTTGAGTGCTTCAAAACCAACTATCTCAGTTGGGCAGATAAATGTGAAGTCAAGCGGGTACCAATACATCAAGTACCATTTTCCAGCCATATCTTTGCTGCTCATTATTGTTTTCTCGCCGTCTACGTATGCGGCAGTTTCCCATTCTGGTGCGTCTTTTCCAATCATGTTACCCATGGTTATCTCTCCTTGCTCCGGCGATTTGATTACCACCTATGAAGGCTTGTATCAAGAAGCGAGACTTTAGATTTGGAAAGCATCGAGATGGACGACCTGTTCAATGTCGATACGTTTGTAGCCGCGCTCTCTAGCATATTCGCCACTTCTCTTTAGCATTCTTTTCATCCAACCAAGCATCATCAATGATTTCATTTCTGATAACCTTTGAATAAAACCCTCTGCACTATTTCCTAGCATTATCGATGCTCTTATTCCTGCTTCAGTTTGCTCAACCACATCGTAATATAGTGCTAATAATTCTTCTATGGCCGCATCTGTAACTGGCATTTCAGCGAATTGTTTGGCCATCCTTCTCAGGGTAGTTGGCGTCAATACATTAGCTCCGCTACCTATTGCTTCTGATAGGGAATCATCTTCTGGGGTTGGCATTGCTTTTGCGATATCTACTCCATCGTCTTGTAGTTTGACGACTTTCTGTAGGTGGCGGGGTTTGATGGTTCCAACTCGGTCAACCGCTGCTGCTTCTGAGGCTGCACGGATAGTATTGGATAGAAAAGTCTCAAGGTCGTCAATTCCACGTTGTACTGCTGCTGAACCTACCGATTCAAGTTTTGAAATACGCTCAATCATCAACTCGCGGGTCCGGTTGTAATTGAGACGAGTTCTTTGTGGGTCGTCTAGGGTTTTTCGTTCTGGGTGATTTTCAATAGTTTCATCTTCCATTGTTGGAACTATCCTATCTAATTCTGCTAACATCAATTTGACAAGTTGTTCTTTGACATCTGCGGAAATACGCAATTCTGTAAATTCACCTGCAAGAAAGCCGATATGACTGGTCGACCATGGTTTCGCCATAAACGGCTGCGGAACTTCCACCTCCATGAAGGTGGCTGAAGAAGTGGCTCACCATTGATGCAACCAAGGGAAGGCTCCATCGGCTGACAAAGGTTCCATTCCCATCTCCGTCATTACCCAAGTATCCTCACTGCCAATGCTGCCTTCTGGATGAACTACTTTGGGTTCAATTGCCATGGTCATTCCTGGTTCCATAGGCCTATCGAAGCCTGCTGCTACAACTGGGCTTTCATCCAATTCAAGGCCAAGTGAATGGCCGAGGAAACTACTCTGGTCAGGTTTCATTCCCATCAAGTGCTCTTCATGTCCAAGTTCAACTGCTAAGGCATGACCTTGACTCCAAGCCTCTGAACAACTTTCCCCATTGCTTAGTACATCGACTACGGTATCCTTGACCGCTAACATACTACTCAGCCTATCTTCCCATTGTTGTGATAGTGAACCTGCGACAAACATTCTAGTCATGTCAACGAGGTAGCCTCTGTGGCTATGAAGAAGGTCAACTAATACCGGTTCATCGGCCTTGATTTTATTGAATCCCGCCCCCATTCCAGCCCCGGGATATGGTCCTGTTCCACCAACTGCTGCATCGAAAAATGAAGGGATCCCTCCGGCTCTTCCCGAAACTATGACGCCTCTATCGCATTGCATTGGAAATCTACGCAAGTTGATATTGCCGCCAAAACCTGCTTCTCTGGAAATTGTTTCTGCAACGGCGACCAATTCCAATTCACTCATGCCTTCTTTGCCATGTTCTGCCAAAGCATTGAACATCTCAAGTTGAGTTTCTGCTGCACAACGCATCATTTCCAATTCCCATTCTGACTTCACTTCTCGTTGTTGGTGAACAAGGTTTGTACAGTCTCCACCAACTCCAAGGGCGCTGCTGAACCTATCTGCAAATGTGAAAGGAATACTACCTAATTGAAGTGCTGGAGTGCAGCCAATTGCGCCAGAAAACTCCTTCATACGAGGAAATGCTTCAACTTGATGAGGGGCATCATCTCCTCCTGCCTCATGTTTTGCTCTTCTCAATGAACGGCGCACATATTGGGTTGGGGTTTTGTCTTCATCGGCAGGGATGAGTAACGAGGCATTCTGCCTACCCCCTCCAAAATAGTACAAGTCAACTGGATTTTGAATTAAGGCTGCTTCGATTTCTGCTTCCCTAAGAAGGGCTGCAAAGTTGGCTTGGCGCCCCTCCAATTCGGAGACTGGAACTCTCCAATCCTCACCTTCAGGGCCCGATAAGGTATCTTCAGACCACGACATCGAACCTTGCCAAGGGCTGTCATCTGATGAAGACTGCGTGAGTTAATGCCTGAGAGTTACTGATTCTTCTGCGATTCGCTGTTGAGCAATTTGGCAATATTCTTCGGATATATCTACACCGATATATTTTCGTCCTGTTCTGATGGCTGCAATGGCAGTACTTCCAGAACCAAGGAATGGATCTAAGATAATGTCGCCAGTGAACGAATACATCTCGATACAGCGACGTGGTAATTCTACTGGGAAAGGTGCTGGATGTTTGACTCTCTTTGCAGATTCAGTGGCAAATGACCAAATGGATTTTGTTTGCTCGATGAAATCCTCCTTGCTGATGCTATCATCTCTGCCTTCGGCTCTCTCTTGTTTAGTCCGAGGTAATTTGTATTCGCCCTTTGAATAAACCAAAATGTACTCATGTATATCTCGTAGACACGGGTTACTTGCGCTCTTGTATGAGCCCCAAGCGCAACTGCTACCCGCTGATGCTGCTTTATTCCAGATAATTTCTCCACGCATCAAAAAACCAAGACTTTGCATGATGTTGTTAATGTGACTTGAAAGTGGAATGTATGGCTTGCGTCCCAAGTTTGCCACATTGACAATCGCCCTACCGCCTGGAACGAGGACTCGGTGGCATTCTGTGAAAACTTCTCTAAGTAAAGTTAGGTATTCTTGTAAGGAGAGATCTTCATCATAATCCTTGCTCGCGTTATAAGGTGGAGATGTAACCATCAGATGTACTGTGTTGTCGGGAATATCGATGCTTCGACTATCGGCACAAAGTATGACATTCTCTCTATCTGCAGGCATTGGATTGGCTTTTCCTGTATCATGTTCACAATTCAATCCCTGGTACATCCGCCCAGCATAGTACTGTGAAGAATCATGCCCTTCTCGCTTTGAAACACCAAACGAACTGGTAGCGGTATTTGCACGTTTACGGGCACCTTCGATTCCAGCAGAATCAACTTCGCGCCCCATAGTTTTGCTATGCGTTCGACTCATCAGGTAAAACATCGCAGGGTCCGAAGCAATTCGAGCGCGATTTGGCCACCGGCGAAGCCTCGCGAATCAATTTTTTAAACCAAAAAGGGATTTCGTAAGCGGAAGACCTGAAAACCACCAGCGGTGCGCAGGGCTCAGATGGCACGAGTCATCACCATGGACGAGGTGCGCCTCGAGGGCAAGACTGTGCTCTTGAGAGTAGACATCAACTCTCCCCTTCATCCCAACACCAAGGCCTTCTTGGATGATACCAGAATTAGGGGTATTTTGCCAACGATGAGAAAGTTAGCGAAGTCAAAAACTGTCATCATGACACACCAAAGTCGCCCTGGGAAAGATGACTTTACTGGAACCCTCGGCCATGCACGTGAATTAGGTCGGCTTCTAGGGAAGGCAGTCAAGTGGGTCGATGACATCCATGGTGACAAAGCATTAGCAGCCATAGAAGAGATGCAAGTAGGAGATATCCTGATGCTCAATAATATCAGGATGGATGCTCAAGAATTATCGATGAAAAATAATACTTTTGAGAGTCTTCTCGATAGTCAGATAGTCACTCGACTCTCCAGTGTTGTTGATGTTTTTATCAACGATGCGTTTGCATGTGCCCATAGAAATAGCCCCTCAATCACCGGTTTTACTCACGCTATTCCTTGTGTCGCGGGGGAATTGATGAATAAAGAAATCCGCGCTTTACAAAAAGCTTCAGAACAACCTAAACGCCCTTGTATCGCTATCCTTGGAGGAATCAAAGTGGATGATTCGGTTGGCGTTGCTGATAATATGTTGAGAGCTGGGATTACTGACCAAGTTTGGGTTATCGGTGGAGTTGCAAACTTATTCCTCATGTGCAGTGGAGTCGACATTGGGAGTCCAAGTGAGTCCTTTCTACGCAATGAGCTAGGCAAGGTTTGGGATGAAACTGTCGAAAATATTGAAGCCCTGCTTCGAGATTATCCTGAACAAATTATCATGCCAGAAGATTTGGCTGCAAATATTGGTGAGAACCGAGTTGATCTTCCTATCTCTGCATTGCCAGTTGAAGCCTCATTGGTTGACTTAGGAGTCATGTCAACCCTGAAGATGTCAAAAGCCATCAAAGAGGCTGGGACGGTTATTCTCAATGGTCCAGCAGGGGTTTTCGAGATGGATGACTTCGCATTCGGTACAATTGAGATGCTAAACGCTTGTTCAGAGTCCTCCGCATATACCATCATGGGAGGGGGGCATACTGCCACTTTAGTTGCCCAGATGGGTATTGCAGCAAAGATGGGGCATGTCTCGACTGGTGGAGGGGCTTGCTTGAATTTCTTGGCCGGAAGAAGTATGCCGGCATTGGCTGGTTTGGCTCAAAGTGCCATGCAGTTTGATGTTGAGATAATCATGTCTGAAGTGCAGGAACCTTAGGAAATATTCCTAAATTTTCAACCGCAATCAACATCCCTTGAAACCCTGCCCGCAAGCCATGCAGGATGACCACGCGGTGCGCTACCGCAACAGCATTCTCATCGATGATGAACAGGT
>JAAZXA010000007.1 GCA_014240385.1 Methanobacteriota archaeon | reverse complement strand
ACCCTTCAAGATAACTACATTGAATCCTGTTGGTGGGCACTTGGTGAGATGTTCAACAAGGGATTATTATTCAAAGGACACAAGGTATTACCATTTTGTCCTCAGACTGGAACCAGTTATTCTTCACACGAAGTAGCACTCGGCTACAAAGAAGTGGAAGAGCCCTCAGTCTATGTCAAATTCAAATTAAAAGGTGATGATGCGAGTGTTCTTGCTTGGACCACAACACCTTGGACATTGCCTGGAAATGTTGGCCTAGCAGTTGGTCCAGATATCGATTATATCAGAGTCAAAGTGAATGCCGGTTCCGAGAATTGGGATGGCCGCGGTGGTGCTGAAATTGGCGAAGAAATGATCCTTGCAAAAGACCTCTTCAAAGACGTTGTCCGCCATCATTGTGATATCATCTCAGAACACAAAGGCTCAGAACTTGTAGGAATGGAATATGAGCCTTTATTCCCCGATGCAGTCGAAAGAGGCGATTCAACCACAGCATGGACTATTATCCAAGCCGACTGGGTGACTACTACTGATGGAACCGGCATCGTGCATACCGCTGTCATGTATGGTGAAGATGATTACAACCTTGGAATGGAAGTTGGACTACCCGCTCAACACACCGTTGGTATGGATGGTAATTTCCTTTCAGGAACCCACTCTGAACTTGATGGGAAATATGTCAAAGATTGTGATGATGTCATCATCAACCTACTCTCAACTGAGGGGAAGTTATACCGCGAGAAAATGTATGTTCACGACTATCCACACTGCTGGAGAACCGGGCAACCTCTTCTCTACTATGCAATGGATTCATGGTTCGTAAAGATGACTGCAGTCAAAGAAAAACTGTTGGAGTTCAATGATAGAGTTGAATGGGCCCCCGATTGGGTCGGTGAAGGACGCTTTGGAGAATGGCTTCGCAACGTCAAAGATTGGGCAATTAGCCGAGAGAGATTCTGGGGGACGCCTCTTCCAGTTTGGGTTTGTGTGGATTGCAAGCATCAACATTGTATTTCATCTAAAGAAGAGTTACAGACTATGATGACATCTGATAGTGAAATGCCTCAGGAATTGCATCGACCCTATGTCGATAATGTCAAACTCAACTGCCCTCAATGCGGTGAAAACATGGAGAGAGAAGCATTCGTCATGGATTGTTGGTTCGATTCAGGTTGCGCCCCTTTTGCCCAATGGCATCATCCGTTTGATGGTGGTGAAGCATTAGCAAATTCATTCCCTGTGGATTATATCTGCGAAGGTGTCGACCAAACTCGCGGTTGGTTTTACACTCTACTCGCAGTTAGTACAACTGTCTTTGATTCCCCTGCCTACAAGAGTTGCCTTTCACTGGGCCTTATCCTTGACAAAGAAGGTAAGAAAATGTCGAAATCAAAAGGAAATGTCGTTGACCCTTGGGACCATTTCAACCGTGAAGGTGCTGACGCTAGCCGTTGGTACATGGTTAGTGCTGGAGCCCCATGGAGCCCAATGAAGTTCGACCCCAATGGGGTGCGAGAAACTTATGCAAGGTTCTTTTTGAAGATGTGGAATATATACCGTTTTCATGCTGATTACGCCGCTCTTGATGGTTTTGATCCTGAACAAAGTTCTGTTGAGAAGCGTTCGCTTCTCGACCGCTGGATTCTCTCAAAGACCAATGCTGTTGCCCATGAGTTTCATGAAATGTTAGTCACATGGTATATTCACAAAGCAGCACGATTACTGGAAGACTTCGTTGTTGATGACCTGTCAAATTGGTACGTCCGCCGTAGCAGAAGAAGGCTATGGGATGAGAATGAATCTAACGATAAGGCATCATGTCAACACACACTGCACGAGGTATTGACTGTGGTTTCGCGTCTAGTTGCTCCAATTTCACCCTTCATGGTTGACCAAATCCACAGAAATTTGAATGGCACCTCTGTTCATTTGGCTGAATGGCCTCTCAACGATGGTGGGGCTTCACTTCCAAAGAGAGACGAAGTCCTCGAGGCGCGCATGAGCCTTGTTAGACAATTAGCAGAGATGGGGCGTAAAATACGCGTCGATGCCAAGCGCCGTCAAAGGCTTCCTTGCGCAGAAGGATGGATAGTTGGTGGACCTGACCTTTCAGAGATGCATGACCTGCTATCTGAAGAATTGAATATCGAGAAGGTTTCACTTGAAGAAGACCTTGATCGTTTCCAGAAAGTTGAGATTCAACCCAATAGAAAGGCCCTCGGAAAGAAAGCACGCCAAGAGTTGCCGCAAGTTCTCCAAGCATTGGACGAATTAGATGACCACGAGGCTGCTCTCGCCGATATCCAAGCAGGTCGAATGAGTATTGCTGGCTTCACTATTACCGAAGATGATGTCGTTGTTAGGAGAGTAGAGAGAATGGGATATTCGGCAATGACCATCGAAGTTGGAGAAAACGAGGTAACGATAGATGTCTCTATTGTCCTTGACATGAGTATAGATGATGCCCTCTTGTCTAAAGGTTTGGCAAGAGAAATAATTCGCAGAATTCAATCCAAGCGCAAAGAACTCGACTTGAAGATGGAATCAACAATCGAGTTGGATATTTGGTTGAGCGAAGAATGTCCCGAGTTGGTAGAGTATGACTGGGAGCATGTCAAAGCGGAAACTAGAGCCAGAACAGCAACTCTTCATGAGGGTGAAGGGCCGAGTAATGCGGACTTCTTTGAGGTAGATGGGGCGAACATTTCCTTCAGAGTAAACTGAACTACAATGCACTATTCTGCGTCTTCTGGAATCACTCTATCTACTCCAGCCATATCTTGTAAACGGTTCCAGAATGATACTCTGTCATCTTCAGCCCTGAAAATCATTTCCAGAGGTTCTCCTGCCTTGTCGAATTGCTTTCGGAACCTACCTTCTCCAATTGCAAAGTGTCTGAACTTGATGTCTTGCCATTCTCCATTGTCATCTTTTTTACGGTGCCAATCTCGCTTTGGGCTTGGATTTCCACGTAAATCCCATCTATCTTGGAAACGAGGTCCTTTGCTTGGGTCATAGATGAAGATGGGCCAAGCCCGGCTAGCAAGTGCCATATTGGAACGTTCGTAAGATGAATTATCTGCAACTCCATGCTCTGGTTGACAAGTAGTATAGACACTAATTACGGCTGGTCCTTTGTGGGCATTGGCTTCTCTAATAGCGCGGTAAAAGTGGTTAGGGAGGCTGGTGACAGTTTGTGCAACATAGACCCCTGGGTGCATTGCTGCAATTGCCCCAAGTTCCTTCCTTCTCTCCATCTTTCCATGAACTGCTTTTCCATGAGAGTAGAATTTTGTATCTTGACCAGTGAATGAAGCAGTTGAAGCTTGACCTCCGGTATTGGAATAAACTTGAGTATCTAAGACTAGGATTTTGATGTCCATTCCACTTGCAAGAAGTCGTGATAATGCACCAAATCCAATATCATACATGGCCCCATCTCCGCCTATAACCCAGAGTTTCTTATCTTCCCAACCGATTTGGTCCCAACGGGTCCTTACGCCCATTGCATCGGTTGGTCCATTCTCAAACAGAGAGTTTGTCCAAGGAATCTTCCAAGGATTGTATGGGTAAGTGCTGCCATAAACTGTTGAGCAGCCGGTTGAATTAACGATGGCAGCATTTTCTGCTCCGTGGTCATAACCAAGAACTGCAGCCATCATTCTCAATGCTGTAGCTTCACCACAACCCGCACATGAACCTGCACCACCTGCGTAGAGTAAACTCTTTTCTCTTAGCATAATATCCATAACCGATTTTTCATTGACATAATCTTGGTCGGTATCTCCCATGCTCTGGTAAAAGTCCCAGAGGTTTTGATGCACTTCTTCGCCCATCTTTGCTTTTGGAATCATTCCTAAGGCATTCTTTGAACCACAAACGTCCACACATTCTGCACAGCCTTTACACTTGCTCGGATCGATGAAAATTCCGAAACGGCCAGGCTTCTGACCTTTCTTCTCACGGTTATCCCAGTACTTGCGGACCTTTGGCCATAACTTTTCCATATCCTCGGAACTATTGCTGTCAAGACCTAACAGTCCTTCTTGAAGAGTATCTTCACTGATTACTTTACCAAGAATTGCAGTATCTGGGCACATGGTAACACAATCCATGCAACCTACACAATTATCGGGGAGGAATTCAGGGATTTCATCTGCGATGTATGAGAAGTCTCGCAGTTTTCCTGTACCAGCGGGGATAAGCGAGCGAGCATGGACTTTGTCTGCTTCTAAACTTGTAGAGGCGTGTCCTTCATTGTAGGAACCTACAATTCGGCTTTCAAAATCCTCTATGTCGAAAAAATCCTTGTCGTGGGCAGTTAAGTTTCTTGCTGGCTTTATGGTCATGCGCTCACCTCCATGCTTGGTGCATCTTCCGGTTGAATGATGTTGACTTCTGCATAGCCTCGCTTAACGCAAGTTAGGTTCTCTTGAACCACCTTCTCACCACGCTTTCCGAAGTATTTTCGTAGGCTATCTTCTATTGAAGAGTAGAGTTCTACTTCAGGGGTTTGGCTAGCGAATGGAGTTGACCTAAGGAAAATTCCCAATAAGATAATTCCTTGCATACGGATAATCAAATCAGCACTACTGCTTACTTCTCTAGCAATTTTTGCAGTGTCAAGATAGAGTATTCGTATCTTATTTTCAAGGATGGTT
>JAAZXA010000008.1 GCA_014240385.1 Methanobacteriota archaeon | reverse complement strand
TGCTGAGATGGCTCGCTCAAGAATTCAGAAATGCCGAGATTGTGGCAGTTATGGCCTAAGCACTACTTGCAAGAAGTGCGGTGGAGTTGCACAGGCAGCGGGTCCACTCAAGTTTTCACCTCAAGATCCGCAGGCAAAACGCCGACGAGAATATGAGAATGTAACTGACCCAAAATGGGTTGAAAATCTACCTAGCCCCAAGGAGGAAGAGGAGTGAGCAGGGCTCGAATTGTTTGGTATGATGGGGCAAAAAAGCTTCCAAAACATGATTTGATGTTACACGCAGTTCCTGGTGTTGGTAATGTTGGTAAATTAGTGACAGATAGTCTAGTAAATACCCATGATAGCAATTTAGTAGCACGAATACTCCATCCAGACTTGCCACCACATGCAACTCTAAACGAGAATGGGATATTGACACCACCATCTCTTGATATCCATGCCGTAAGTTTACCTAGTGGAAGTAATATTTTGACACTTTCAAGTAATTTTCAGCCGTTGACACCGGCTGGGCAGTATGAAGTCGCTTCTTCGTTGCTAGAATGTTGTAAAGAGGCGAAAATCGGTCGTTTGTTGATTTTAGCCGGGCTTTCTGCAGAGCCTGGAGATGAAGCAGTTCATGTTGTCTGCGCTAGTGAAGATGATGTCAAAGACATCACTGATATTGGTGTTGAAGTTTCCAAAGAGCATCCCGCTGCTGGAATTATTGGGATGACGGGGATGGTGTCATCCTTGGCTCCTACTTTCAACCAATCATCGGCATGTATCATCGCTGAAACAGTTGGTACAAGTGCTGATTCTGTAGCAGCCGACCGAATGGTCACTTTTCTAAAGGATTCATTCAAATTAGATCTTGGCCTTGAACTCAATAACACAAAAGAAACTGCTGACAAATTGAAGGCTTTTTTTGACCTTGATGAAATCGCTGAAATGCCAATTGACTTTGATGTTTCAGAACAAGATGCAGGATTCTACGCCTAACTGATTTTTGTAGATATTATCTGCGATTAGCCACCTGAAGAAACTGTGATGAGCTCAAGGGATACATCACTGTTGAGTTGGCTATCATGTGGTATAATTGTGCCATCATGTACTGCTAATACGGTACTTGGATGAATATCTAGTTTGACCAGTAATTCTCGGATAGTAAGGCCTTCATCACATTCAACCGACTGTGTCTTGTCATCGTGAGTTATCGACACGCGCATAGTTTGGCGAATCGTCACTCCCACTTGAACTCATCACCACGCTTATTTCAGTCAGATTGCTCGGGCAGATTACCTAGCCGAGATCGCATAGCCCGGTATCGCGGTGGATTCGAAATCCACTGTCCTCGTGACGCGGGAGTTCAAATCTCCCTCTCGGCGCCAATCATTAGAATTGAGTGATAATTATGGTTTTGGGCGAAGCCTAGTTGCAAATGTTTTGGTAACTCTCGCTTGAAGCACAATTTGTCCATACTGGTCCTTTGCCTGCGCCCCAACAAGTACCACTTCGTCACCCCTTTCAGGGTTATATCCCTCAAGAACTGCACGTGATTTTTCATCGCCACCCCAGACTTGAAATGATGCCGAGCCAGTCTCATCTATCAGTTTAGCAGCCCATTTTCCTTCTTGGTGATTAAAGTTGTACAGTCGCGCGTGGACGTTGTACTCCTCTGGAATTAATTTCGCAAAAGACACATCATCTTCAGATGATGTAGGTGCCAATTCGATGGTTCCACTCGCTGAAACATCAAGACGCTTGTGAGCACCCAAACTTTTTTTCCAGCCAGAAGCAATAATTCCATTTTTAATTCGGACAGTTGCTCCATGTTCAAAACCAAATGGAATATCCGGGTTATCTTGTCTGATTACTACAGCCAACCATTCACCTGGCCCTATATCAAGAAAGAACTCGAGATATTCTTTCTCAAACTTTGGCCATTGTTTTACCATATTTGGTTCCCTAACGGTTCCCCTAACCGTCACGAATGGGTCAATGTCTCCAATAGGTGTGCAATTTACCTGTGCCTCTGATGTTGGAGAAAATTTAGTTGATCCGCCTTTCAATAATTCTTCTTTATGAGGTGAGTCACTGCAAACAAGTTGATACTCACATGAATCACATCTTGCCATTCCAGTCAATGGTGGTGAGTCTGTTAGGACTCCACCTGGTGCAAAAGTCCGGACCGGAGCTGGATTCCCAGGGTACTCATTTTCTGGATTGTGCTCAGACATCTTGAGTTTCTTGTGAAGTGGTTTGAGGCGATTTTCAAGCCTGATTAATGATTTTTCATCTGGCAGATGGATCTTTTTTCTAACTGGAACCCCAAGATACCATATTTCTAATTCTGTAACCAAATCCTTTCTGTTGTGTGTACTCCACCAAAGGTACGCATATGTTGCCAATTGTTCTGGATATCCAAAGGAAAAATCTGAGGTTCCAACACTTGCTTTAACATCATGGATTCTAGGGCTACCTGTCCATCTATAGACTAAATCATACTCCCCCTGTAACCAACCTTCTGGATGGATTGCTGCTAGAGCAAATAGACCTGCATCAGGATCACAAAACCAAGGTCTTGCTACTTCCCATGCTTCAACAAAAGTAATTTCACCAGATGATTCAGCACATGGATGCGTAATTGAATGGGTGTAAGGAAAGCCATCAGGTGCTGGCCATTTCGGGCGGTTTTTTCCCGCACGCCAGTCTTTGAATGTGGGACCCCCATTTGCTTTCATGCAATCTTCCACTTCATCAAGGTGGAACTCTATTCCAGCAAATACCATTTGACATGCTTCTTCCTTTCGTTTTTCCTCAAAAACATCCCAATCTCCAACTCGGTTAGGGTCTTCTAACCATTCTTTCTTCGCTTGTGCCCATTCTCTTTCAAAGTGAATTCGAGCTCTTGCCTTGGCCCATGTTGTAATCTGTAGTCGTTCTCGTGGCCATTCTGATGCATCTAGGGTAGGAAGGTTTAGTCCCGGCCAATTTGCATTTGCCTTAGTTGACGGACGGACAACTACATTCCCTGTGCCTGAAATATCAACCTCTTCAAGAGGCGAATCAAAAGTTTCTGATGGTGAGTCATGGGAAACTAATACGGGCGAATCTCGCATCACTCTGTTTAATGCCCCTTCAACAGCGTGACCCATTGCAAAAATTGGTGGGGAGCCGCCTAATAATCCAAGAATATAGCGATTATACCACATTTTTGGACAACGGCGATGCATATCTGCTTGCGTGTGTGAAAGCCTCGCGTAAGGACCAACAGGGTCTTCGCTTGGTGGGTCTAAGACCGGCATCACCCCCTCTTAGCGGCCAAGGTTCTTCAAGAGTTCCCCAATTATTGCTCTTTGACTTCGAGTCGAGTATTACGTTGGTCAATTCTTACTTGAGGAACTCCATCTCTCCATCCTAATTCAGCGGCTAGAATCCGTACAATATCACCAACTTTTAATTTTTGAAAAGTTCTAGTAATTGCCGAGCCAAAGGCAACAACTTCGACAACTGATTCCCCGTCCCATATGTGGCAAGTTGACATTGACCAAGGCTTCCCTCTAGCGTTTACCCCACTGTGACCACCTCTGCTAACAACCTGTCCAGATAGGTTAGCCTTGGTTGGAATTAATCCCAGTCTAGTAAATTCAACATCCTCTACTTCGTTGGCTGGCTTGATTGAACTATGTTCATCAAGATATAATCTTGTCATTCTCCGCCATACCCCTGGAGCTACATCAAGTAAGGCTAATTCAGTACCTGATGGGATTTCACCGAATGATTCAGCACCCATCTCTTCAATGGTTACATTCGTACTGCCTACGACAATTGTTGCTCCTCTAACTTCTTCGCCATAGTGGTTTGATAGTGGACCCCATTGTCCCTTTACCTCACCCTTAACATTGAGTCGTTGAGGTATTTCAGAAATCATTGTGCAAGGTGCTTTTGGTACCAAAGAAGCAACCAAATTCTCAGGATTTCCAAGTTCAGGTGGCGTTAAGGCAGCAAGTGCTTTTGCTTGTATTTTTTCTGGTGCAGCATCACAGAATGCAGCCGCAGTACATCGTTTACAAGTCAACGATTTAGCCTCCTGCTCATCTTCAACGGGCAGTGCTTTTCCTCCCGGCACGTGAGTTAACCAAGGTGCGGGATCGGCAGGTGCGAGGTGAGTTGGATGCAGTCCTGAAAGAGTCATTTGTTCGTGAATATTTTTCCAACGAGCGGATTCTGATTCGAGATTTTCATCGTCTAGCAAATCAATGATTTTTCGGTGTGGCCCATTCAAATACCATCCTTCAAGGCCTGAAAGTTCACCACCACTTTCTCCTTTGCTCGGCCTTCCTGAGTGGGTACGGGTAATTCCCCATAGCCATTGGTAAAACCGAAGTTGATTGGCTAATCCAGCAGAATATCCGCTAGTTCCGGCGCTTGCCTTAATGTCACAGATTCTCACAGTCCCATCCCATCTGTGTACCAAATCCATCTCACCAGCAGCCCAACCATCGGGATGGAAGAGCCTCTGTGGTGCAGCAATTCTTGGATCTTTGACCCATGGCCTAGCGATTTCCCAAGCCTCCCAGATAGTGACATCACCTGATTTTTCAAATCCATTTACCGCGGTTCGATTGGAATCTTCACCGGGATTTACTGGTGCTTCATCCCAGCAAGGTGCTGGCACAGTGAACGGGTCACCTGCATTTCTGTAAGATTTGAGATGTGGTCCCCCACCAGCGTTGAAGCAGTTTTCAACTTCCTCCAATTGTAATTTGATTCCGCCTCGTATTAGATTTTCAATTCGCTCATCTTTGACTTCTTTGATATCACGGCCTGCGGCTTTCCATTGAGTTGCATCCCAACGCGCTTGTAAGAGCCTCTGAACTTCTCCAACTAGTGAAGGAATAACCAATTCCATCCACTGTGAAATTGATTCTAGATCTGAGATAATGACCTCGCCATTGGGACTAATTTTCCCCAATCCATTTTCTTGGCGACTAAAGTTCACCCATTCTGCCAGCCCGGGCATTGCCGTACTGTTTTCAGGAAAACGTTGTATGAAAAGACCACAGAGAGCATCTTCAACAACTAATCCAATTATCATCTCAGGATTAGTGGCATCATTGAGTCCGATTCTTCTACGATAATGCCATTGACGAGGACAACGCTCCCATGTGACCAAGCCACTT
This sequence comes from Methanobacteriota archaeon, assembly GCA_014240385.1. GTDB lineage: Archaea > Thermoplasmatota > Poseidoniia > Poseidoniales > Poseidoniaceae > UBA226. The sequence goes on along the minus strand of JAAZXA010000008.1, from coordinate 1,112 downwards.
GCTGAAATTCGGCGTCTACTCTTACCGAGATATCCAGCGCTTGGTGGTAGAACAACTGGCATTTAATCACTCAACTGTAGTAGTAATCATCGTTCGCTTTCTGTTCACGGTCTTTTTGGCTGGCTTCTTTATTGATACGTGGTCGCTTTGAATCATGATCTCTACGGAAAGTAACCCCAACTCCTTTCAAAAATCGATTCATTCCCTTGCGAAGTGATAGTGGTCCAATAGCAGAACCTACGGTTCCCCCTTCACCCTCAAACACAAGTAAAGAGTCACTTACGATATCAATGAAATATATGTCATGGTCAATCACCATCGCTGATTTTTCATTAGACTCCATGGTTCTCCTTATGGCCTTCGCCGCCTCCATTCTTGCATTAGCATCCAAATGAGCACTTGGTTCATCTAACAGATAAATATCCGCATCCCGGCCAAGACAGATTACAATTGAGACTGCTTGTAATTCCCCTCCAGAAAGACGAGACGCATCAAGTTCCAACAATTTGTCAACTTCTAATGGCCTAACAACTCTAGTTTGAAATTCACCCACATGCCAAGAACTACCAATTTCAGCATCTAGCCATTCACGTACAGAACCAGGGAATTCTGCAGTAATGTGTTGTGGCTTATAGGAAACCTTTGCCTCCATAGTGCACCATCCAGCGTCCATTTCTAATTCACCAGCAAATATCTTGGCTAGCGTGGTTTTACCAGTGGCATTAGGTCCAACTACTCCAACCACTTCTGTTTCATGTAGTGTACCTGTGCCTGTTGTTAGTTTGAAATCACCAAGTTTTTTCTCTAAGTCACCCCATTCTAGAATAGGTAATCCAACCGCCTCTTCACGGACTGAACCTCTGACGAAAGAAATCGGTTTATCGCGAATCCGTACATTCTCCTCAACTAAAAATCCGTCAAGATACGCATTGATTGCTTTGCGAGTTGAACGTGCGGGGGTGAAGATTCCAAACGCAGCCCTAGTTCCGTAAACAATGTGAACAAGGTCGCACAGAACATCGAGAATAGCCAAGTCGTGCTCAATCACGATGACTCGTTTTCCTTCGGAAAGATTTTGCAATATTTTGACAATCCTCATTCTCTCAAAAATG
>JAAZXA010000049.1 GCA_014240385.1 Methanobacteriota archaeon | reverse complement strand
GCAGATGGTTAGATTCGTAATCTCCTCTTCGGCGGCTTCTTCAAGCGTTAACTCAATAGTTCTATAACGACGGCATACAAGCATTATACCCCTCAACAATCTCTTCCCAACTGACATGATCATACCGGTCTACTGTGGACCCATGAGCATCACCTCTTAGCAATCTCAGGACTCTTTCAGGACAACCGTTCTTCCTCAAAGCAGTAGTGAACCAGTGCCGGTAATTATGCGGTCCGAACTTGAGATGCTGCTCTAGCCTGTCAGCAGTTGGGTCGTGCAGACCATGCTTCTCGGCCACATCGTTGACCATCCTCGAGATAGCGTTCTTGTCACACCTGCGCCCATTCCGGTTCACGAACAGCGCCCTCTCTCCATCTCGACGGTGGTAAGCATCCTTGCTGCCGAGGTATCGTTCAAGCGCATCTCCACATTCTAGGTCGAAGGGGATCTGCCTGTTGCTTCTCTTCGTCGTTGGTTTGAGCAGGATGTATTTGTCGACGAGATTGATTCCATCCACATCGAGGTCGAATGCCTCCTTTCGGCGGATTCCCGTCTTTGCAAGCAGCATGTGCAGGGCTCGTTTCATCGGGTCATCTATGCTGTAGATCATCTTGCCAATGTTCTCGGTCGTAGGGACTTGTCTGGGAGTTGACACCACGCTGTCAGTCTTGTACGTCTTGAGATACCTCTTGCGGAAAGCGGGTATGACGTTGACTTCAGTAATCTCCTCGTACTGTAGGAATTCCATCATTGAGTTCAGGGCGGTGAAGATGAATTTCATCCGCCCTATCTGCAGGCCATTTGGCCGCTCAGTCTCTTTCTGCAGGGTCTGGATGTACGCCTTGAGATGCATCCTGCGGATATCGGGGAAAGTGATTCCCATGTCGGCGAATATCCTCGAAGCCTTTCGTATATCAGCCATGTAACAGGATACAGTAGATTTCGATTTGTTCTGGAACTCCACCAAGTCCTCGTGGAATTTCTCTGCCAACTCTAGATTGCGGGTCAGCGGTTCCTGTGAATCACTCACCCCACCCATTGTATCACTCCATCTTGTTTCACGAGTATCTTCCCTGCCTTACGAAGCCTGTTTTCGACCTCCTCCACTGTTTGAACGAGATTCTTGACCTTGTGAGAATCCTCAATGGAAGCCAGAAGTTGTTTTCTAGTGATGGTGCCCTTTTGCCTAATCACTTCCTCAAGGTGGTATGCGATTTCCGCCTGATCTGGCTTCTCATATTCCCCGTATAGGCGGGCCCGCAACGTCTTGACCTCATCATCGAGTTGGGTGTTTGCATTGATTTTGATTCCAAGGGCAGCACGAAGTTGCTCTATCTCCCCATCCTTTTCAGCCAGGAGTTTGTCTCTTTTCTCATCGGCAGAGGAACTCACGTTCTGACCAGTGAGCATTGCTTCACCTGCCAGACGGAAGAATTCCGAGGTGGTATATCCGAGTCTCTTCGCTTCCAGCCTGAACTTCTGCTTCTGCGCTTCAGAGGTTGCAACGAATTCGATGCGGGGTTTTTTGTCTTCAGGGCTTTTTGTCATCAAATCATAGTTGGATGACGACCCTATATTAACCCGTTCCGTAAAATGAGTGCTCGTAGCGGGATTCGAACCCGCGTGACCGCCTCGAAAGGGCGGGATGATGGACCGTGCTACACCATACAAGCAGCAAGCCGCCGGCATGCCTCACAGCCATAATATTAACCTTGCATCATTCCTCTTCAACAATAGGTGCAAGACCTTTCCACCATGACCAAGAAATAATTCCAATACCAATTATTGCTAGTAGTGAGGCGCCTAGTAAAACTTCATGGTCAACGAACCACGCAAGCCCGTCAAGCACCTTATCTCCATAGATTCCTATTAGTAATGCTTCAACTCCAAAGCGCAGACCTCTACCTAGCAGTCCAGCGATTATGAAAGGCCGTTTTTCCATTTCACCCATTCCTGCGACCCAGCCAAATACCTTGTAGGGAATTGGTGAAAATGCAGCAATGAAAATTCCAAATGTTCCATAGCGCTGGGTGAGTGCCTCTAATTTTATTACTGCTGAGTCAGATGCATACCTGTCTAGCAGAGTACGTCCCCATTTCTTCCCTAACCAGTAGCCAACTAGTGAGCCAGCAACACTGCTAACGGTGACTACTAGCCAAAGCCAAATCACAATACTCATCGAACCTTGAGCATTGATTAGTTGTGGGATATACATCAGGTCTGGTGGCACAGGCTGGATAATTGCCTCTGTAAACGAGAGTAGTGCGAGGGCCGCTATACCGAATTGGTCGAACCATTCTAGGATTGAATCCTCAAGCCCACCAAGAATGCCCACATCATGATGGGCTGACCCTTGGCATATCAATGCTGATGCCGTAGGGCTTGGAAGAATACAAAAGCAGGAGGGTTTGAGGGAATGTCATGGTTGATGTGCTGGATACCGCAGCATTGTTGAATTGGCCTGCTGAACGTATATGCCAGGGGATATGCGCATTTTCCCAATTACAGGAATTAGGCCGCTTATCCGAGCCGCGCTTGTTGTTGGTCGAAGCAAACCCTCCGGACTTGCAAACTCCTAGCAAGGCGGATTTGGAAATAGCCATGAAAGCAGCGGCTAAGACTGGCGACCTTGATGGGCTATCTGATGTTGATTTGGATGTCATGGCCTTGGCCATCAAGCATACTGCCATTCTCCATACTGATGATTATCGTTTACAGAACATTGCTAAGGCTTCAGGTATTGCTTATCGTTCAGTTAGTACAAAGGGGATTAGCAGTTCATGGTCTTGGGAGTTACGTTGTAGTGGCTGTAGAGCAAGTGCGAAGGTTCCAGAAAATACGCAGGTGCGAGAATGCGATATATGTGGCTCGCCGCAACAATTGAAGCGAGTTCGTTGACTCACTCATCGGAATCAAGCGCTTCCAAAGCCTCGATTTTTGCACTTAACTTCTCGCTATCCATGCCAGCAGGATCGATTCCAACCGCTTTTGCACGCTCGAAAAGGACTTGTTCAGCAGTTCTTCCTCCTGCTTCAAGGTCGGCTTCGGTATCCTTTGGCATTTCCGTTATCTCTTTCAGGCCCTTGTGGAATTCACCCTTGGATTGGCCCAGTGAGCGTGCCATCTTTGGTAGTCGCTCAGCTCCAAATAAAATGAAGAAGAAGACCAGGATGATTATCAGTTCTGTAGAGCCAAGTCCGCCAACCATCTTCCTTCCTCACCTTCCCGTCATAGATTGAACCTTCAAACATTGCTATGTTTAACCACCAGAAACAGGCGGAAGCAAAGCAACTTCCATGCCTTCAGTTAGTATTGAATCCGATGTTGCCATCTCGCCGTTAATTGCAAATGCTAAGCCAGCATTGTTCCAAACTTCGATTCCCAATTGTGAAATCAAATCAATAATTCTCGCTGCTTCAGGCAATATTACTTGCCGACTTTTCCAGCCAAGTGCCTCAGCCAGCGGTCCAAAACATAGGACTTCGACGTGCATGTTATTGTCGAGAGGCTCCGACTTATTCAGTGTGTGTGATGATTTTGCTTATTCACTGCTACCTCTTCGCAACCTGCATGGCGGCAGTAATGGAAGGGCGCGGACTTTGGAAGATTTACCAAAGTGGTTCAAACAAAGTTGAGGCTTTGAGAGAAATTTCATTGACTATTGAGGCAGGTGAAATGGTTGCGATTATGGGCCCAAGTGGTTGTGGCAAGACCACCCTGTTGAACTGTTTGAGCGGTCTTGATGAATTAACTGCGGGTGAAGTATTGGTTGAAGGCATTTCTTTGACAGCCTCGGATGATAAGCATCGAACAAATATCCGAGGCGGCAATCTTGGTTTCATTTTTCAGAGTTTTAATCTGATTCCAGTACTAACGGCAGTTGAGAATGTCGAGATTCCTCTGCTTTTACAGGGGATTCCGGCCAAAGAGGCTCGCCAACGTTCCCTTGATGCCTTGGACTTAGTTGGCCTGAAGAACTGGTCCACCCACCGCCCGATGGAGTTGAGCGGAGGACAGCGACAAAGAGTCACCATAGCCAGAGCCTTTGTCCACAAACCAGCCGTTATTCTGGGAGATGAACCGACCGGAAACCTCGATTCCCGCACCAGCGGTGAGGTCATGGATTTGTTATTCGAATTGAATGCAGAACGCGGCACTACGCTGCTAGTGGTAACTCATGATTCGGAAATCGCTGCCCGCTGCAGCCGTGTCTTGCACATGGAAGACGGCTTAATCGTCAGAGATGAGAAAAGCGAAGAAGAATGAGGTGTTCTTATGTCCGATATACTCGTTTTATCTGTTGGTTTAGGCCTGCATTTACTATGGGTTTGCGTTGCGCAATTTGCTACTAACCCTAGCACTAGGTCATTGAATTGGAAGAAGCATTTATTGCTTGTTTTTTCTGTTCCTTTGATTTCTGTGCTGAGTCTTTGGTTGACTTTGGAGATGGGCATATTTACCGCTTTTTGTTTTTCTTTAATGGTGGGTATTCTGCTGCATCAGGGCTTGTTAGTTGTCTTTTCTCCTCGTCATTTGGTGCTTTGGCGCTTGGCTTGGAATAATTTGGTTCGGCGTCGCCGCAATACCGCCTTGATGATGATTGGACTTTTGGTTGGCGCCGCAATGGTCTCTTCTAGTCTAGTAGTTGGAGATTCGATGGATGCTACGATTAGTGCTGAAATTCTTCTTCGTAGTGATACATCCGACCTTCAAATTTCGGGGAGCGACCCTTTGACTGGTGCATTGCGGGAATTGAATGAATCACGAATGCGTGAATTTTCTGAGTTGCTGTTCAGTGATTCAGAATCACGAGAACATATCGACGGTTTTTCTATCAGCCGTAAGAAGTCAATATCCGTCATCAATGAGGCTTCATCTTTGGCTGAACCCGATGCACATTGGTGGGCCAGCGATCCGGTTTTAGATGGCGCAGGTGGCTGGAGTTCAATTGGAGGAGTCACATATTCTGAATTAGCCCATGAAGAATCAGTCCTTGGTCGACCGGTTTTCATCATCAATGAGGTCTTAGCAGATGAAGTCGGGGCAGGTTCTGGAGATACATTACTCATCAGTTGGAGTAGTTATGATGAAGATTATGTACGAACAGATTATTCTGAAGATGTAGAGATTTGGAAAGTTGTGCCGATGCAAGGTGCGGCCGCTATTCAAGGCTCAAAGGGGGGTGTCATCTTTTCCACTCTTGCAACAGCCCAAGCCTTACAGGATGCTCAATCCTTGGTCAACGTAGTTCGCATTTCTGCAACGGGGGGCGTCGATGATAGCCTTGATGCAGAGAAACTTCTCTATCCACATGTTAGCCGCATCTTGGATGAGGTACTAGTGGCACAAGATGCATGGTTATTCGCCGAAGGAGACCTTGAGCTTGGCATCATATCCCTCGCTAAATCCAGTCCTGTTTCGCGGCTTTCAGGCGAGCAGGTCAATGATTTACGCAATAATTCAGTTATTATGCTAGGAGAATCAGAAATCACTGAATTATTGCAGGCGCCCTTATTCGGGCTACGCTCAGCCTCTGGGCAAGTTCTGACAGGATTACTTAGCAATGATATCAATGCAATAATTCCTGATGGGTCCGCAACATGGTACATCCACTCAGAAGGCGTTAGCCGAGAATCAAACTTGGGAGCATGGGATACTTGGCAGGTGCCGAATGGAACGTTATTACGTGATTACCAATTATTAGAAGATGGTTTGGCG
>JAAZXA010000009.1 GCA_014240385.1 Methanobacteriota archaeon | reverse complement strand
TGGAAAGATTCTCCATTATTCAAAGTGCCATCAATCCATTCCTCATCCCAATTATCGCGGATTTGCACCTCAAATTTTTTGCCTTCGGGCCCTTCCGAACTTCCTGTTGATACGAATGTGTCTTTGAGAGCGCCACCCATCAGTGCAGTGATGAGAATTAAGACCCCCATTGCAGCGAATGCAATCTTATTGCTACCTCCATCTGGTACTGCTAACCAACCTCCATGATGGAGTGGCTCTCCGTGGAAAGCGGCAGGTATTATTGCTAATTTAGTACCCTTGCTATTGCCAGCATTTTCATGTAAACCAGTCAGGCAAACAAGGGCCGAGAGGAATAGCAATATCATTCCTATATTGATAAATAAAACTGCAAGTGTTGTACTCCATCCTGTTTCCATCATGGATCCCAACCAATCTGCTCCTTGGAGCATAACAAGGGCTTGACCGAATCCCATTTCTCCAGCCTCACCTTCATCTATCCACATTATCAGCAAATTTTCATCTGGGCTTAATAGACTGGCATCACTTGACATTGATTTTCCCTCACTAGCCAAATCACTGGTAATTCCAGAAAACACCCAACATGAGAGCAGCAGGCCGGTAGCAAGCCAAAGGCGGCTTGAGCCCAGCATTTGTCTGCGTTCTTTGGGAATGAAGGTCATTATCAAAGGAATCAGCAGCAAGGTCAAGCCGAGGAAGAATCTTGTCGTCATATCCCCAACCAATTTTTCGGTTTTTGGAACACTTGCATTTTCTGATGTATCCGATGTTTCTGAATTAACATCTGAAGGACTTTCGAAGATGGTGGAGTTAGTAAATTCAGAGCCAAATAAGCCAGTGGACCAAGTGACTTGATGCACACTCCAGTCGCCATCTTCATCTTGAATTCTGTATTCCTGATAATGTTCAACCCAAGGCATGAAGAGAGCACTTGTCAGGAGAATAAGCGCAAGTATAGAAGCAAAGGCGGGAAGTTTAGATGCGAGACCGGTGCTTTTTAGAGACAAACCATCACTTTCATGCAAACTGGAAATTGGAGTTTCTTTGAACAGACTCTTAGGGTGCGAAGTTCTGCTATCTCCCCACCAACCTGTTGACATTGCCTCAAGAGAATGTAAGAGAATTAGAGGAATTGCAAGTAGCAAAATAATCAGTTCCAACCACATTACAATTCCGGGGGACCATGATGCTGTTTGGGGAAGAACTCCTTCGTCTTCTTCGGTGATTGACTCACCATAAAGGCCACCATCAAAGTCAACATGGCCGAGAGCTTCAGGAGCAGCCTCTCCGAGAGTAAAGAAATCCCCAAACCCTATCAAAACAAAGATGACCATCAGCAAAGCAGCTCCCGCAGCAACCCATTCAAGGGCAATAGGGAAATTTCTGTTGAACCAACCATCACTGCTTCTTTCAAGAACCAATAATAGGAGAATAAATGCGAACAGGAAAACCCACCAAGAGTTTGAAGCGTGTTCTTCTGCAACCTCTCCCGTACTCATTTTCATCGAATCGAGATTAGCATGGTTTATCCCATCACCATGTGACACGGAGTAGGATTCTCTCAATCCGATCATCATCGACATATTTTCCTCATCACTGGCAATATAGTCATCCATCCCTGTAGTATCTACTTGATAGTGCTCTTGATACAGAGTGTATTCAACTGTCATATCTGTATCAGCGTCTGTGACGAAATCAACTTGTAAATTCTGCAAAGGAAGATATGCGGCGGCGCCGATTAGTACGACCAAAATAATTGGTAGCCAAGTTCTGAGCATGGCTTGGCGCAGACCAATAAAATCTAGGGCAGCAGGTCTGGTAGGAATCACATCTTTCGAGGCCATGTTTGACGACAGGATGAAGATGTTATCAAATAAGCGCCGGACAAGATACGACCCCCTTGAAGGCGATTCATTCAATACAACATACGGTATTTGGTGCAACATGGCGAAATGGCACACATGGGCCGGCGGCTGGATTGGAGCAGTTGCAGTTAGTTCCTATGCATTGTTGAAACCACTGGAAAATGCATTTCCTGACAGCATTTTGTATCAGACGGCAGCCCTAATCGGTAATGCTTTTGCAATCGCTATTATCCTACTCTTTTTCCATGACCGGTTTCAGACCTCAAATCCAATTCAGCGACGTTTTCCTGTACTTTATTGGGGTCGTTGGGTAGCGGTCAAACTAGGTCCACTATTACGCCAATATTGGTTTGCCGATGATTTGGATGAGAAGCCATATTCCAGAGTTACCCGCAACTGGGTATATTCAACTTCCAAAGGTCAGAACAACACTATCGGCTTTGGTAGCCAAGTTGATTTTGATTCTGTGGGAACCTGCACTGTTATGCCAGCAATGTTCAAGAAAAAAGAAAACCAAACTGGAGAATACAAGAGAGTCATCGGCGAAGCTACAGGAGTTGGTAAAACGGTTACAATGAATCACTTCGTCAGCATCTCTGCGATGTCGTATGGCTCTCTTTCTGCCAATGCAATCAGCGCTCTGAACAAAGGCGCCGGCAAGGCTGGAATTATGCATAATACCGGTGAAGGAGGCTATTCCCCATATCATCAGAAAGGTGGTGATGCAATTTGGCAAATTGGAACTGGAAAATTCGGCTGCCGGAATGAAGACGGCACATTTTCAGATGAAGCCTTCAAGGAAGTTGCAGCAAATGACGGCATCAAAATGATTGAATTAAAATTAATGCAAGGAGCAAAGCCAGGCAAGGGTGGAATCTTGCCCAAGGAGAAGATAACCGAGGAGATTGCAAGGATTCGCAAGGTGCCGATGGCTCAAGATGTCATGTCGCCACCACGTCATGCTGAATTCGATGACTTGGCTGGATTATTTGACTTCCTCGACCGACTCCGTTCTTTGTGTGATAAACCGGTTGGAATAAAATTGGTTGCTGGCCATGTTGAGGAAATAGAAGCCATCGCTGAAGCAATAGCGGCAGAGCCCGGCCGAGGTCCTGATTTCATCTCCGTTGATGGTGGAGAAGGAGGAACAGGAGCGGCACCTTTGGTCCTTGCCAGCCATGCTGGAGTGCCGATGAAACAAGGGGTTGCCATGATGGACTGGGCACTGCGTAATAGTGGAGTTAGAGACAAGGTCTATATTTTTGCATCAGGAAGGATTGCAACCCCGATTGATGTGGCAGTAGCAATGTCATTAGGAGCAGATGGGGTGAGTATTGCCCGCGGCTTCATGTTGGCATTGGGATGTATCCAAGCCTTGGATTGTAATTCCAATCATTGCCCAACAGGTATTGCAACCCAAAATAAGAGCCTGCAGAAAGCGCTGCATGTTGGTGGAGCTGCAGAACGAGTGGCCAATTATGCCAAGACCTTGGAAAAGGAAGTCTACATGCTATGTCATTCATGCGGATATTCATCCCCAGACCAATTCACTTCTGATGATATCATGGTAGTGACTTCACCCGGCCATCTAGACTATCTTTCAGAGTTATATCTTGTTTCAGCGAATGAGGCTTCACAAGAACGCAGTGCTGCAATCAAGAAGGGTATGACCGTTGGCGAGATGAAAGCAAGTGCCTAAGCCATATCCAGGGCTTTTACGGAAGGCCATTTCCGGAATTTGATCAGAATCCAACTATATCTTACGGAACTAGGTCAAGTCTGGACCCTTGTGCGTCCGTTGGAGTCTCCTGAGTTGATGTGGACGCTTGTGCGTCTAACTCCAACTTGCTGTAACCCTCTGTATGTATAGTGGGTATTACGAGGGTAATTTCAAGCATTAGTATTTGATGTAAGCC
>JAAZXA010000010.1 GCA_014240385.1 Methanobacteriota archaeon | reverse complement strand
TGGCTGGATTGGTGCCGTGTGCTGAATCTGGTACAATCACCTTGGTACGTTGGGTTTCTCCGATAATGCGATGATATTCTTGGATACAACGAATTGCAGTAAACTCACCTTGAGCACCAGCAACTGGTTGCAAAGTTACTGCATCCATTCCAGCACAAGTAGCAAGCATCACCTGCATCTCATAGAAAATTGACATCAGACCTTGTAGGTGATGTTCAGGTTGCAATGGGTGAATATTAGCAATTCCAGGAATCTGAGCAATCACTTCATTGACTCGAGGATTATGCTTCATAGTACAGGAGCCAAGCGGGTAGAAGCCTGTATCAATTCCAAAGTTTCGGTTTGATAACCAAGTATAATGACGAACGACCTCGGGTTCAGATAATCTTGGCAGTGCTGGTAATTCCTTTCTTCTCAATGAAGATGGAATCTTTAATTTGGTCGATGAAAGTAAAGCGGGTGGTTGGGAATAACCCGCACCTTCTGCGCCAAGGTGCTCGTATAAATGGCTCATGAAATCACCTCCAACCAAGATTCTAATCCATTTGCTAGGGCATCAATATCTGCAGCCGAAGTTTGGTCAGTTGCACAAACTAACAATTCATTTCCCCTTGAACTAAACCATTTACCAAGGTCATGCCCACCAATGATTCCAATATTATCCAAGAATGCTAGTGCATCTGCTGCCGGCGCCGGTAAGGTGATTGAAAATTCATTGTAATGGCTAGCATTAGGATGAGTAATGTCGATTTTTGGGATGGCTGCTAATCGTTGCTTGGTTGTTTGGCAGGCAGCCATATTGCGAATAGCCAAATCGCGCATTCCTTCAGGGCCAAGCATAGCGATGTGAATTGCTCCCATTAGGGCGATCAATGTTTCATTAGTGCAAATATTGGAAGTAGCGCGATGGCGACGTATATGCTGTTCACGTGTAGATAAAGTCAGGCAATAGGCTTCACGGCCTTCGCCATCAATTGAGCGCCCAACAATGCGCCCAGGCATTTGGCGCAGGTACTTATCAGTACAAGCAAAGATACCGTAAATTGGACCACCAAATGTCAAAGGTGAGCCAAGTGGTTGGCCTTCACCAACTACGATATCAGCACCATAATTCCCTGGTGCTTCAATTAGACCAAGCGAAGTGGGTTGAACTGCAACGATTAGGGCAGTATCAGCACCAATAATTTTCTTTAATCCACATATCCCCTCATCCAGAATACCAAGACAATTTGGCTGTTCAACATATATTCCACAAGAACCCGCCGCAGATTGTGCAGAAGCCAAGTCTACCCGCCCATCATCAGAATGTAGCAAAGTCTTGAGAATAATGCCGCCACCTTGACAGTAATTGTGAATAACACTCATTTTTTCAGGTGGTATTAACTCACTAACCCAAACCGTATTCTTTTGACTAGCCTTGCGATTGTGAACTCTAACTGCACAGGTGATTGCTTCTGCTGCTGCAGTAGATGCATCATAGACACTAACATTGGACACTGGCAAAGCTGTCAGGTCGCATATCATCGATTGGTATTCCCACATTGCTTGGAGCATTCCTTGTGAAACTTCAGGCTGATATGGAGTATAAGCAGTTAGAAACTCTCCACGATTAACCAATTGAAAGACTGCACTAGGAACAAAGTTTTGATACAAACCAGCACCAAGGAAGGAAACTCGCTCTGAAAGGGGAACATTAGCACCTAACAAGCGTCGAGCATCAGCGAGGATTTCCTCTTCTGACTGCGGAGCAGGTAAGGGCAATGTTGCAGTCATTCGAACCTCTTCAGGAATATCAGAAAACAAATCATCAATACTAGACATTCCCATCGCAGAGAGCATCTCTTGTTCGCGGCCAAGATTAGGAAGTTGGTCAACCAAAGCGATACCCCTTGTCCTGCGGACAAGGCGGCGGTCTCACTGATAACTCATGAACATTAGGCAACAGCAGGTCAAGCAATATGGCCAATAATAACATCAGCCATACGCTCAGCGGCCTTTCCATCCCACAAGTGTGGAATGCGGCCAGCCTTACCTTGACCCGAGAGAATATCTTCTACTCCAGATAGGATCTTTGCTTGGTCACTACCAACAATAATATTGGTACCTTCAGTGATTGTGATTGGACGTTCAGTATTTGGACGCATCGTCAAACAAGGGATACCAAGAGCAGTAGTCTCCTCCTGTAAGCCCCCCGAATCGGTCAATACCAACTTGGAAGAAGCAATCAATCCTTGGAACTCATGATAGCCAAGAGGTTCAGTGATCAAAGCGATTGATTCTAATTTCCCCATCAAACCAAATGATTCAGCACGGGCACGAGTTCTTGGATGCATAGGGAAGACCAATTGAATAGAAGAGGAAACTATCTCTAAAGTCTCAACCAGAGAAGTAAACACCACTTCATCATCAACATTGCCTGGACGATGCATGGTCAAGGTTGCGTATTCTCCCTCTACAAGCCCAAGGCGTTCTACGATACCACTTGCTTTGGCCTTTTCAAGATTAGAAAGCAAACTATCGATCATCACATTACCAACCATATGGATATTCTCAGCAGGTACTCCTTCAGCCAGTAGATTCTCATCGCCATCAGGTGAGGGGGTTAGCAGAATGGAACATATTCTATCGGTTAAAACCCGATTCACTTCTTCTGGCATTTTCATATCGCCACTGCGCAATCCAGCCTCAACATGAGCGCAGGGAATATGCAATTTAGCGGCCACAATAGCACATGCGATAGTAGAATTAACATCTCCAACTACTACTACCATCGAAGGTTTATGCTCAAAGCAAACTTCCTCAAAAGCCACCATGACTGCAGCAGTTTGGACAGCATGGCTTCCTGAGCCAACTTCCAAATGAATATCGGGTGCAGGTATGCCAAGGTCGTCAAAGAATATCTGACTCATGTTGGCATCATAATGTTGGCCGGAATGAAGAAGAATTGTGTTGATGTTTCTTTGTTTGAATACTTTGTAAAGTGGAGCAATTTTCATGAAATTTGGGCGGGCTCCTGCTACGAGGATGATTGGGCCTTCCATATGCTCACTATACTTGGGGCGGCGCGAGTGGGTCTTGAACATTGGCGAATAAAATATTGGCCAATAGTTGAATCATCAACCGCATTGGATGCGAATAGTTTGTGAACCCCTTGCTCAGCCGGCAACCATGTCCATCAGGGTGCACCGCGGAGGGAAAGGGGCCGCACCATCTTTATTCTCGGGCCCAGGGCTGGTGTATCGCAATATCAAAGAACATTCTACGTTAACTAGGCATTTTATTAGAAAGGATCTGAAACTTGCTTATCATGGAACATTTCTGGGATATGCGTGGACATTGCTTGAACCACTGATATTCACTATTATTCTTTATATGGTGTATGTTATTTTAAGAGGTGCAACTGACGAATTGATTGCATTGAAAGTGATGCTTGGAATCCTATTTTGGGGTTGCTTTTCTACTACTGTATCTTCCTGTACCGGTTCATTAGTAGGGAATTCCGGATTGATTAACCAAGTCTACCTGCCTAGAGAAATATTCCCGGTTTCAATT
>JAAZXA010000011.1 GCA_014240385.1 Methanobacteriota archaeon | reverse complement strand
TCATGGTCAATTCGGCAACGGCGACCAGCGTCGGTCAAGTTACCGCTATCAAAGGCAAGAAGACGACACTGCGCCTGCGTCTTCCTATCTGCGCTCTGGCTGGTAGCCGCATCACACTCTCACGCCGCATCGGTACTCGCTGGCGCCTAATTGGTCATGGAACCATCACGGGGTGAAGTGATGTCGAGCGTCCTCATAGACGCTTGTGGCTGGGTCGCATTGGTCGATGCTAGATTGAATCTTGACGTTGCAATGGCTTCAGTTGCTGGAGCCCCTAGATTGTTGTTACTTGATTCAGTAGCTGCTGAATTACAGAAATTGTCGCAGACACGTGGCGGACTACTACTCGATTTGCTTGAGCAGAGATCTGAGAAGATGTCAGATATTGAAGGGATGAAGCATACTGACGATATGTTGGTTGAGCTTTCAGTTGAATCAGGTTGGCCAGTCTTGACTGTTGACAGGAGATTGAAGGAGCGATTGGTTAGTTCAGGCGGCTCGTATATCGAAGTGACAAGCGGACCTGCTCTAAGGCTCGTTGGATAAATCAAGCAGGGTCAATTGTTACAATTCCCGGCTCTTTTTCGTTGAAAGTATGAATCTCAATTTCTTTGCTTTGTGTGATTCGTTCTTCGAACTGGGCCAAAATTCTGAGATGAGTCTTTACGTGGAAAAATGAGTAGGCCCAAAGCACATGGAAAAGAATCATAACTAGTATAAGCATTAAGAGAATCATTGAAAATAGTACACTCATCCTTTCTCCGAATGAGTTCGATGCAATTGAGGCAACTGACCAACAAGTATCAAGCAGCAAGACGAAGGCCCCGAAACCCAATACCGTGTTTAGCGTCCTGTAAGCGCTTGCACCTATTGGAACGATGCTCCGATTTTCCTTGTCTACTACCGCAATCGTGCTCTCCCTCAGTATCAACATAGGGGCCGTTAGGAAAGCTAGTAGGGGGCTAATCGCCCAAATTCCAAACCATTCATCGTCGAAAACCTTCTCATACACTATGTCGATAGGGTCCCCTGTACATTCCGGATAATAACAAGGAATTGGATTTGAGTCCGATTCATCACTCCCATCATCGCAGTCGGCATAACCGTCATTGACATAATCAAATGTAATTTCTTCACCGTCAGCGCACTTGTAGAATTCCAGTCCCTCTCCGGTTGCCACATCTTCGAAACCTCGGACTGTGATTGCCATGGTCAGTATGAAAACAGACATTGTGAAAGGGAGCCAAGCTTGAGAAAACGCAAGTCTAGCACGCTGCTTCAATGATAGTTCAACTTGACCATCGGGGTTTTGGAAGCGAATGAGGAACCTTCCCTTGGCCGATTGGCGCTTAATGTATATTGGAATAAATAGCATAGAAATCTTGAGAAATATCTTTGCAAGTAAAGAAATAATAAATCCAATTATTAATCCAATTAGTGATAAAGCTGGAATTACTACGAGTAACAGGAATCCCGGGACATCCCTGAACCTCCATTGAGTTCTTCTCATGGTCCAAAGAAATCACAAGAGAAAATTAACTTTGTGTCGCAATAATATGGCCCTTGAATAGGTCTATGGTAAAGTGAACAAACGATCATCACCGTGACCATCCATCAATCCAATCCTCACTGCTGCATCAATCCAAGCATGGGCGTAGTTGATTGCTCCAAATGCTCTAACCAAATCTCCTTGCTCTAGGAAGTGCTTGGCATCAGCCTGGTAATCATCGCACATTCTCATCATCGAAGTCAG
>JAAZXA010000061.1 GCA_014240385.1 Methanobacteriota archaeon | reverse complement strand
CCAGTGCAAGGGTCTCGGAGGATTCTTGCTTTTTTGTTAATCTCTGTTTTCATCAACGGACTCGCCATTTCTTTATCATACATTTCGATTGCATCATCATCGCAGACTAGAGTACACTGATCGCACCCGATGCATAATTTTTCATGCACAAAGGCAACAACTTCTTCGCCACCCTTTAGAGATTCCTTCCTTTCTTCATGACCGGAGTCTAATGCTTTTCGGATGCGCTTCGCTTCGCCATCTCGGCGTCGTTGAAGTTCATCGATTGAGGTCATCAGTGCTGGCGAAGGGCTGTTCGGTTTCAAGCCTTCTCGCTCTGCAATTGCATTTCTTTACCCATCGCCAACATCGATAATTCTGCAACCAAAGCATGCCAGCCATCAGCATGACGAGTAAGGTGTTCAGGCATTTCATCACGGCGATGGAAGTGAGAAGAAGGAGAGTTTAGATTATCCATGTCAGATTTCTTTGAGTTTACGCGGTAAAACCACGATGCTGCTTCCCCATCAACTAGGTAAACTACTGGTTCAATTGGCCCATTTTCACTAAATTGGGTTGGCACTCCTTCTTGAATGAGGAAGTTTTCAGTCTTCACTCCACCTTTACTATAGGAAAGTTTCTTCTTTTTTCGATTAGATAATTGCAACAACTGTTCACCAGAGGTTATTGTCAGGATACCAAGGCCATATGTCCCCCGATCATTTTTGACAAAGACGACGGGTTCTCTATCGATTCCGTGTTTTTCATTACGTTGCTTTATTTTTTGAATAAACGCGTCAATTTCTTTCGCTAATTTGATGCGGCAATTTTCTTCTTCCAAGCATTTATCTTCGCTGACAATCCATGATGTCGTTAGGTGCCAAGGGTCAATGCCAATTATTTCGCTTACTTCATTGACATATTCATCGAGTGCTCTATAGTGTTCGGATTTTCGTCGTCGATGCCACCCCATCTCAACAGGTGGGCTAACTTGCTGGGTACCAAGTCCGGGGACTATTCCCCCCGTTAGGTCATTGTTGAGTAAAATGAGACAAG
The DNA here is from genome assembly GCA_014240385.1 of Methanobacteriota archaeon. Lineage (GTDB taxonomy): Archaea > Thermoplasmatota > Poseidoniia > Poseidoniales > Poseidoniaceae > UBA226. The sequence goes on along the minus strand of JAAZXA010000061.1, from coordinate 23,084 downwards.
GACTCTCTCCACCGATGAGCAATGAATCGCCATCAACTTCTACCTCAACCAATTGCAGTGGGCCAGAAATACCGTCTAGGGCTCCATGGCCTTCCAGTTCTGGCGAGCCGACAGTTGTCTTGAAACCGGCTTGCTTCAACAAGCGGGAAATTACGGCTACATTCTCAACATAGGCAGGATTTCGAGTATGGGATTCAGGATAGAGGTGGACCCATTTACAATCAGGATGGCGTCGCTTCAGGTGGTTATGGAGCAGTTGAGATAGAAGTGGCTCATCTTCAGGTGCAACGTTATTGAAGCCAGCCGGAAAGTGATTTGCATCCACAACGCAGGCCTTCCAACCGGAGTCACGGATATCGACACTGCCATAGATTGGGATTGGTAGTTCTCTACGCTTTTTTGCGAACCATTCGGTAAGTTCTGCACGCTTTGCTTCTATCAAATGTTCATTATCATCGAGGTAGGTCATATTTTCACATCACAATAGTTCATCTAGTAGGTCGACAACAGTCATCCTGTTTCTATGCATGCCTCCTTCCAAGATATGCATTGATTCAAACAGCCCCATTCCTAAGGCGATTTCAGGTTGGTCTTTCATGCCCCCCGATAGGCTTGGATAGCGTTGCATCAATTGCTTGGCTCGGGGCATCATTTCATCTAGGAATTCATCGAGCATTCGGGGTGCTGTTGCCCTACCTGCAGGTAATTTAGGTCGCTTCACAATACTTGTTGGTAGAGGGCTTAATGCTGCTGCACTTCGGAGTGCTTTCTTTTCCTCGCCCCATTTCTTAGAATTTGGTAGTCGTTCTTGCATGGGCAGGCCCATTGCTTCTTCCACATGTGAACTCCCGAGGAATGGAACACGAACTTCCAAGCCATGTGCCATGCTGTGGCGGTCAACTAAGCGTAGTTGGAAGTTGGTTAACTGACCACGTTCTATTTCGAATTGAAGAGTATCTTGTAGAGAATTGAACATTGACAGGTCCTGTGTGCTTTGCATTCTATCGAGACGGCCTTGAATCAATTGGCGATGTTGGTCAAGGTCTCGATATCGTGGATAACCTGCATGTAATTCATCTGCTCCTTGGCCACAAAGGCCAACCGTGACATCTTTTGACATGATTTGGAATAATGGTTGGAAGAACATGACGGTGACATCTAGGTCCTCACCATGCCAACACATGTCGGGAACCGCACTTCCAAAGGCATCAGGGTCAAGGATTGTTTGATGATGGCAAAGATCTAATTCGCTAGCAACTAATTCTGCGGCCTGCCAATCGGGGTTATCTTCATCTTCGGCAACGGTCCAACATTCAGGAACGGGCTGACCTGCAATCTGAGCAGCTTGATGGGATAGGGCAGCAACTAATGCTGAATCAAGTCCTCCGGATAGCACGATTCCCACTGGGACATCTGACATCAAGCGGTCGGCAATAGAATTAGTTAGAGAATCAAGTAAAGTCTTGGCTGAATAATCCTCCTTTGGAGTGATATTGTATTGCTTGTATTTTTTACTCCGAAGTAATACTGCTTTGCCATCTTGAAGCCCCCATACTTCTTCAGTACCAGGGGCTACTTGTTCGACTCCTTCGAAAAGAGTCGTATTGTCGAGTGGGTATTCAAAGGCAATTCTTTGTTGAAGTGCAGCCATATCCATTTTCGGTTGATAGGATTCGTGGGCACGTAAAGCCTTGGCTTCTGAGGCAACTAGTAGGGTGCCATCAACTACAGTGCGCAATAGTGGTTTGACACCTAATGGGTCGCGGGCAAGGGTTAGTTCCTGCCTCTTTGCATTCCAAAGGCAGATAGCGAAGATGCCATCCAATCGAGAAACCCAATCATCACCTTGTTGTTGTAGAGCAAGGATTGATTCTGAATCACCTTTGGTTTTCCAGGGGTAATTTTTCAATTCTGCTCTGGTCTCTTTGTGATTATAGATCTCCCCATTGGCAACCAAGACGCTGCCATGTTCGGAGTGAATAGGTTGGTCTGAACCATGAATATCGACAATGGCCAAACGTGAATGTCCTAAGCCGATTTCATCATCTACCCAGACTTTATTTCCATCAGGCCCGCGGTGTTCAAGCAGCTCAATCATTTTGCTTAGAGTAGAAGCATCAGCCCCTCCAAGCATGGCCGCGATACCACACATTAAGTCGGCTGCTCAGCCGGTGCTTTTTCAACTAATGGATGAATAATTCAAACAGACCAAAGAGGGAAGACGAACATTGTCAAAACCAAAGCGCCAAATGCGAGTAAGAAGGCAAGCACGTAAACGCTTTGTGGAACTTCCTCAGAGTTGCTCTCTTCTTCGCTCATGTATCACCTGCGGGAGTAGGCGACTTGTAAAGATAACGAAACTAATTATTAATCAAAGCCATGGTGCTAATACCATCGCAACAGCCAAAGGAATCAAACTCATAGTTGCATTATCATCAATAAAGCGAAGCCTTGGCTTTTCCGCAAGTACACATAGAGGGGCAAATAGTGGCACCATCCACCAACTTGTATCACTCCAATAGGCACTACCAGCCCAAACTATTGCCAGCAAAAAACTGCCGTAAAGCATGACTTTGTTTTCGTCTATTCCTTTTCTCCGTAATTCACCCAGCAATGGGTCTCCAAGCGAAAGAGATAGTATGATTGCAAATCCCATCCCTGCACTTGGTGCATACAAGCAAGTCATGCCAACTCCAAAGGCCCCCCAAACCAAAGCACTCACCTGATGGGCTTCGTATTTCCTTTGGCCGTAGATGGTGATTCCTAGTTTTAGTCGGATTCCTTCACCAATTGCCATGATGATTATTCCAATGCTAGCAATTTTTTCTTTAGTCCAAGAGAGGTTAGCAATGTCGTTAAATAAATCAACCACTGGTTCATACCAAAGATAGTAAATGAAAGGAATGATGGACATCGAAACGTGAAATGTTCTGCGCAGAAGGTGCCCTCCTTTCCCCCCCACTGATTGCTCGATTGGGTCGGTCATCTCCACTGTCTCACTCATTCTTTTCCCTCCATTAGTAGAATTGCTTCTTTTATGCTGATTTGCGAGGATTCTAATTTATCTAAAATTGAATCTAGGTTAGGGTGATGACTCATTTTCCTCATCCATTGACTGGCTAACCTCTCTTGCCATTGGGCACGACTAATTCCAGAATCTGCGACTTCGTCTATTGCCTGCACTAGGTAAGTAATGCCATCTCCGGTGTGGGATGATACCTGCATAACAGGTATGCTCTTGCTACCTGCTGATAATGCTGAGTTGATATTGGCTGCAGTTTCATCTGCTCCCTTAAGGTCTGATTTATTTACTACAATGATATCGACTAATTCGACAATTCCTGCTTTCTCTGATTGGATTGCATCGCCCATCCCTGGTGCTTCAACTAGCATGATAGTATCAGCAACTGCAGCGATTCTAAATTCTGCTTGCCCCGAGCCAACCGTCTCTATGATAATCCGCTTCCAACCGCATTCTTTGAGCACTGCTACCATGTCGGCAACTACGCTAGGAACAGCTCCACTCTCACCTCTAGTGGCAACACTGCGCATGTAGATGAGGTCATCTAAATCAGCGGATTCCATTCTAAGTCGGTCTCCAAGCAGTGCTCCTCCTGATATCGGAGATGAAGGGTCAACAGCAAGAATCGCTACTTTCTCACCATTTCTTGCATATGCTTGTGCTAATTGATCGACGAGGCAAGATTTGCCTACTCCAGGCGCACCAGTTATGCCAATAACGTCCCCTTCTTCTTCTGTGCTGAAAGGTAAACCATTTTCGACAAGGCTTAGAGCTTGAGATAGGCCGAGTCTGCTGCCCTCTCTCGCCTTATCAAGGTCCATTCAGTCACCCCAATGCCAATCTGATTCTGCTCCACAGCCGGCATCGTCCTTGGCTGCAGCGGTGCTGATGAAGTCGTTGATTTGATTGGAACTTGTCCCTGGTCCGAAAATTGCTTTTATTCCCGCTTCAAATAGTGCTGGTCTGTCTGCAGTAGGGATTATTCCACCTCCGAAGACGATGACGTGTCCGACATCAGATTCTTGAAGCAATTTGCAAACCCTCGGGAACAAGTGAGCATGAGCTCCTGAAAGAGAACTTAGCCCAAGGAATTGGGCATCTTCATCGATTACAGTACGAACAATTTGTTCAGGTGTTCTTCTCAACCCAGTGTAGATGACTTCATGGCCAGCATCACGTAATGCTCTAGCAACTACCTTTGCTCCGCGGTCGTGCCCATCGAGCCCGGGTTTGGCAATGACTATGCGCAATGGGGTTGCCATTATGCCGCCACACAACAACCGCATTGATGTGGCTTGCGCCCATGGTGCTTGCTGGGTAATCAATATGAGGTGGCTGCCTCTGGTCGAGGACGAGCACCATGGAGACGACTAGACAGCGTCTTGACAATTTACGCAACCGAAAGGTGCGTGCAGAGGCTGGCGGAGGCCAAGAAAGAGTGGATGTTCAGCACAAAAAAGGTAAATTAACGGCTCGTGAAAGGTTGGATTACCTACTTGATGATGGCTCATTTCAGGAAATAGACGCATTAGTAGAGCATCGCTGCAAAGATTTCGACATGGACAAGAATATCATCCCTGGTGATGGTGTTGTTTGTGGTCATGGAACAATCGATGGGCGTCCAATCTACTGTTTCGCTCAAGACTTCACTGTTTATGGAGGAAGCCTTGGTGAAATGCATGGTCTGAAAATTTGCAAAGTCTTGGATATGGCTTTGAAAAATGGACTTCCTGTAGTCGGTCTGAATGATTCTGGCGGCGCAAGGATTCAGGAAGGTGTGGCCTCATTGGGTTCCTATGCTGAAATATTCTTCCGCAATGTTAGGGCAAGTGGCGTTGTCCCTCAAATCAGTGTCATCATGGGGCCTTGTGCTGGTGGTGCAGTGTATTCTCCAGCGATAACCGATTTCGTCATCATGGTTGATAAGACAGCCCACATGTTCATCACTGGCCCTGAAGTCATAAAGACGGTTACAAATGAGGATGTTTCATTCGAGGACTTAGGTGGAGCAACCACTCATGGTACTAAGTCAGGTGTTTCTCACTTTACTACTCAAAGCGATGAGGAAGCACTCGAACTTGCTCGACAATTGGTAAATTACCTTCCTGCAAATAACATGGAAAAAGCACCTACAAAGAGCAGTTCGGACCCAGCCGATAGAGTATGTACTTCTCTGGATTCATTAATTCCTGATGATGATAACAAGCCCTATGATGTTCGGAAGGTGATTGAAGAAATCACCGATAATGGCGCTTTCCTTGAAGTACAAGCGGATTGGGCCGCAAATATCGTTGTTGGTTTTGCTCACTTAGCCGGTAATACAGTTGGTATTGTAGCAAATCAGCCTTGTATTTTGGCCGGTTGCCTTGATATCGATGCCAGCGATAAGGCTGCCCGCTTCGTTCGTTTCTGTGATTCATTCAATATTCCACTGATTACTTTGGTCGATGTGCCTGGATTCTTGCCGGGGACCAATCAAGAGTGGGGTGGAATAATTCGCCACGGCGCTAAACTCCTCTATGCTTATTCTGAAGCAACAGTGCCAAAGATGACAGTAATCCTTCGTAAGGCCTATGGAGGAGCATATGATGTAATGGGCTCCAAACATATTCGTTCAGACCTTAACTTGGCATGGCCAAGTGCTAAAATCGCAGTTATGGGGGCTGATGGTGCAGTTGAAATCATTCACCGTAACCGTATCAAATCGGCCCGAAATTCAGAGCAAGAAAGAGAGAGGTTGGTTGAAGATTTCAATGAAAAGTTGCTCAATCCATGGAAGGCAGCAGGGCTTGGCTACCTCGACGATGTAATCGAACCAAGCCAAACACGACGTCGTTTAGCCGCGACTCTTGCAATTCTCTTAGATAAAGAAGAATTACGACCGGCTCGAAAACACGGTAACATCCCACTTTGAGGAACCCATATGACACATTCTGAGCAGACATTACGCACAGCTGCAATAATGGCAGTGTTGAGTCTGCTTGATGAATCAGCTACTTTGGATGTAGTTGGCCGCGATGCAGGTACTGTTTGGGCTCAAGACCACCGACTATTAGCGAGTGGACAGTCAAGTCTACTGCATCGCCGTTCAGCAAGATCCCCATGGAGGTGAAAGAATGGGGGATGTCAGGAAAGTAATCGTTGATGGAGTTGAATTTGAGGTTGACATCGAAGTCGAAGATGGTACATACAAGGCTACCGTAGAAGGTCAAACTTTCGAAATTTCAATCCCTGATGCAGCCCCCTCCTCGCCAAAGCGAAAGCGAGACAGTGGGCGTGGCAAAAAAAGTGGCGTCATTTCAGCCAATATCCCGGGAAAAATCGTCACTATTGATGTTGCAGTTGGAGATATAGTTGAAGAAGGCCATGTAATTCTCATCCTTGAAGCCATGAAAATGCAAAATGAAATCACCGCACCTATAGCAGGACTGGTTGAAAGCATCAATTGCGTAGAGGGCCAATCGATTGAGGCAAATATTCCCTTGGCAGTGATAAAAGGCTCTGAGGACTCTTCGCAAGACGAGGGTTGAATAAGAGGCATGCATTGGTGTTTGTCATGTCCGCCTCTCCTCGCTGTGATTATCCCGGCTGCGAGGCCGATGGTTTCGTTATCAGCAGACTATCCCCAGAGGGATTTTTGGTGGCTACCGGAAAGAAAGCCTATTCATTTAGAGAGGCTTACCGACGTTTCCATTATTGTCAGGAACACCATGATGAATTAATGGCAAATGTCTGGTCAAGAGTACGAAGTCCTGATGATAAGTCGGATGGGCATGTTGCGCCAACTGCGATTTAATCCTAGCAATTTTTTGTTAAGTTTAGGCTTCTATAATAGTTAGTGAATCAGCCTCAGCCAAAACTGGTTTAGCCGCATTAACTTGGCGAGCCAAGAATGAAACGATATCAAGAATTTCAAAGTCATGGCGTGGGTCGCCCTCAAACTTCAGGCATTCAAAGTGAGTTACGCACTTTGGACATGAGGTTAGCATGACTTCAGCACCAGTTGCTCTGACTTCTTCAAAGCGGTCAACTCGCAATGCTCTACTGTTTTCATTACAGGACATCATGCTTGAGACACCACAACACATTGCATCCTCACCATGATGCTCCATTTCGACTAGTTCAACTCCAGCAACAGAATTTATCAACTCTCTTGGTTCATCGTAAACTCCCATTTGTCGACCCATTCTGCATGGGTCGTGGTAAGTGACCTTGAGGTCTTCTTCAACTTTAAGATTCATATCGAAGTTATTTTCTTGTAGGAATTCAGTAGTATGCATGACTTTGATGTCATCCAACTCATAGTCGCGAGCAAAGGTCCGGAAACATTCTGCGCATGAAGAGACAAGTGTCTCAATTCCACTTGCCTTGATTTTCTTTTGATTGTAAGACTTTAATTTCTCGAATACTTCAGTCATGCCTTGCCACTTCTGATCATGCCCACAGCACTTTAGGAAGTCGCGGCCTAAGTAGGAAACATCGACATCCATGCTCTCGAATAGAGTAAAGGCAGCAGTAGTGCTATCTCCAAGGTTCATCTCTCCTTGGTTTACATGTGAGAAAATCATTTCTTGGTCGATGTAGTCTACGCAGCCGGGGTAATATCCAATCTTGCTGTCGATTCCTAGTTCTTCGACACTGATGAAGTCAGCATCGCTCTCTTCTTCTGCTTCGGCAGCTAGAACCGCTTGTAGCACCGTATGAGGTATTTCTGCCGCAGGTGGTCCTCCAACAACCAGGTTTCGGCGAATATCAACATAGGAGTCATAGTCAACTAATTGTGGGCAAGCAGTGGTACATGCGCCACAGGTTAAGCAAGAATACATTGGCACACCATCATCTTCATTATTCCAAGTATTATAGATAATATTGAGTTTGTCTCCAGCAACGAATAATCTTACAGGACAAGCATCATCACAAAGGTCGCAGCCGTAGCATTTGTTCATTTCAAACTCATATCCCTTCCCCATTCTTCGCAATAAAGCCCACACCAAACAGCCAACTGCTAGTGGAGGGATGAATAGGGTATAGGTTAGTTTTGCATCTAGACTCTTTGGATTAACGTGGTATGAGGGGTTGTCTATGGACTCGTAAGATTCTATTCCACCCAAGGCGATTATGCCTCCGGTATCTGAGAGGTTTACTGCCATGCCGCTCTCTTTGAACAATAGTAGAGGTTGGTAAGAGATCACTCTCCAAGCGGATTCTAAACTAATATTGCTGGGGATTCCGGCACTGGTTTGAGAATATGTTGCAGTGTAGGTACCTACTGCTAATTCAGTTGTTAGACTATCACAGGCAGTAGTTTTGATAACTTCATTTCCACTGTTATCTGTAATAGATAAACTTGCAGATACTAAACTTGTAGTTAGGATGCCGTCTACTTTGCGTTCACTGGCACGGTATTCACAGGAGATGTCGGTAATTGCAGCAGTTAGCCAAGTATCGTCAATAGTGAATTGGACACTATCGCTATGTGTGAATGAACCATTCTGGACTAAACTACCTTCTGCACCGTTCACTCCAGCCCCTAAATCTACATGATTGTTAACTCCGGCAAAGTCGATTATCGTTGTTTGAGTCGGTTGATAGAGGTTCCATTGTAGCCAATCTGCTGCTGGTACCATCAGGTCGTCATACTTCCCTTCAGTGAATTGGTTTGCCTCGTGAACCGGTGTATCTAGCGGCTGGCTTCGCATCTTGTAGAGTTCATCATCGTCCTCCATTGCTCCAAGTCCACCAGCATCCCAGAATCCATTGTCGTAAATCGGCCACGTCATGGCGCTGAATACTACTGCAATAACTGCCCCACCTACTGCAATTTGTTTACCTAACTTTGGAGTTGTACGCAAGCCAATACTATTGACGAGGAACCATCTCACTCCAAAGTAAATAACAAACCAGATGAATATCCCCGTCATCACCCACGGTATGGCGTTGAATACATCGGCCATCCAAGGTTCTCTAACACCGCAAACCAAATCTCCATGACTGTCTAATCTACAAAAATCAGCTCGATTCTTTCCGTACAACTCGAGGAAGATATTGATTGAATAAACCGATATGAACCATACGTGGGCCAAGTAAATAGCCCCAGCAGTAGCAAAGACTGGGTCTTCCACACCGCGCTTTTCTCTACCTCCAAGGAATGGAGGTAATGCCAGGATTCCTACTGGGATTCCAGTTAGGAATGAGCCCCACCATGCAGCGGACCATGGGAATACAGGTTGTCCGAAGAAACTACCAATCGGTCCAAGCGGAACATCGAATTGAGGCAGGTATTCTCCCCAGCGAAGGTAACCATAGGAGAATAGAACATACCAATCAGGGAATACGAAGCCAGCTTGAGCAAAGGCATCTGCTGCATCGTGAAGTGGCGGTGGAATAAGCCACGAATAGAATGCTAATACAGCAAGGATAGCGGTGAATATGATGCTATCTCGGAGTACCTCATGCGGCCATAATCCATGCCCTGTCATTGTACGGATACGCTTCTCACCGACATCCTTTAACTTGGCTTTCTCTACCATGTAAGTATCAGCAACTCTACCAAAATTCTCGATTAGTCCCATTGTTTCAACTCCTATCAATGTGGCTCCGCAATGCCTTGGACCCAAACGATGAACATGTGAACGATGATCAACGTAGTCACGATAACAGGCAAGATGAAGACGTGGATGAAATACATCCTCGTTACTGTTCCACCTTCCAGTTTAGTACTGCCAAATAACAGGGTTGCAATATATTTCCCTACTAATGGCGATGAATTACTCATGTTAATTCCAATCGTTGCTGCTCCAAATGCTAAGGCATCCCACGGTAACAGGTATCCTGAATATCCAAAGACGATAACCAAGAACATCAGTGCTACACCGATTAACCAGTTTAACTCCCTTGGGTTTCGGTATGCACCGGTGAAGTAAACTCTGCACATATGCAGGAATACTGCGGCTACCATGAAGTGAGTCGCCCAATGGTGAATCGAGCGGATGATGTATCCGAATGGTAATTCTAGCATGATGAACTGCATAGAAGAATAGGCAGGACTTGGGTCACCATTTCCGCCTGGGACATAGTAGATTCCCAATACAGTACCAGTTAGAATTAGGATGATGAAGGCAATGAACGAAATTCCACCAAGGCAGTAAAGCGGGTACCAATACCAAATAATACGCAATTTGTACTTCTCAGCATGGGTCATCGGCATTTGTCTGTGCATGTTGTAGTACGCATCTTTGGACATTGCCCAATAATCCTGAACCCTGAATCTTGTGTCCAACCAAGAAAATACCCAGAGGAAGGACCGTTCGGCAACTCCCATCTTGCCCGATGCCTCGACTGCCCTGAGGATGTCGCGGCGTGGCATCTCTTGGTTTTCTTTTCTCAAAGTGAAGGCCACAAGGACGGTGATGAAGGCTATAAAAAACCACAATACCCAGAATATCGTACTCATCTAAATCACCTCAATCGCAATATGTCAACCAGTTCAAGGTTGACCCTCCATCAACTTCGAAGGCCAATCCTTCGATGATATCTCCAGTGACAGCCACTGGAATGATTGGTAATCCCACAGGAGCAGGTCCACCACTTCGGCGGATTCCTGCATAATTGAAGACTGAACCATCGGCTCGGTTTCTGTTAGTGTTCATTTCCAACATTGTTGGATCAAATCTTGAGGAATGACAGATGCAGAATAATTTGGTACCTCCACTATCGGTTCCACCGGCTGACCAATGGTCTTCTGTGAATGTATTTTCGACCAATTGCCAGCCCGGAATACAACATAAATGAGTGCAGCGGGAGAAAATCATCACGATATCATCGCTAGGGAAAATCCTCCCATCCTTGTCGATTAAGTCTTCGATATGGCCGACGTATTTTCCGGTTGCATCATAGCCTTCTGTTAATTGGAATCGCGGTTTGTTGTCGACTTCAGGTGTGCCTGAATTAATTGAGTGTGGGATGTAGTTGACTGTTACTGGTAAGCCCATCCAAACCCCCGATGCTCCTGAGGTGTTGGTCTTTGACTTGGCAGCCTCTGAAACGAAATCACTCTTCTTCATTGTCTCTAAGTGTAGGGAGCCATACCATGCACTGTCTTCTCTACCCTTAGCCCAATATTTGACCGCCGAGTCTCCCGCTGAAGAACCACCACCGGGCATCAGGATGGATGCAAAACCGAGAACACCAAGGCTAGCAGCGAGTACACCGGCTGCCGAGTTTAATCCATAGCGCATGAATTGGCGCCGGTTGAGCATGGTCATTGATTCGGCATCTCCGGCATCTGAATCAGGCCCAGGTGCTGGACGAAGGTTGTATTCTCTTGCCATGATTCTCAACCTCAGAGTTTGTATTCCACCCAATCCTTTGGATGCTCTCTAACATTTTTAGGACGCCTATGTTTGACGATAACCTTGTCAGGTAGAACCCACTTCATGTAGACAATGCCCATCATGATGACTGTAGTTAGAGTCATTGCAAAATGATAGGACAATTGTTGTTGATCCCAATGCATAAATAACCCATAGAGCATGCTACTTGTCCAGTAAAGAACCCAGAATAATCCCCATGCAAAGAAGAATATTAGCAATAGACTTCCACCACTTGGAGCTAGGCTAGCATTGACAACAGTGCCAGGTTCTGCTGGATTGAATACCCCATGGTCGACGGCTGCAACGTATTGTTTTTCGGTTAACTCCGCATCTTCAAGGGCTGCTCGCGCATCTTTGATGGAAACTTTACCAGTGGCAACTTCTTCCAATAAACGGGTGATTGTATCACTCATCATTGATCACCTCTTCTATTGACGTGGTATCTTAGGCGAAGTAAGTTCGACCTTCCTTCGTAAGATGTCGAAAACCCATACCTAAGCATGAAGCCGCAGAAAACAATGACCAATATGACAGATAAGAATCCTAGCAAACCTAGCCAGTGAGCACGAAGGGGAGCCCCCATGTCGTGCAATGAGACTCCGTGTTCTTCTGCTGCTGGTGGTTCAATGTTGCCATCACCTACGAAAATTGTGCGAACTCGTTCATCGGCACCTTCTCTGGTTTCTTCAGGAAGTGAGAACATTAGGTGATTCCAATTATCGGCATCAGTTGGGGCGTTATCGCCATTAACTGAATTTGCACTGATACGGAATATTACGATACCACTCCCAACTTCGGGTGCTGTCCATGAAATCATCCAAGCCATGTCGTTAGTTTGGGCTCCATCTGTTGTATGAGTCAGTGTTTGGCTATCTCCTTCAACGGCTTCGTGAATATTTGCTTCCGAACCCGCACCTGCTGCAAGACTGCCAAAATCTACTCGCATAGAGAAGCCACCCGTATTGTGACCTTCTTTGGTTGGTCCACCAATAATTTGCAGTTTCATTTCATAAGTTTGACCGGGAATGTAAGTGTAAGGGACCTTATCCATTAGCACGGTTACTGAGTTTGTCGGGCCATCCCCGTCATGGCAAAGACATCCTTGTTCTGCAACATCGGATATTTCATCGCCGCTATCGTCTTGTGTGCCTCCAATGCCGCCTGAAAAACCTAGGCTGCTGCCTGGAATAACAATCAAAACCGCCAGTAGAGTGGATATGGCGACCCTGTATCTGTTAGATAACGTGACCATGGTCTCACCAGCAATCAAGTCGAGGCGCAATTGGCACATAAGTATTTGCGACCCTCCCGTAGGGAGGGGCTTTGCAGTGAGTCGTTTGTCAACTAATCAGAATTGGATTCTTATATTCAAGAATGACATACGGACGAAAGACTGTTCAAGGTCCAGCACATGGGCGGTGCATGGCCGAACTTCCTTTCAAGAATACTTACGACCTCAGCCCAGAACAACTTCTTGCTTTGGATGCGGCAGAGGAGATGATGGAGAGGCTTGACCTTGGGGCTGCAGAAACTGCATTTCTTACAATGCTAGAAGAGGCCCCAGATTGCATTCCGGTGCTAAATAATCTCGGTCACTTATACGGAAAACTACTCTCTGAGTTTGAGAAAGCCGTGGAATATTATGAGAAAGTTTTGCAGCAAGAACCGGATAATGCGTGGGCCCGAGACCAAAGAAGGAGATACTTGCGCTACTGCTCATATGATTAAGACCTGCTTTGCTCACAGACGCATCTGTGAGAGCCGGTGGTGAAGCCGATATCCTGATTGCAGGAGTAGGCGGTCTTGGCTGTGCTTGGGCGATTCAAGCCCACAAAAAAGTCTCTGCAAATACTGATTTATTGCTCATCGACCATCCCGAAGTTAACCGTCAAGAAGTAAAGGCTCATCGGCTTGACTTAGGGGCTGAAGAGCATGATGCTGGTTGTGCTTCATTACCTCAACTAGCGCACCAAAGAATGAGAGCCCATGGGCCAAATACTGAGATTATCATGCAACCGATAGAATTGGTAATTTTGATGGTTGGTCTCGGTGGTGGTGCGGGCAGTGGAGCAGCACCAGAGTTTGCTCGCCAAGCAAGATCACGAGGGGCACTAGTTCTTTCGATTGCAGCCCTTCCTTTCGAAAGCCAAATTGCCCGTATTGAAGTTGCATCACAAGCGCTGAAAGACCTTGAAGAATCTTCGGATGTATGTGTGAGATTGATGTTGGACCGCTTGGCTTGGCAGGCCAGAGAACGAGGTGCAGATTGGCGTAAAGGTGCTCATTGGATTGAGGAGTTAGTAGATGGTATCGTTCAAACGATTTGCCGGATGGGGCTGATTAACCTTGATTTGATGGATTTGAGGGCGGTCGTTGAACGCAAAGGGAAAGCCACAATGCTGGTTGCACAAGCCGCAGCTTCGGAACCTCTGGAAGTCTTTGCTAAGGCATTGAAATCACCCTTGGATGATTTAGCAATCATTGGGGCACGTTCATGCTTATTGCAAATCGAAGGTGGAAGAGGAATGACTGTGGCCCAAGTTGAGGCAGTATCCAATGCATTCACCCAAGGATTGCATCCTGATGCTCTTGTTATTTTAGGAGCCAGAATGAGTCCTGAATTAGAGGGGCAATTGAGGGCGGTTGCAATAGTTTCAGGGATTAGTTGAGAATTTCTATTTCCTCATCCTCATCCCCTTCACTGATTTCTATTTCTTCATCCTCAACCACTTCAATAATTTCTATTTCCTCATCCTCTTCAAGGACGTCAATTTCCTCATCTTGACTCTCTTCACTTTCTTCTTCATCATCAGTCTCAAGAAGTGTTTCTTCTTCGACTAATATCTCACTTTCTTCAACTTCTATTTCATCTTCTATAATGTCTTCTACTGGCTCAATATCTTCTTCATTATTTTTCATATCATTAACAACTGACTCAACCTGCTGGGAGGCTTTCCATGGTAATTTCATCAGAGTTTTACGATGTAAATGAAGCAGTGTCAAATAGGTTATTGCATGGCCAAACATTAAGACAGTTTCAACATCGTTGAGCATGATAGTAATCATGGTTATTGAACCTGCATAACCGAACCCGAAAACCAAGCCCCAGAAGAGGGCGTTTTTCTCACTAAAATATTGGCTATTAACTTGTAAGGAACGGCTAGATAATCCGTATATTGCCAATACAACAGTAAGTACCATTAAGGTCAATTCTTCTATTGTTGAGATTACTTCTGGCTCTCCAAAATCACTGATCCTCCTCCAGATTGAAAGCAAGTGCCAAGCGGCGAATAACTGCATCATCAATCCGATGCTAAAACTTGATTTTGCACCACCTTTGCTTTGTCCGGCAAATTCCCTGCTTGGTCGTGCCCAAACTAAGATTGAGATTTGTCCAGCCGCCAAAACCAAGAGGTACGCATATTGTCCTTTCAAAACTTCAATGGGGGCGACATTCGAGGCTGTAGCGGCAGATTGAATCGCCCACATCATAACAAATCCAGCAACCTGAACGATTGCCACCTGCATGAAGGAAGAAGAGATTAGGTGGGGTTGCCTAGCCCTTGAATCCACGAATGAAGGGCGTCCAATTAGAACTCCTTGGATAGTCATCCTGAATGATATCGCTTGCCCCATCGACCAACCGATGAATAAGAATGCTAGCGCCAAAGGTAAGCCGCCTGACCAAGATTCCAATGGTTTTCCTTGGCCAAATAATGCAAATAATCCAACCGAGACTACGGCTGTTAACAACAAAGGAGGAATCCATACTTTGACTAATTGTTGGAATTGATGAATCAACCAAGCGCTTGCTCCTTTGGTTTCAGTTTCTTTGAAAGAAGTTGTGTGGACTAAGTCGGTCCAGCGTTGTTTTCTTGCTGCTAATGCAATGATGACATAGGAAAAAGAAAATGAAATAAATGCAATAGCGACAGATTCGCTGTGCTGAGGCTTGATTTTTACGATTTGGAATAAAGAAGTACTGACCAAAACCAATAGCAGAAGATGAGGGAATGTGCGTGGCGAGAGTAGAACTGCAATAATACGCGCGAACCCTAAAACAGATGTTTCCACCTCTACTTCTTGGCTACCCTCCAATTCGCCCACGTTATGGTTGGCGACGCAGTAGGCTATCAAGCATAGCCCTCCTCGGGGGTCTGTGGCCGGCAAAAAGTTGAGCAAGGCAAAACGCGGAAAACGCCGCTGGATAGGCTTAGAAGTGCCATCTACAACAACACGAGATTCACTAAATGAACTTCTTCCAAAGGGCTACCGTTTGTATGACTTGGCGGATGAAAAGGCGATTATCAGAGTAAAACTTGAAGATTACCCGTCTTCAAGAGAAGTTTTGGAAAAATTAGGCTTGAAAACAAGCACTGCTTCGGGCAAAATCAAACTGGTTAGGGAAAGGCTCGGCATCCAAAAACCACCTCGGAAAAGGGGCAGTTGAGTATTTCTTCCAGCGAAGTCCTTTTCCTTGTAATGATGGCAGACAGTTCTTGTGAGCACTGAAGAGGATGCTGAAATTGAAGCAGTGATAGAGATTATCGAAGCCGATGAAGACCTTACTGCTGTGGTCGAGGATGCATTAGAAGATAGCACTCCGGTTCAACAAGAAGTTGCGAGCGTAGGGCTATTGGCAAAATGGTGGTCGGCACAAGATTCACACCTCGGCCATATCCTACCTGAACTCTCATTTTTGCAAAAAGTTGAGGCAATACGAGGAATCATTATTCTTTCACTATCAACTCTAACCCTCCAACTTTGGAATTTAATCTTTGGAATAGCTTCTTCTGCATCAGGAGTTAGGAATATGACAATAGATTGGTGGAGGTTCCTTTTCTCTTCAGGACAGGATAGTTTTGAAGCCCCATATATGATGGATCCACTGGGGTGGGTCTTGCTGATTGGCAGTTTTGCAATTCTGATTTCAACCATGCCTCATGAGGCAAAGGATTGAATCCACCTTCGCTTTGGGATGCCTCATGGCTGGTGGTGGCTCGGGAGGAGAGGCAAAGATTCCTGATGTTGCAATATTGATTGGTTCTTGTCTCGTAATTGCCGCTTTTATCATGTTATTTTGGGACCCTTCTTCGACTATAGAACCTCCAGAGCTCGATGTTGAATTACCTCCTGGTACCTCATCAATCGGTGAGACTTGGCAAACCTTTGACCTCAATGATGGAGATGAAGTTTCTTTGGACTTAGATTTGGTAGAATGCCCAGGTGAGGATGATTCTGGTGATTGTGGGTTGGTTTCAATGGCTTGGGTTGAAGGCCATGATATGCCTTCCGCGGAGGACTGGCAGCATCATGAATTGAAAGAAGGAGGCAGTTTGGAAACCCAATTTGATGTTGTAAGTGATGGAGAATGGACTTTACACTTACGCACAGATTCTGCTATCGAACTAGATATGGATGTTGAGCACCAGTGGCTAACTCCTTGGATTGCTCTATTTTTGGGAATGGCAATTGCAGCCTGGGGTTATTGGATGTCGCAGCAACAGGAACTTTCTGAAAGTGATTCTCTGATAGTTGATTTAAGCAATTTATCAGAGTAGTAATTTGATTCCGTCGGTTGCTGAAATTTCTTTTACTCCATCTTCAAATTCAACCAATAAGTGCCCTTCATTTGTCAGCCCCACTACAGAACCGGATTGCCTTGATAGTTGGATTTCTTGGCCATTACAGAGGCCGGCTGACATCATTCCCCATGCGAGATTAATTATTTCTTTATTCTCCATGTCAGGAACTCCTTGTTTAGATTCCAGCAAGCCAGCCAAAGCAGCATCTAGGCGTTTTTGAAAATCCCTATTCGGATGCTTTATTGTAGCAATGGGGAAGTCTTCATCCTTATCCAAGAAGTTGGCGCCTATGCCAATCACGAATCTATTTTCTTGGCCTTTGCTTTTGCCTTCAGCAAGACAACCTGCAAACTTTCTTTTTCCAATCCATACATCATTTGGCCACTTCATCCAATGGTTGATTTTTTCATCCTGATGAATTTCAATTGAATCAAGGCTTTGCATTAATGCAATCCCTGCTGATAATTGAAGAATTCCTGCATCATTCACTGGTACTAACCAAGAGCATAGTAGGTCGCCTTCTTTTGAAATCCATTTTGAATCTCTTTGCCCTCTGCCTTTGGTTTGATTTAAGGCCCTAATACAGCGTCCTATTTCACCACCCTGTTCGAGCATTAGACTATTTGTTGAGGAAACGACTCCCACTTCTTCAACAGGGCGCGCACCCCATGGTCGCCAAAATGCCAGAACTTCTAGATTCTCTCCATCATCAAAAGTAATAGCAATCGCTGAGCGTTGAGCCCATCCTCTTCCGATTGCTTCCTCGCCAAGATATCTGCCGATTGTGGTTGATGAGCGGATTACCAAAACGATGCCATCATCATTCAACAAATCTCCTTCTTCAATGGCATCCAATAATACAACTCCACTACCTTGTTCCCAATCCAGATCTACCATGCCTGCTTCTTCCAGTGGACCTAATACTGGGTCGCCTTCGCTAGGGGGGTCTAAGTAGGGTGGATTCCAGATGATAACGTCGTGTTTTCCTTGGGCCCACTGTTCAATATCTCCCTCTCCAGGACCACCTTCTACAACTGTTAATCTTGAAGATAATCCCATCTCTTCTGCTCTGCCTCTAACTGCTGCTACAGCAAGTGGATTAATGTCACATGTGAATACTCTGAAACCCCTCATTGCAGCCCATAATGAGACGGCTCCAGAGCCACAACCAATCTCTAGGAGTGAGCGACCATTTCCAGGACCCAAAGTGAGCACAGAATCACACAATATTCCAGTATCTTCACCCGGCGGATACACTGTCGGCGGAACTACCAAATCTAACATTGCTCCATCAGGTGCGGACCACCCCACCTCTTCAGCCTCTTCAATAAAGACTTCTAACTCCCGATTGATATTATCTTCAGCGAATGATGTGCGCATGAATAATAACCATATTTTGTTGAAAACCGGCGTTTTGCCGCGAAGGTTTGATAGCGCAGGATGTAAAGTCATGGTTGGAGCGCACCTCCCCTCACACCAAGGGGCTCTGTGCGCAGCCTATGGCTCCTCTGCCGATGGTTTTACATACCGACCCTCGGTCGGCGGACAGCCCTGACTATGAGTAGGGCTTGTAGCTCAGTCAGGTAGAGCGCCGGGCTTTTAACCCGGTTCGCGCGGGTTCGAACCCCGTCAAGCCCGCCATCTGACGACTCCAAGCCCCCCTCTGAATTGGGCACTGGCGGGTGAAGAAAAATGGTGGTAAAAAGCGCTACAAAAAAGCGTCTAATGGAACTAGGTGTCGATGAGGAATACGCTCACAAACTCGCCACTGATAGAAACATGGCTGACATCAAACAACTTTCACTTGATGAAGTATCAGCAATCGTCTCACTTTCCAAAGATGAAGACAAGTTCTCCTCCTTGATGGATGTCATTAGAGAAGTCGGTGCAACTCGGCGCAAGCGCCGAAGCAAGAAGATTACTATCAATGCCAAGGCTGTTGACGAAGATGATTTCCCAATGGGTTTGACCAAATTCAACGTTCTAAACCATCTCATGGTACCTCACCAACAACTGGTCCCTATGGAAGATGAAGAAGAAGTCCTTGCTCCATGGAATCTAATCAAGCCTGATGAAGAAACTGGAGAGGACCGCCTTGCTAAGGAATTACTTCCAAAGATTCTCATCACAGACCCTGTTGTACAAGTCATCAAAGAGATGGCAGAGAAAGACGACATGCTTCTTTCAGCAGCTGACCCAGAACATATTCCCCTTGCAGCCGGATGGTTAGCAGACCGAGTTATTAAAGTCAAGAGGCACAGTCTCTCGGCCGGTATCTCAGTGGCTTACCGCCTAATAGTTGAGGGTAATTGAGGAGGGATAAATCATGCAGGAGATAATAACAGCATTTTTCCGCGAGCGCAGTCTCGTGAACCATCAACTAGCATCCTATGACGATTGTATTCCGTCTAGCGATAGTCGCCGTTCAAGAATGGAACGCATCGTTCAATCAATCAGCGTTGGAACAGATGAAGAAAATGATGATGACCAAGGTGGAATCATCAAACTTGACGTTATCGATCAAGACATCATGGTTCGATTGAAGAATATTCAATTGAGTAGCCCAACCATCCGTGAAGCAAACGGTAGTGAGCACGATGCCACTCCAATGGAATGTAGGCTGCGCAAGTTAACCTACATGTCTCCAGTAACAATCGACTTCACAATTTACCGTAATGGAGTACCACAAAACCCAGAGAAGGGAGTTCAAGTAGGAAGTCTTCCTATCATGACCCGTTCAGCTCGCTGTAATCTCCACCCAAACCATCTGGTAAATGACCGCGTCCTAAATCCAGCCCACTCCGAAGAGGACCTGAAAATAACCCACGACATGTGGCGCAAGAAAGGCGAAGACCCTCTAGACCCTGGAGGCTATTTCATCATCAACGGTACCGAACGTGTACTAATTTCTATGGAAGACTTGGCTCCAAACCGAGTAACTATCGAAATCAACAAGCGCTACGCAAAGAAAACCGAAGTAGCCAAGATTTTCTCGCAAAAAGAAGGAGTTCGTAAGCCCCTTACTGTTGAGAAGCGCCGTGATGGAATGTTGATGGTTAAAATCAGCACTGCAGGAACCACTGCAATTCCAGTAGTTCTACTAATGAGAGCAATGGGAATCGAGAACGATCAGGATATTTTCCAAGCAATTGCAGGACCAACTCAAACTTTCAAGTACATTGTTGCCAACATCAACGAAGTCAAAGACAATGAAGAGTACATGGTAGAAAATGTCGAGGAAGCCCATCAGTGGTTAGAGAAGAAATTCGCTGCTGGACAACAGAAAGAATACCGTGAAGCCCGTGTTCAACAACTACTCGATAGGGAAGTTCTACCTCACTTAGGTGATCAACCAGAGGACCGCAAGAAGAAAGCAATTTTCATCGGAAGAATTGTCCGTCAAGTACTAGAGATGGCTCTTGATGACAAGCCTCCAAACGATAAAGATCACTACGCAAACAAGCGAGTTCGCTTGGCAGGGGACTTATTCGAAGATTTATTCCGTGTTTCAATGAACCAACTTGCTCGTGATTTGAAGTACCAATTGGAGCGCCACCACAACCGCAAGCGCGATTTAAAAATCACTTCATGCTTGAGGCCAGATGTTCTAACTTCCAAAATCATGCACGCTCTTGCAACAGGTAATTGGGTCGGTGGACGCAGTGGTGTTAGCCAGTTGCTCGATAGAACCACTTACTTGGCGTCTCTCTCTCACATGAGGAGAGTAACCAGCCCACTGGTTCGTTCCCAACCTCACTTCGAGGCCAGAGATTTGCACCCAACTCAATGGGGCCGCCTTTGTCCAAACGAAACCCCTGAAGGTCAAAACTGCGGACTGGTAAAGAATGCCAGCCAAATGATCGACGTTTCAGAACAAGTTGACGAAATGGAAATCAAAGCCCGATTGGATGAGATGGATGTATTCCAACCAGATGATTGGACTGATGGAGACCGAATCCACGTAAATGGTGATATCTATGGAATCCATAAGCGAGGAAAGAACTTGGTAAAGCAATTCAAGAATGCTCGTCGCCGTGGTTCAATCCGCTCTGAAGTTTGTATCCGCTATGATGCAGTCAACAAAGATATCTTCATCAATACCGACAAGGGAAGAATTCTACGTCCACTGCTCATCCTCCACGATGGTGCACCACGCTTAACAAATCAGAACCTTGAGGACCTAAGGTCCGGAGACATGGTCTTCGATGAACTGCTCAACCAAGGTATTGTTGAGTGGGTCGACGCTGAAGAAGAAGAGGACTTACTAGTCGCTCCTCGCCCATTCATCTTACCGGCCGTAGCACCTGATTCCTGCAAGAAAATAGCAGGTCGCCCACTAACTTACGAAAACATCGTTTGGACTAACCTCGGTGCAGAGGGTGTTGACCATGCTAAGTTGAAGGCACGTGTACAACTGCCAAATGGTAGTTGGGAAGAAGAGACCTTCAAGGTCCCTCTTGAATACACTCCAGACCACACTCACGTGGAAATCGACCCACAGTTGATAATGGGAGTTTGTGCTAGCCTAATTCCATACCCAGAGCACAACTCTACACCTCGTGTCACTGGTGGAACAGCAATGGTCAAGCAAAGTCTTGGTCTTCCAAGTGCAAACTACCGTTTGCGCCCCGATACCCGCCTACACGTACTTCACTACCCACAGCGTAGTATTGTTGGAACAAGAGCAATGGAAACTACAAAATTCCTTCAGCGACCAGGTGGGCAGAACTTCATAGTTGCAATCATGTCCTTACATGGCTATAACATGCAAGATGCAGTAATCATGAACCGCTCAAGTGTTGAGCGTGGAATGAGCCGTTCAACCTTTATCCGCACTTACAATGCAGAACGCCGACGCTACCCAGGTGGACAAATCGAGGAGATTGAAATCCCAGGTTCAGGTCTTGAAGAAGTCAAGGGATTGAAACCCACTGAGTGCTATGATCACTTGGAAGAGGATGGACTACCAACTCCAGAGACCTACTTGGAAGGTGGAGATGTTCTAGTCGGTAAGACTAGCCCCCCACGTTTCCTTGAAGAAACAGGTGCTGGTGCTTTCTTGCAAGCACAAGAACGCAGAGAGTCATCTATGCTGGTTCGCCACGGTGAATTAGGCTGGATTGACAATGTCTACGTGACAGAATCACTTGACAGCGGTCGTTTGTGCAGAATCACCATGCGCAGCCACAAGGTTCCGGAAGTCGGCGATAAATTCGCAAGTCGACACGGTCAGAAGGGAGTTATTGGACGCTTAGTCAGTCAGGAAGACATGCCATTCACTCGTGATGGAATAATCCCCGACCTAATTATCAACCCACACGCGATTCCAAGCCGCATGACCGTTGCTCACGTTCTCGAAATGATTGGTGGAAAGGTCGGTTCTATGGATGGACGCTTCATCGATGGAACAGCATTTAGTGGAGAGAAAGAAGTTAGTATCCGTGAAGGATTGACTCGCCATGGATTCAACCACACTGGTCGTGAGACTATGTACAATGGTGAAACGGGCGAAGAATACCCATCCGAAATTTTCCTCGGCGTCATCTACTACCAGAAGTTGCACCACATGGTTTCAGGAAAGATACACGCCCGTTCCCGTGGACGCGTACAAATCCTTACTCGCCAACCAACCGAAGGACGTGCCCGCCAAGGTGGACTAAGATTCGGAGAGATGGAAAGAGATTGTCTAATCGCCCACGGAGTATCGATGGTCATTAAGGATAGACTACTCGACCAGTCTGACGGAGAGAAACTGTTGGTTTGTTCAGAATCTGGTCATATCGCTTGGTATGATTGGCGAAGGCGGACCTATGTTAGTCCGGTCTTAGGGCCGGGCGCAGAGGTGCACGAGGTGCAAACCTCCTATGCATTCAAACTGCTACTTGATGAGATGAAATCTCTGGGAGTGGCAATGAGACTTGAACTGGAGGACCAGAGATGAGAGCTAACGCAACTTCACTGATACCAAAGCGAATTTCCAGCATTCGCTTCAGCCTGATGGACCCAAACGAGATCCGCAAGATGTCGGCCGTTGAGGTTAAGACAGCAGATACTTACAAGGATGATGGGCACGCATATCGCCAAGGATTAATGGACCCTAAAATG
>JAAZXA010000012.1 GCA_014240385.1 Methanobacteriota archaeon | reverse complement strand
TAGATTGTGGTAAAATTTAGTGATTGTTTTGGGAATGAAGCGATATGTGAGAACCCTCTCTCAGTGATTGACGAAAGCCGTGGGGAGTGTTATGGGGCGAATTGGAAGAGGAATTGACGCCACCGCGAAGTGGCTCCTCAAATGGCGAATAATTCGCGGCCCAGCACGCTTTATTGCTAACTCTAGATATGCTTACAGTTTCATCACACGCACAGACCGAGTTAGAACAAATCGATTACGAGATCGTCTAAAACGCGGCACGGTCCCCCAACACGTTTCAATAATCATGGACGGAAACCGGCGGTTTGCTTGGTCACAAGACATGGAAAAAGAAGTAGGGCACAAACATGGAAAAGATAAACTCAAGGAAGTGATGGATTGGGTGCTTGAATTAGGTATTCCATACCTCACAGTTTATGCCCTCTCAACAGAAAATGTCACAGACCGCGCCAGCGAAGAACTCAGTGCACTCTATGCACTCTATGTTGCTGGATTTGACGAGATTCGCTCAGACCCAAAAATCCATTCAAGAAAAGTGAAAGTTCAGGCTGTTGGCCGTATTGAATTATTGCCTGACGAGGTGCAAGCGGCGATTAAAAGGGCGGAAGCTGATACCGCAGATTATGATAAATTCCTCTTCACTGTATGTCTTGCTTATGGTGGACGTGAAGAAATCGTGGATGCTGTGCGAGAGGTTGCTGTTGAGCATGCTAAAGGTGAACTTTCTCTAGAAGACATCAATACTGATGCGATTTCAAAGCGCCTTTACACAGCCGATCTTCCCGACCCAGATTTAGTCATAAGAACAAGTGGAGAAGAGCGGATTTCCAACTTTTTGTTGTGGCAAATCGCATACTCAGAACTACATTTCACCGATGTTCACTGGCCTTCGTTCAGCCGTCAAGATTTGTATGAAGCAATTGATTCCTATCAGAAGCGTAAGCGTAGATTTGGAGGCTGACCAATGAGTGAGGGACCATGTCCAACATGTGGAACCTACCACAATCCAGCGTTGACTGTTGATGCGGTCGCAGTTCGAGGTTCTGGTGAAGGGAGGGAGGTTCTCTTGATTCGTAGAGGTCATGAACCGTGGAAAGGCTGTTGGGCTTTTCCTGGTGGATTCGTTGATGTAGGTGAGAGTCCTGAAGATGCAGTAGCACGCGAATTGTTTGAAGAATGCAATATTGTTGGTAAAGCAAGTGGAATTATCGCTGTGCGAGGTGACCCTAAACGTGACCCTCGTGGGCATGTTGTTACTATTTTCTATCAAATTGAATTAGATGAGATTTCAAGTGAACCGATTGCTGGTGATGATGCTGCTCACGCAGAATGGGTCAAACTTTCAGAAGTTGACCTTGAAAATATGGGTGCTGACCATGCTGAGATAATTCAGTTGCTAGACTGACGAATTAAGCAGGGAAAAATCCTATATTCAAAAGTGGGTTAGCATTCGATATGAGCGCACTTTTTACGATGGATAGGTATTACATACAAACCAAGTTTTTGAGAATATTTGGTGGCGCGTTTTGGTTCAAAGACGCTAATGACCAAGTCATTGCTTACTCAAAACAAAAGCGATTCAAATTAAAAGAAGATATTGTTCTTTATACTGATGAAACATGTACTCAACCCTTACTTGCAATCAAAGCTAGAAGTGTCATCGATTTTGGTGCTACATACGATATTGTAGATGCAACTACTGGTGAAAACCTTGGTGCTGCTCGCCGAAAAGGACTCAAGTCAATTTTCAAAGATACTTGGAAAATTCTCGATGCAAATGGAAACGAATATGCTGAACTTGTAGAAGATAGCGTTGCAATTTTAAGGAGATTCGTCCCTTTTATTCCAGCAAAATATCACTTCAGTGTTCAAGGTCAGCATGACATTATGATGTATCAAAGATTCAATCCAATTATCAAAAAGACTGACATTTTGATTCCGGAAGGACACCCACTAGATAGGAGAGTTATTGCAGCAGTCGCCTTACTAAATTCAGTGATAGAAGGCAGACAAGGTTGAATTTGATATCCTAGGATAATCAACAATTAATTAGGGATAAAACAGATATGAGTAAAAATTTGCTTTTTACTAAGGTATAATTGAAAAGATACACCTCTTCATGGAGTTATGGTTGACCCTACCTACAGCCCCGACGGAAAGTTCATGTGGACTGGAAGTGAATGGATACCAGCACCTCCAAAATCAGAACCAGAACCACCATCACCTAGTGAACAGGCCCTGAATATGCAAGATTCTGTCATCGGTGGCGATGTTGTTCACAGCACGGTCATCAATAATGACGCGACTGCTGTAACTACTGCAGTTATCACCGCTCTTCAACAACTGGGTATGGTTAATCAAGAACCCGCTGCTCCAGTAGCACCACCACCAATTGTAGAAGTTGAGTTACCACCATCATTCGAAATCGGTGATCATGTTGAGTACCACAGCCCAACAAATGCTCGTTGGTTGGATCGCTGTACAGTAGTTGGCATCAATGATGACCGCACCTATCGTATAGAGGTGCCAAAGTCATCTAGAATTGAAACAAAGCATGCGGTTGTCATTGGTTCTGCTCCAGGCACCATCCGGCCCGCAGCACCTCCATACAATGTTGGAGACCGCGTGTTGGTCAACTGGAAAAATTACGGAACTTACTACCCCGGGAAAATTAGCGCTGAACATGATGACCACACATTTTTGATTAACTTTGATGATGGTGATGTTGAAGACAATGTAGAGTGGAGTCGAATTGAATCTATGCAAGAAGAATCAGCTGAAGTTCAAGACTACCTCGATAATATGGGCGATAATGAAAGAGAGTTTGTTGAAGCATTCCAAGTTTTTGATGAAGACGGCAGTGGAACTATTTCGGCAATGATGTTTTTTGAAATCCTCACTGCAATGGGCGACGACCCACTTGAAGTTCAAGAGGCGATGGAGCAATTTGCAGAACTTGGAATAGAGATGGATAGCGAACTGGATTATCGTGAATTGGCCAAATACATGACTAGCACCGATGGTGATAATGAAGGAACACAATACAAAACCGAGGTCGTCATTCGTGATGCTGAAATCGTTGATGGCTGCCTGAGAGGCTATGCTTATGCACATCCGAAACTCGGAGAAGGACCGGTACGAACCTCTCAAATTATGGGTGTTCAATATGATGAACGAGCCACTGCTAGAGTAGAAACGATAAATACGATGTACGTAGTTGGGCCTACTGGATGGGCTAATCCACCTGCCGACCACCCATTCAATTCCGTTTATTCAATAGGTGAGCAAATCAAGGTAGAATGGAACGGAAGTTGGTGGGATGCTAGTATCATCAATATCTCCGATGATAAATATCAGATTCACTATACTGGATTTGATTCCAGTTGGGATGAGTTTGTCACAACTGAACGAATGCGCAAACTTGGTTGAAGTGTCAAATCATCTGAGGATTTGTTGCAACTCATTGTAGCAATCACTCCAACCAACTGCTAAACCATCTCCACGACGGCGCATCTGTACTGCTTCGCGCCAGGCTGCCACCTCATTATTGAGTGCAGGTCCTTTCACAGTGGAGTCTATTCTAAACAACAATCCTCCACCCAAATGTTGGTCTAAAAACCCTCTTTGAGCCTTCGAAACAAGTAATGTTGGAACTCCTAGACTAACTGCTTCATGAGCCAAAGTCACCGATTCTGACAGCACCCCATGATAATCTGAAATCGCTTGAGGGAGCCCCCAAGGGTCGTTGATTGATTGGTTTTCAGCAACCGTTGTGACCTCCATTCCTAAGTCGGAAATTAGTGGTTCAGCACTAACCAACTCATCCTTGTCGTGTACCCCTCCACCCTTCAAAGAGCGGTGTAATATATGTGGAACTGAGCCTTCTTTCAAATCTCTAATTGTACTTGGTTGGGCAAGATAAACATGAGGGAGTTCTCCATTCAATTTGTGAACTCTGATACCATTACTATTACAATCATCAATAAATCCTCCATCAAGATCTTGTCGCCAATTTGGTGTAACAATAACTTCGGTTGCTGATGATAATGCAATTCCGTGGGCGAGATGATTTACCTCTGTATCTGTGATGTAAATTCGACGGGGGATTTTGGCTTTTTTAGCGGCATTGAGTTCTAACGCCGCCCCCTTGACAACGACTTTTTCTATCGGTTTTCCAGTTATATTTCTACGCTTTAGAATTGATGTGACTGAGTGAATTCTTCTCAAAGCACGTATTTCTCGCTGAATTGGTAATATTCGCTTACCGACTGGACGCTTGACTCTGAGGATATGTCGCTTAGGTAGTGGAGATGAGTTGCTCTCAATCATTGCATCTATTTCAGCCCGCTTAGTTGCTACAATAATGTCCACTGGACTGCCACTTTGAATGAACTTGTGAAACAGTTGCATATGGGCTGGATGGTCGAGTACCCAACAGGTCGGACTCTCTGCCATGATTCTCGCTCATGCTCTAAGACCATCAATAGAACGGTTATTTGAACCGGAAAAACATCACACACCCACAATCTGAATGGGCGTAAACCTCGTCAATAGAACGGTTAATGGCTCGCCATTACCTCTCGGCATCATGGCAAAGGAACGAATTGAGGTAGAAGGTGGTAAGACATACGGTCCGTACTCACCGGGAGTGAAGTCTCATGGTGTAATTTGGTTGGCTGGACAGATTGCTCCAGAAGCGGGAGATGACATTGCTTCTCAGACTGCAGCAAGCCTTGAGAAAATTGATGCACTACTTGCTGCTGCTGGCGTTAGTAAAAATGAAGCCTGCTTTGCCCAGGTGTTACTTGATGACATTAATGACTTCGCAGCAATGAATGAAGTTTACTCGGCTTGGCTTGAGGGTATTGAAATCCCACCCGCACGGGCTGCATTTGAAGCAGGTGCGCTGCCGCGCGGGGCAAAAGTGGAAATCGTTGTTCAGGCTATTGATGAGAATTGCTGATAACCTCTGCAACAGAGTCACTTTTAGCAAAAGGGGGCTCGGAAGGAATCATGGAGAGCGTGGAATGGCCTGTCGGCCTTGACATAGAGAAGGCTTCTGCTGCCTTCAAAGCCTACGATATTCGAGGCATTGCTGGAGACCCACTAACTCCTGATTTCGCTTATCGTCTTGGCCGTACTCTAGCTACTTTCCTAGATTGTAACTCACTTGCAGTAGCCCGCGATATTCGTGAATCCGGCCCCGAACTTCATGCCTCTTTTGTCAATGGACTTAACGATTCAGGAGTCGATGCCCACGACCTTGGCATCATGCCAACTGGTGCTCTTTATCACGCTACAGTTACTCTTCCAGTTGATGGTGGAGTCGTTATCACAGCAAGCCACAATCCACCCGAATACAATGGTTTCAAAATGTGTCGAGGATCAGCCGCAATGGCTGGAGATGAATTACAAGATTTGTTACAAGTTTTCCTTGCTGGTAACTTCAAAACTGGTTCAGGAAGCCACCTCATCATTGATGATTTTAAGCATCAATATTACGATGACATAATTGCTTCAACTGGCCTACCCAATCGCCCAGTCAAAGTTGTGGTAGATTCAGGAAATGCAGTACCTGGTCCATTCATGGTGGACATTCTGAAAATGTTGGGTGCAGATGATACCTGCATTTTGTGCGAATGGGACAACTCATTCCCCATCCACCCTCCCGACCCAACACGCCCCTCAAACATGGAGTTACTCGGAAAAACCGTACGCGAAACAGGTGCCGAATTTGGTATAGGAGTTGATGGTGACGGAGACAGAATGGGAATGGTGGATGAAAAAGGTAATTTCATTCATCCAGACAGATTACTTGCTTTGTTCGCTGCTGACATTCTCTCAAGAGTTTCAGATTCTGCTTCCGAAGCAGCCCGCACCGTTTTTTATGATGTAAAATGCTCAATCGCCTTAGAAGAAACCATCGCTTCCAACGGCGGGATTCCACACATGATGAGAACCGGACATTCATTCCAAAAACTGGCTTTGAAAAATTCTCCGGAGACACCACTTGCTGGAGAAATGAGCGGTCATTTCTTCTTCAATGACAAGTGGCCTGGGTTTGACGATACGCTGTACTGCACTGCTAGAATGCTGGAGTTAGTAGGCCGTGACCCATCTCCTGAAAACGGTGGTATAACCTTCTCAGAAAGACTCTCAACGATCCCAACCTATCCTAGTACTGGAGAAGCAAAAGTACCCTTAACTGGTGGGCGAGAAGAAACCATGGCGTTAGTTGAAAACGCCTTTTCAGAATATGAAATGGTTACTGTTGATGGAGTTCGAATTCGGCTTGCTGGGGGCGAGGCAAAGTCCACATGGAAAGGTTGGTTCCTATGCCGTCCATCTAACACAGAACCAATTTTAGTGATGCGAGCTGAGGCAACATCCGAGGATGGCTTGGCTGAAATTCGCCAACTAGTTGCCGAGCGAATTGGTGGCCATATTGACCTGAAAAAATTTTAGGAAATAATTCATTTTTGACTTCAGAACTAGGTGAAAGCTTTTTTATTGAAACACTAAAATCTTTCCAACTATCTTTACCCCATGCATAATTTTGGTTAATACCTGCTATTGAACTAATATCATGACCTTTTTCAATCAAGTATTTTGCAATAGCTATATTGTCCATAGC
>JAAZXA010000013.1 GCA_014240385.1 Methanobacteriota archaeon | reverse complement strand
GGGTAAGCTTTGCATCCATAGCCTTCTTCACATTTTCAGGGCTGCGGAATGGATCAGATACGCAGGCCAACATTTTCCCTTCTTTAATAAGAGAAATATCAGGCATATTGATGCAGACTACCATGTCACAAGCCATTGCATCCTCTCTACTTCCAACATTTGCACCCAAATCTGAATATTCTGAATCATTATGATTTGCCTTTAGTCCAGCCCCTGATTCAACTATTACTTCAAAACCAATCTTGGCTAATTTTTTGATTGAATTGGGGACAATCGCCACGCGGTTTTCTCCTTCAGACTCACATATAACGCCCAAGCGCATCTTCTCATCTCCTTCATCTTCGACAACGAGAGGGTTGTCGACGAAGCGGGCGACCCGTATTCGGCTCTTCAATGCTCGCTTAGCGAGAAATGATTTGTCAACCACTGCCCTTATGGGCTCTATTCAGGTCGCCGGCATGAACGTGAACAGCATGGTCAAGAAACGCAACAAGATAGCAGTGATTGGAGCAGGAAATGTAGGGGCAACTTGTGCCTTTGTTTTGGCACAGAAAAAACTCGGCGACATCGTTCTATTGGACATCTTCGAGGGCTTCGCAAAAGGAAAAGCATTGGATATGAGCCAAGATGGTCAAGTCCTCAATTATGATGGAAACATAACAGGCACAGCAAATTACGAAGATATCGCTGGTTCAGATGTTGTAGTAGTAACAAGTGGGTTTCCACGTCAACCAGGCATGAGTAGAGAGGATCTAATCGGTAAGAACGCCGATATCATTTCCCAAGTTGGTGCAGGAATCAAAGAACATGCTCCAGATTCAATCATCGTCATGGTGACAAATCCACTTGACTTGATGACGTACCATATGAGAGAGGTCACTGGATTCCCTTCCCGCCGTGTTGTCGGCCAAGCCGGAATCCTTGACAGTGCCCGAATGACTCATTTCATCGCCAAGGCAGTAGGATGCAGCGAAGAGGATGTTCAAGCAATGGTACTTGGTGGTCATGGAGACACAATGGTTCCTCTCCCACGATACACAACTGTTGGTGGAATTTCAGTCGACCAATTACTCGATGATGAAACCATTGCAGCCATCTGTGAAAGAACTGCCAAAGGTGGTGGAGAGATTGTCAAACTGCTTGAGAAAGGAAGTGCCTTCTATGCACCAGGCTCAGCAGCAGCAATCATGGCAGAAGCTATCGTTATGGATAGAAAGCGGCTAATTCCAGCAAGTGCTCACCTGAAGGGCGAATATGGTCTTGATGATGTTTACATCGGCGTGCCAATTATCCTTGGTGCCAGTGGTGTCGAGCGTATTATGGAACTGGAACTGACAGATGGAGAACTTGAGAGCCTACAAGGTTCTGGTAATTTCTACAAGCAACAATTAAGTGAATTACTCGGCTATTGAGGCACTTTACCCGAAAGGTTTGCTGGTAAGGCAACTCCAATCGCTGAAACTGAGCCAAGGCGTTCCCATTCGGATTCCTGCCAAGTTTTATATTCCTCAAATGAAGACATTTGAAGCACTGGATTATGTTCTCTATTCCACAAAAGAGTCTGAGGTTCTGTACCAGGTGCTTCATGACCAGACATGATTTGTGTGTGCTCATTTATGCCTTGTAAAATAGATAATGCTTGCCAATGCCTCTCAAGATTACCACCCGGTAAATCGTCTCTTCCGGTTCCCCCACTGCCATTAAAGAGATAATCTCCAGTGAATAGGAAACCAGGGATTTCAATGCACATGCTATCAGTGGTATGTCCTGGACTTGCATGGAAAGTAAATTCAACACCACCCATCAACAAGTCAGAGCCATTAGCAACTGTTCTTGACACACCATAGGTCAATGCACCTTCAAGCATTAGGAAATCACAACCAGCCTTCTCTGCTAACTCCCATCCACCGGTGATGTGGTCCGCATGAGTATGGGTGCCGATGATGTATTTTAGAGTCAAACCTCTTTCTTCAATCAAAGCCAAGTCTCGCTCAACATTTGCATGAATCGGGTCAATTAGAGTAGCCAAAGAATTGGAGGTTACCAAGTAAGTGCGCGCCCAGCCTGTGGGGTTGATCTGCTCGACCAGCATAGCCATCCCATGAGGTCGTCGTTTGTGTTATTTTCCCCGTATAGTTGATATGGGGTCGGCATGACCTTGGTATTTGATAGGAGCGAGGATAATGCTTGAACCACTTGAAATTGGAATGGCCCTCGTTGGCCTCGGTATGGCTTTTGCACTTGGTTGGTTGATATCAAGCGGCAGAAGTAAAGTCAAATTAGCAACTTATGAGGTGCGAACAGAAGCCCAAGCAGATGCATTGAACCAGGCAACTGAAGCAATGCAAAATGAATTCAAGGCTATTGCCTCAGATGCTCTTCAAGGGAACAGCGAACAGTTCCTACAAGTTGCCGAGGAGAAATTAAAAGTACATACTAAAGAAGGCGAAAAGGTGCTTGGGGAACAAAAAATGGCCATGGAAAACCTTGTTGTGCCAATTAGAGAATCCCTTGATAAATTAGAAAAGAATTCCCATGCAATGGAAGAAAAGCGCGAAGGTGCTTACCAAGGGATGAAAAGACAAGTCGAGGAATTACAAAAAGCAACGACAGGGCTTAGAGATAGTTCTGTACAACTATCTACAGCACTCAGAGGTTCAATCAAGGACCGTGGTAATTGGGGGCAGGTTTCACTCAAAAACGTCGCAGAGGCGGCAGGAATGCTTGAACACTGTGATTTTGATATTGAATATACCTTGAAAAGCGGGAAAGGTGGAGCGCGAGTTGACATGCTGGCTAAAATACCTGGTGGTGAAGGAATTCCAATAGACGCAAAAGTTCCATTGGCAAATTATTGGGATGCACTTGAAACAGATGACCAAGAACGTAAAGGAGAACTAATGCTCAAACATTGCAAGGATGTGAAAAAACATATTGATGATTTGGCCGATAGAGATTATAGCGGTATCTTAGGGCCAAATGGTGCGGATTTTACGGTTATGTATATTCCAGCAGAACCGATTCTAGCAGCAGCATATGAGCATCAACCGGATTTGCAAGAGTACGCATTTAAAGAGCGGATTTTGATTGTAACTCCAGTAACCCTGATTGCGCTATTGAGAACAGTTGGAGTTTATTGGCAACAACAAAGCATCGCTGAAAATGCCCAAGATATCTTACAACATGCCCAAGAATTCTACCAACGCTCAGCGAAATTTTCAGGAGACTTAGCCAAAATGGGAAGAGGATTAAACACAGCATTGAATGCCTATAATGACGCAGCCACGTCATTTGCAACCAGATTGATGCCTTCAGGAAGAAGACTTGAAGAATTTAAGGTCACTGATGGCTTAGCCAAGAAAGTTGAAGAAATGAAGTTAATCGATGGTTCTGCAACCATCATTGAATCGGCTCTATTGCAAGAAGAATGACGGTGGGATTGATTGAGTAAAACCACCTCGGCGGAATGATGGAGTACCTACACTTGGAGCATGATGGCAAATTATTGCTAGTCGATGCAAACGGAGTAGGACCCCAAATCCCCACACCTGGTCGAGAAAAATCCGATGTTTGGTTGATGCGCTTACCTACTGCTGAAGAAGTATCTTTTGAATGGACTGAAAAAAGACGGAACAAACTACATTGGGGCCAAAATAGCGCCACCATCATCCATGCATTCCCTCATATCGATTGGCCAGAGAATTGGGCATGGAAAGACGATGTCATCAGCGATTCAGCAGTTCATCCAGCAGCCAGGCAATCGGTCTATCGGACAATTCACCGACTCGTCTCTAAAGTCATCATTCAGGATTACCAAGGTAGAGTCGTCATGGCTAAGGTCAAGAGAGGGCATTTCGTTGGCGCTTGGACACTTCCTGGTGGTTATTTGGATTATTCAGAACACCCAGAACGAGGAGCAGTTCGAGAGACCATGGAGGAATTAGGGATCTCAATAGATTTGCTAGATGATGCTCCAATAATCAGTGAGAATATATTCAGTGATGAAGGAATAAACTTTGTTTCATTCACATATCGTGCACTTGTTGATGCGGAGAATATAGAATTCAAACCAAAAGCCGATGAGATAGCAGATGTTACTTGGTTAACGAAAGAAGAAGCCTTGAATCGTGCTGTTTCTTGGTTTGATATTCAAGCCTTGAAAAGTCTCAATTGAGCAAATCTTGGCGGGCCTGCTCTAATGCAGCCTCAATACCATCAGGTTTGCTCCCTCCACCTTGGGCAAAAGTTGGCCGACCTCCGCCGCCGCCCTGAATATGGTGAGAAATCGCCTTGAGTATTACATTTGCATCATGCTTTTGTGAGGCAACCGAATTCTCGGTTATTGCAACCAGAAGTTTTCCTCCTCCTTCTCTGCTTCCAATGACTGCAACCGTCGGCTTGTCGCTATCTCTGGTCAATTCACCAACCATTGCCACCATCTGCTTATTGCCACCATCAACTTCTAAGAAAACATAACGAATTCCATCTATTTCAGTAGCAGCGTTGCCACCTCCATCGGTCTTCAAGCGGGTGACTTCAGCCTCCAAAGACTCGATTCGCTTGCGCTGAGTTTTCCATTCCTCAAAGAATCTTGAGGCGGTGCGGGGTAAATCATTCTCATCGATGCCGAATACTTCGCTTGCTTTGCTCAATAACTCTGCTTGATGGCGTGAGTATTCTAATGCCGCTGCACCAGCAACGATGGTTAATCTCTCAACTCCATCTTGTACAGCACTCGATTTGATGATTCTAATCGAGCCGATCTTTGCTGGCTCATCATGGTGTGTACCTCCGCAAGCCTGCACATCATGCTCACCAATCTTGAGAATTCGAACATCTCCACCTTTTGGCGCCCCGCCTTGATAGAGGTCAAAGCCGAATTGTTTGTCTGCTTGGGCCCGAGGTAATTCCATTTTTTCAGTTGTCTGAATTTCTTGTAATACCTGATTTGATAACTTCTCGATTTCATCAAGGTCATCTCTGCTCAAGCGGCTGTGATGGGTAATATCCAGTCTTGCTGAATCTGTATTTTTGTTTGCACCTGCCTGGTAGATATGTGGCCCAAATAGGGTTCTTGCAGCACCTCCAACAATGTGGACTGCAGTATGATGGTCCATCAGTTGTCTTCTTCTTGAAATATCCAATTCTACTTCAACATTACCTGACACTTTGGATGTGATTGTATGAATGATGATATCATTCTCAATTTGAACATTTACGACTTCTATTCCGTTTATTCTCCCCAAATCACAGGCTTGTCCGCCTCCTTCTGGATAGAGGCACGTTTGATTGAGGACAACTAGCCAGTCATCTCCCTCCTTGCTGCAATGCAAAACTTCAGCATTGTGATTGGTCATCCAAACATCATCATAGTAGAGTTTCTTTGTTGGTGGAAGTTCAGGAATATCTCTTTTCTTGGAAGTTGACTTAGCTGCTTGTTTGGCTTGGCTAGCATGACGTTGAGCCATTTCTGCCGCAAATCCACCTCGTAAGGAAACGCTTGGCCAAGCACTTGACTTGGCAATACCAATAACCAATGCAGGCGCCATTCCATGCGTATCATTGAGAGTGAAAAGGATTTCATCGGGGATTTCAATTGCGTCGACGGGCAAGGATTTGAGCATTCCTTTGACAACATTTTCACCCTTTCGCAGCATTATGTTATAGCGCTCTTCCTCGAGTTGTAGAATTTGCAGAAAACCCGCACGTGTTTGTTTCATTCTTGATTCATCATAGTTGAACTCAAGATGATGTGCTGCTAAATCAGATAGGCTGACGTTCAAACCAAGTTCATCCCGCATCCTTAGAATTCTACGAATCAACATTCTTGCTAAGTAACCAGCCTTTGCATTTGACGGCACTAGGCCATCGCCCAACATATTGCATATAGCATGCATATGGTCCGGAATTGCATATATTCTAGAAAGTGGCTGTGAAACCGAAAGTAAAGTTTGCTCATCGATTTCAACACCTCTTTCTGTTAAACGTGAAATCAAAACCTTACGAAGTGAAGATTCATCAGAGCCAATTTCAATATTCATTATTCCGAGAAGACGAGACATTTGCCCCAATAATTCATCCAAATTGATATCAGTACCCTCAAGAATCTGTGAGAATCCAGTCAGTTCTTTCAACCATGATACGCTTTCAGGATAGATGGCCTCGTAAATCGTCGGTGTTCCTGCTGCTGCCCAACAAAAGCGCTCAAGGCCATAACCAGTATCGATTATTTGCAAATCCATCTCAGAATATTTGATGCCCTTAATTTCAACATCTCCATCCTCATCCTCATGTAGGTTCATGAAAACTAAAGTTGCTAATTCCAATCCTCCAACGATAACCTCAACTGCAGAACCAGCATTTCCACCCCCTGACCATGGATTCTCAACATAAGTTATCTCATTTGCATCAATTCCTAAAGCATCAACAAAGAGGTTGTCGCAATATTCTACACATTCATTCATCCAATAGTGAATCTCACCATCTTTTGGCCTGTTGAATACATGGTGTGCCATCATTTCAAAGGTTGTCAAATGACGCCCAGATTCTCCAACTGCATCTACATCGGTCAACCGAATGCACGGTTGAGAAATAGTAAGGGGGTTGGCCGGTGGAGGTACAAGACCACTAGTCACATGAGGCTGAAAAACAGCAATAGAGGCGATAGTTAGGTGGATATCATCCCTCCACCTTGCTAATATGGGGTACGGGTCTACCCTCTTGTGGTCTTGTTGTTCAAAGAAGTTCAGGAAAGTTTCGCGCATCCTGTCTTTCAAAGCGGAACCTGTTTCTGTAAAACCAGAAATTAATGGACTACCGATGAAGGTGTACTCATCTTCTTGGCTATCTCCACAAGTTTTTCTTGTTGCATCCCGAGACCAAAACCAAAGGCCTGTAGCACTACATTGAGCACGCCTAAAACCATTCTCTGAAAAGTATGGTAAGTCGATTGCATCAAGGCTCATGCCACTCCTCCAAGACGGGGCGGTTGAATCAATGCCTTCAATGAAACGGCTGTTGAGACACGCATGTGCTTATATCTCGATGTTGGCAGGTTAGCGGTGATGAAGGGTTCCGCATCGTGGATGGAACACCTGACAAGGGTTGATCAACATACCCTGAAAATAGAAAAACATGGTAAGATGAATGTCGATGCGATGCTTGTTTGTGATGAAGACCATTGGAATAAACAGTCTGATGATAGAAGTCCAGGCCAACTTGTCAATTCGGCCTGCCTGCCGGGGGCAGTAGGAGAAGCATGGGGAATGGCAGATTGGCATTTCGGCTATGGTTTCCCAATCGGTGGAGTAGTTGGAACTGATGTTGAATACGGCCAACAAGGCGGAGCGATTTCCCCTGGTGGAGTTGGTTTCGACATCAACTGCGGAGTACGATTGTTGACCTTGGATATCGAAGTAACTGACATTCCAAATATTAAGAAACTGGCTAGTAACCTTGCTGGAGTCATCCCCGCAGGAGCAAGTGGCAAAGGAGGAGTGCCACTCACAGAGTCGGAATTAGACGGAATCCTGAATGAAGGAGCTAAGGCTGCAGTGGAATTGGGTTGGGGCCATGATGAGGATTTGGCCTGCATCGAAAGTGAAGGTCAACTAACACACGATGGAGATGTCGTCAGTTCAAGAGCAGTACAACGCGGCTTGAAATCTCTCGGCACCCTTGGTAGTGGCAATCATTTCTTAGAATTACAATGTGTTGACAAAACTGTGGATGAAGAAACCGCTTCTCTCTATGGCCTTAGACCAGGCCAAATCTGTTTGATGATCCACTCGGGCTCACGTGGGCTTGGTCACCAAGTTTGTTCAGAACATGTAGATGCAATGGAGAGAATGTATTCCCCTCGAGGAGATGAATGGTACAGCGAGGAATGGGGTTGGAGTTTGCCCGACCGGCAACTTGCTGCAGCACCAATTTACTCAAAACAAGGGCAATCATATCTAGAAGCAATGAATGCTGCTGGCAATTTTGCTTTTGCTAATCGCTCAGCCTTGGCTCAACGGGCTCGTAAAGTTTTGAACAAGCACTTAGGGGTAAATGGAGAGGCCACATTATTGTACGATGTTTCACACAATATTGCAAAGATTGAGAATCATAATATTGACGGCAGGAATTGCTCTTGTTGCGTTCATAGAAAAGGTGCTACTCGGGCCTTTTCAGGAGATTCAGACGATATTTCTTCAAGGTTTTCAGAAGTTGGCCAGCCCGTCTTAGTACCAGGAGATATGGGCACAGCCTCATGGATTTTAGCTGGCCCCAAGGTCGGAAACAATCGAGCCTTTGGAAGTTCATGCCATGGGGCTGGAAGAGCCCTATCTCGTACTGCTGCAAGGAAATTAATTGATTCTGATGCATTAGCCGAGGATTTAGAGTCCCGTGGGATTATTGTTCATGCTAAAACGGGGAATATTTTGAGTGAAGAAGCGCCTGCCGCATACAAGGATGTAGATGAGGTGATTGCTTTGACTGAGGGTGCTGAATTGGCAAGGGCTGTCGCAAGGTTGAAACCGCTGGCAGTGATTAAAGGATGATGCGTTTTACGCATCGTTGTTTGATGCTTTTATGATGCGTTTTACGCATCGTTGTTTGATGCTTTTGTGATGCGTAAACGCATCACATACAAAGTCCAATCTTAGATGCTCCAGCAGGTACTGGAGCAGCACCTGAATGAACACCATCCGGTTCTTCACAGATAACGTTCAATAGAGTATGAACTAATTTGCGTAATTCGTCAACTTGCTCTTTCAATGCTTCTACGCTTGGCAAGTCTTCCCTTGCTACGCTTGTTTGTGTCATTCCCATCCCATCCAGAAGAAACTAGGTCTCTTCTATTTGGCAAATCAGACAATACGACTCTTATATGTAACGATTGACAAACATAGTTAGAGGGCTTTTTAGGACCTTTCTATTTCTGCCGCATCACTGGTTTTTCTCTAACCATTGCTCACCGTAATGAGCCCATTGTTCACCAGACCAACCATCTGGTAAACCGCTTTCTGGAAGCGGTGGCCCTGTGTGAACTGGAGTTTCTTTGCTAACTTCAGGCAATGGTTCCAATGTTTTTGCTTCTTCTACTGCATAAGGTGCATCATAGGCCATAGTTTCTGCGACATCTTCTGATACATCTTCCCACTCATCATCATCATAAATTGAAGTTCCTTGTTTCTTCATGACCACAACAACAAGTAATACAATAACCAGTATGAGCACAAACATTGCTGTTATTGTTAGCATATCCAATTCGCTACCTTCTGACAAATCTCTCGAAAGAACTGCCGGCATATCTTGCTCAAGGCTCAAATCGCAAGTAATCACTTGATTCCTAAGGATGCAACCTGGTGGAGATGACCTTGAATCCCAATCATCAAAATCTCCTGTAATGTTTAGATGAAGAGATTGACCACCACTTTGATAGGTCTCAAAGATAAACGGCTCTAGAGTTCTCAATTGACCCTCCATTATGTCGATAGTCCTAGATCCTTGAGATACCCAAGCATTGCCTTGTCCGATATCTTGGAATAATTCAATTCTTAGATGGCCGGTCTTTGATCCAAGGTTTCGGATTGAAACTGAAATACCCAATTCATCCCCTTCCAATACCTCACCTCCTCTTGGAGTTGTGCCATCTGCCAATGCAATATTCAATGAAGGCAAGGAGAGTACGAATTGTCTCACATTAAGGTGTGGAGATACTTTGTCATCTTCAGTTCCAACACCCAAAGCCGAATTTCCTGCTTGGTCATAGGCTTCTACCCAAATGAAAATTAAATCCCCCGGTAGGAGGCCGAGAATACTTCCATTCGTCAAATCTACGTTTGCACTATACTTCCAGAAATCACCTGAGGATTCACTCAATAATAATGATGCTTTGAAAGGAGCTGGTAGGAGTGAACTAGAATCACCACCAACATTTGGCCTTCTAAACTCCCACCACAATGTCAAGGCCTCCCCTGACATTCCTCCATCATCATTGACAGAAACAATGAATGATTGGTCCAACATGTAAGTGCTGTCAAGAGTTACTGGTAAGCCTTCGAAAAGTAGGACCGGCGCAGTACTGTCGATAATGACATGGACTATTTCATCGGTTAGGTCAAAAGATTGCCCGGGTAAGCCATGAAGTGCTAATGCCATTGCTATTCGCGGCTCATCTACACGCCGGTTATCGAGAACAAATGCGGTTGACCAAAGTCCTTCGGTTGAAACTTCAGTTGTAATCATCCTTGGTTGAGAGCCGTGCTCATATTCTATGGTCAGGGAAACATCCTGCGGTAATTTGCTAGCAACCTCTCCACTCTTACCGTGAATCACATTTCCACTAAGTTTGACTTCATCGCCAAGACCGACGAAGATTTCGTCCGCTGAAGAAGGACTAATTGGGGGTGTTAGGTCTTCCATTAGGGTAGTTTCTGCCATCAGGCCGGAATCTAATTGCCAACGTAATTGGCCCAAGTTTGGAACCGTAATTACAGGATTTACTAAATCATCATCAAATACCATCACAGAAGGTAATGACCAATCAGAGAGAGAATCTGGGGATAGTTCCCAAGATAATGTAAAAGAGACTTGGATAAGGTAAACTCCTCCTCCAATATCTATGATTGTGAGATTTCCAACCTCTAGCAAAGAACCTGTAGGTGTTGAAAGGCTATTTGAGCGTGGGTCAATTCTGATTACTGCCAATAAGTCGTCCCCAGAACCTGCTAATCTTAATTCGATGAGATCTAGGGTGTGAAGGCCATTTGGCTCATTGATTTGCATTGAGAAGGTGTGTTCTCTGCCAGGAAGTAAATATTCACCAAATCGGTCTAAGGTCAACAGAGTTGTGTCTAATTCTGGGACGACATTTGTTGCCACGACAAGTGTTGCTACGTCTCTTTCCATTCCGGCGTCTCCGCCTCCTGCAAGGGGGTTTCCTGCCCAATCATGGCCACTCAAATAGAGTGAAACATTGCCATTTGTTGGTACTTGAGAGAGGTCGATATTATCGAAAGAAACAGTCCATTCTCCTTTTGATAACTCAGGCATTGAGGCATCTATGCTTTGATAGACATCTGGCAAATCCATTCCTTCTCTCCAGTAGTGCAAGGTCATTGAATCTGAATAAGCGATGTTTTCGTCAAATGCTGCCCAGACCTTGAGTTGCTGAGCAGGGTCCCAAGTGAAACCGTCGGCGATTTTCAGACCATTGGTCGTGTCAACTTTGAGGCTAGTCAAAATTGGAGCCTGTGAATCTATAATTACTGAATGTGGTGAAAGTAAGGAGGCATCTTGGGCTCCTGCTGCTCCTGCAATTGGTCCAACTCTGACAATTTGAGGAATGATATCAGCCATTTCTCCCGAAGATGGAACTTGAATTTGTCCAGACCAAATTCCAGCAGCCGTACTATTCATGACAGTTTCATCACCGGAAACAGAGACACTAATGATGAAGTCGTCGACTTGAGGCCTTGTTTCAATTGTATTTTGGAATCTAACTGTCCCACTGACATTCAATACCGAAGTTGCCATTGCAGGGAATGGATACGAGGGGTCAAATGCATCGGATAATTCATTGCCAAATTGGTCAAAAATCAACCAAGTGTCGATTTCTAAATCATTTTCACTTGCTTGAGAACCACTTCCGCCACTTATTGCAATGGCAGGTGCCAATCCTTCTCCTGTGTGATTAAATGCTTGGGTAGACCATTCAACTTTGGCTTCATCATCCCAATCCCAAGAAATATCAAATTGCCAATCAACTTGCCAACTTCCAGATATCAAGGAGACTGAAGATGCAGTGCTATTGAGTTGCATCATATCAGAGCCTGATGTTTGAGTAAAGACCCCTCCATTTCCAAGACTATTGGCAATACACGAAATTTGATCTCCTGCGGAAGTAGTTCCAATTAACTTGACTTCAGCGATTTCAGTTTGGTCATAGAGGTGATGATGGCCGCTAGTGAAGCCCTGTAAAGTACCATCAGGATGGAATGTACTTGGAACACTAAATGGCTCATTTGTTATCATCAATTCATGATAAACGCCACCATCAATTGCAATCCCTCCTGCTCCTGAGGTGAAAACCAAGGGAATCTCTACCATATCCTTTGAGCCACCATCATTATTTGCTTCGTGATAAGTCTTGACTACTGGAGCAAGACCGGTTATATTTTCAAATAGACGATATCCAATTGTGATTGATGAGAGTGTTAAATCTTGAGAAGTGCCGCTAAAGTCTACTTCTACCTCTACCCAGTCTCGACCATTTGAGTCAGTATGAGAAGAGGTGAGTGAATGAATTGAATTTTTTATTGCCGAATCAAAGACAAGTGATTGAGCCTGCCAACCATTACTCAATGACTGCAAAGGTGAGCCTGCAATCTCAATAGAAACGCTATCACCGGTTGAGCCATCAGGTGCAACTGAAATTAGACCTGTTGTGATGATTGCATCAGCAGGTAAAGCGATACTCGTGCTGCTTCCTGTTGTTACTGTGATGCTTTCTGAATGTACTGCCATTGCATTAGTCAAGCCAGAACCTGCAATTCTATTCTGCCAGCCTACACTCCCATAAAATGGAGATGAGGGGAATTTCCAATCAATCGTTCCATCCATTGCAACATCAATTGCTGGGTCAAGAGCAGGTGTTACCATTCTTCCTGTCAGAGAAAGGGAGTTAATCCAACCGCCCGGAGAGACAAGGATTTTCACACCAAACCCTGGGTGTGCGTCATTCATTGCCGTAGTAGCAGTTGGCGCACTCATTATTCCAGTTGAAACCCCATCAATATCAATTACTGAAACCGTGATTCCACTTGCATCAGCTGCAAGAGTATAGCCATCCAATGGTTGACTGCTGATTACGAAGTCAGCGGTTATTGTCTGAGTACCTCCACCAGTGTTAACCAATACACCAGTGCTATTGACGGTCATTCCAGAGGGTATTGTCCAACCATTTTCTTGTGCACCTACTCCATTCATCATTCGCTTTGAACCAATATGAATTGAGGAGATTAAGGGAGTTAGGATTGGGTTATTTGTCCCCATATTGAGCCTGAAACTAACACCTGCAGCATGTGCATCGAGGTCAAGTCCTGACAAACTCATCGGGAAAGTGTTGTTTTCAAAACCTGCAATTACATTACCCATCGTATCGATTAAACTTCCCGATATCCAAGTGCCGTTTGGTACTTTAGCATCAATATCAATGAAGCCAAGTCCTAATTCACCTGGGGCCATTAGAGGGCTAAGCCATTCTCCACTAGAATCGAACCAATCAACTTCTAAGCCAATATCATCAACATACCAGCCATCTTCTTGTACCGCTGTATCAGCGGTGAATGAAAACCGGAATGCTACGTCATTACCCGAATAATTTGACAAGTCCCCCTTTGTAACCCTCCAACCGAGGCTAGTTTGACCACAACTGGTTGTAGCACCTGTATTTCCATCAAATACTCCAAGGCCATTTAGAGGACTATTAGAATTAAATTGAATCGTAGTATCGTACCAATTATTGTTAGATGTTGAAGGGTCAAAATGATTCCATGTACCGTTGTTGACAGAGATGTAGATTGCACCACCATCCCAACCATATTCTGCACAAATCCATTGGTTGAATACAAACCTTGAACTCGCTCCAGTAGGGATAGTATATGTTGGCGTGTACAAATGATTCCAAGAACTTGGATCATAATCGCCATCTAGTACTGTAGCAAAGCCGGTGTTTGGAGAAGACCATGAGGATGGCCCTGTGCTACCTAGCGCTCCGAATTCCCAACCTGTTTGACCCTGTACATTGACAACTTGCCAACCGCCAGGAGGTAATGCCGGCGCATCTTCAAAGCCATATTGGAAAGAAACGCCTCCCATTCCAAGCAACAAATATTGCCAATCATCTGCAAGGTTATTCAAACCGCTATGAGTTACGGTTGATGAAGAATTGAATGATTCCCAGAAGTAATATGTTGAATTTGATTCATGTATCCGTATATAATCCAAGGTTAGTCCTTCACGAGAATCTTGACTATTTCCATAGGTGACGGTGAAATCAGTTTCTACCCGATATCTAATCCAAGTTGTTGCATCGCCGATGAAACTTGCTGGTAAATCAAGATTCATGTTGACCCAGCCTCCTGAATCATCATTGTAGGTTGTGCCGCCAATAATGACTCCATCCGTTGGTATTCCATCGGGAGTATTCCAACCTGTTGTGACGAATTGGGTGTTTGAGGTAGTTACATCCAACCAAGTGCTATTGTCGGTGCTGGCCTCCAGCCACCAATTGTCATACGATGCTCCTTCAATATCCCAATCGGCTCTAAAACTAACAGTTAGTGTATTGTTTGCAGAAGAAAGGTCTATGACTGGAAATTCAAGAATCCCATTTGCATCATTTGAGTAGCCACAAGTTTGGCCGTTGGAATTGTAGCAGCCATTATGCCAAACACCAGTGGAATTTCCAATGTTCGTAAAATCAATATTATCAATGAACCAGCCAGGTCGCTGGGTGCCGGCTGCTTGTGTCCATACTCTGAAACGGAAATAAATTTGGTTGGCTGTAGAAATTCCGGAAACATTGTCTAATGTGAAATTGGCAAAATCCCATCCACTTGCATTAAGCGATGCAAAGACGGGGAACCCATGGCTGCCATTTTGAGCCGCTCCAGTTGGTACCGGAGCAGAACTTGAAATGGTGTTTGGATAACCCCCTTGGGGTTCAATCCAAGTCCAATTACCATTGTCTAATTTGTATTCCATCCATGCACCATCGCCGTCTCCATT
Source organism: Methanobacteriota archaeon (assembly GCA_014240385.1). Taxonomy (GTDB): domain Archaea; phylum Thermoplasmatota; class Poseidoniia; order Poseidoniales; family Poseidoniaceae; genus UBA226. The sequence goes on along the minus strand of JAAZXA010000013.1, from coordinate 2,059 downwards.
GGTGTTTGAAGAGGTGTTAAGATGATACCAATGTTGGAAACTGAAACTGAAATTTGAAATCGGAGCGGGTAATGTACTTCCAGGTGTTTCAAGAGAAGAATCAGTATTTGCAGGTAGACCAGAACCAGGCATTGTAGCAGCAGAAAGGCTACCTGAATATGGTTGGGCGGGTATTTGGCCATGAGATAGTGTTCGCGCAGATCCAATGACTGGACCTGTGATGTTGTTCAATGTGCTAATTTCCCAGACTCCAGTATTATCAGTCCAGCCAAATGGGAGTTGGAATGAAGCACCTCCGAATTGCTCGATTTGGCTAACACTTTGGTTTGGCTGAAGAGAGAGGTAATTGCTAAAGTGGTCCATTGTTGTTCCAGTTGATTGTCCGGCTGTGAAATTTCCAGGCAAATCCATACCGTGCCAACCACTGCCATTGCCAAATCCAGTCATCCCATCCTCGTTGATATTCAACCAAGCATCGAGAACAGTTGCATTTCCAGGAACCTCCCAAACAGAGGAAATGTTTTGATTTTGACCACTAATCGTAGTTGGCCCAACCCAAACAGAGATTCCTGCCGAGGCCGTTGATGTCAACATCAGCAGCACAAGAAACGATGGAAGTAGTAATTTGCTTCGAGAGGAGTCTGTGCGAGTCACGTGGCCACCTATGCCCGTAGGGCATCACGGCGGGATATCAATGCTATGCTGAAAAAACACCCTCGTACTCTGCTCAAAGGTCACAAATTGACTCTATCATCAACTTGCAAATTACGTATGGGTCAGCATTTGCATTAGGCCTTCTATCCTCAAGATAACCCTTTTTATCGATTGCCACATTCCATGGAATTCGTATAGATGCGCCGCGGTCGCTAACTCCCCATGAAAATTCGTCCCAGCGTTGAGTTTCGTGAGCCCCTGTTAAGCGGGATTCAATATCAGCGCCGTAGTTTTTGACGTGGATTAAGGCACGCTTTCCGAGTTTTTCACAGGCTTCTTCTATAACTGCCAGACCTCCATCTTCACGCATTGCTTTTGTTGAGAAATTAGTGTGAGCCCCTGCACCATTCCAATCTCCCTTGATTGGCTTTGCATCGAGTGTTGCACTAACTCCGTAGTCCTCGGCGATTCGGTATAATAGCCAGCGGGCAATCCATAATTCATCGCCAGCATCTGGGGCACCGACAGGTCCAATTTGGAACTCCCACTGTCCTGGCATGACTTCAGCATTTATTCCCGAGAAAGTTAGACCTGCTTCTAGGCAAGCATCCATATGGTCCTCGACAATTTCACGACCATACACTTCGTCAGCTCCTACTCCACAATAGTAGCCACCCTGAGGTGCAGGGAATCCATTGTCTGGCCATCCTAAGGGCTTGATTCCATCGAAGAAAGTATATTCTTGCTCAATTCCGAACCAGCATTCTTCAGCAACATGCTTGTCTGCCATGTCAACACAGGGGGAACGGGTGTTTGAGGAGTGAGGAGCCATTGTTAGTGGGTCGCATACTTCGGTCATCACCAGTACATGTGGGTAGCCACGAATTGGGTCAACGAAGAAATTTACTGGCTTGAGTGCGCAATCTGAAGCATGCCCTTCTGCTTGTTCTGTGGACGAACCATCGAAGCCCCAAACTGGAAGTTCTGAAAGTTCTACTACTTCCTCAAGGTTGGGAAGGATTTTTGTTTTACAACGAAGTTTTTGCGTTGGCTTTGAGCCGTCGATCCAAATATATTCTGCCTTTACTACCATGCCTATCGGAGAGACTGCCATAGAAGACGGTATATGAACAATGTGTTCATTGTTATGGTCCTAAATCATAGCATACGTTCGATATAAATGCACTTTACTATAATATATGTTCAATACAGGCGGTATTTTTTGAAATAAATATATACAAACGCCCAATAAAATCTCTAACAATTCGTCAATTGTACAAATCATAGCCTCGAGGTTTCAAATTAGACCCTTGTGCGTCCGGACCAAACTACTTGATGTACCTCTGTATTCAATCGCCATGGGTGACCTCGATTCGTTGACGGTCGTCGAATTGAAGCAACGGTT
>JAAZXA010000063.1 GCA_014240385.1 Methanobacteriota archaeon | reverse complement strand
TTTTGCGAAATAGTCATGATGATAACTTTCGGAATCGAAGAAATTGATCAAAGGACTAACCTCAGTTACAATATCATCAACAAAATTTGGTTGTAGATAATTAATCACAGCTTCCGCTTCCAATTTTTGTTTTTCATTTGAATAGAATACACAACTACGATATTGTGAACCAATATAATTACCTTGACGATTCAATTGAGTGGGATCATGACAAGTGAAGAGAACTTCCAATAGAATTCGACGTGGAACAATGTCCGTATTAAAGGTGACACGGACCACCTCGGCATGACCAGTGTTACCTCTGCAGACTTGCTCATATGTTGGGTTCGAAATTTCTCCTCCGCTGTAGCCAGATAGTACTTCAGAAACTCCTCGCAGGTTTTTCATCGCACCTTCTACACACCAGAAGCAGCCACCACCGATAACAATCTGCTCCCTCATCAATTAAGCGAAATGAAGTTATTTTTTTTATTCTCCGGTTTTTAGAAGATAAATCCTTATTGCTAGCAACGTATCTTTCAATACTAGCACCTCTTTTGCTGTAACGTGGATATTTCACCCCCATCGCTATCCCCGCCTTCGGATGATGATGAATGGCAACCCGGACTTTGGGAGTTTATGGCGATAATTGGTATCGTTGCTGCCTACTGGTCGGGTTGGCTAGACGCATTGTGGCCATTCTGAATTCAAAGCTTCAGAAAGTTGATTCCCAATCTTCGACTTGCTGGGCTCTCTCCCAGTTAGCGTAGTCTGTACTTCCACGTAGAGTAAGAATTTCACGAGATAGCAGCCAGTAGATGAGTGCAAGTGAGCGGCGGCCCTTGTTGTTAGCGGGTAAAGCCAAGTCTACATTGCGAAGTGTATTGTTAGCATCGACAATGCCAACGATTGGAAGGCCAGTTGAGACAGCCTCCGACAGAGCCTGCGAATCAGCAGCGGGATCGGTGACGAAAAGAACCTCTGGCTCCATGTAAGTTCGGAGTTGAGGGTTTGTCAGAGTTCCTGGAATAAAACGGCCAACGATTCTCTTAGCGCCAATTGATTGTGCGAACTTGCGAGCAGGGCGCTGTCCGTACTGACGTGCGCTGACAATTAGAATACGCTCTGGGTCATATTGTGCGAGGAATTTAGCTACATTGCGGATACGCTCGTCAGTTAGATTAAGGTTCAGTAGGTGAAGTCCAGAGCCGTCTGCACGGTCTGTATCAATGAATCTCTGCATATCTGAAGATTTCTGGTTAGTTCCGATGTGCACAGCATGTGTCTCATAGACATCATATGGAACGAGGGGGGACTCTGTCTCACTCATTGGGCTTCCTCAGCAGCGCGGCGACCTGACCTTCCCTCATAAGCGCTGCGCTACGCCCCAAAGGGGCGCGAAGCACGGTTACAGTGCAGAAAGATCGGTACAATCGCCCTTATCATGCACTTCGGGGAAGTGAACACAGGGTTTGGTAATAGTTACTGACATATCGAAATGATCGTGAGCCGAGAATTGATCTATTGGGGCAGTGAAGCCGTAACCACGAGCATCTATCTCAACCAACCAGTTGCCTTCTACTATGTTACTGAATTCGAAGCGCTCTAGAGGATAATCCTGAGTGGTTTTGACTTGCCAAAATGGATTTCCTCCACTCTCCTTAACACCTGGCTCCCAAAGAATCGCTTCTACAAATCTAAGTTCATCAGTTTCGTTAGTTATTTCTCCTATAGAATCTGAATATGGGAAAAATGCACGAAAAGTAATCGTAATCTTCGATACTGTTGCATCCAAGCTTATTTGGGTCTGATTATTATATTGAACACCTTCTAAAGAATTAGTCTCAAAAGTAACATCCCAAAGGAAAGATTCCTCCTTCATAATAGTAGTTGGTTCCTCTCTCAAACCTTCCATTATTTCACGCTGCATAACAAGGCCAAGACAGCCTGCACTTGATGTTGAAATGATGAGCATCAGAAGCATACCAAGGGCTGCCGATTGGGTCCTCATCATTTCTCGGGAGGAACAGCCTAACTTCAAGCGAACCCCTCT
>JAAZXA010000014.1 GCA_014240385.1 Methanobacteriota archaeon | reverse complement strand
GGGATTCTTGGCACTCTACAGACGACGGTAGTTCCTGCCGCAATCGGAATGTATCTCGCTGGTGGTCAGGATGCTCTGCTGACCAGCCTGTCGTTGGTACCGTTCTGGATGGTTTTAAACTCGTTATTCGTGGGTTCATGGGTACTTTATCCTCGTCTCAGACATGATGTCAAACTCCTCGAGATGGCCGTGGTTTCGCTTGTATCGTGGGCCTTCTTGGCAATCCTTTTGTCCCTCTGCCTCAACTTCGCTATCGAGCGCTATTCGCGATTCCTGATTGGACTACTGGGAATGTTCGTGTTGATCAGCCTTGGAATATGGATGACTTGGAGGCCCACTGATGCACCGAAAGGAAGCAGGTCGGTCAGTCATGGTGTGCTCCTCTCAAGAGGAATTGGTGCTGCGATTGCCATCGGTATTGCAGTGTATCTCTCTGGTCTCGGGATGCCTCTTATCGCAGGTCTTGCCTCGGTCTTCCCAGCCATATTCTTGACAACCATGGTGGGACTCTGGGTATCTCAAGGACCGGAGGTTCCGACAGGTGCTGCAGGCCCGATGATGTTGGGCGGCTCCTCCGTGGGCGCCTATGCGCTGGTTGCGACCTGGGCATTGCATGAACACGGGATGATACTTGGCAGCATCATCAGTTGGACCGTTGCAGTGCTGAGCACGTCGCTACCGGCCTTCCTATGGTTGAGGTACAAATCCTCACCTAAACTAGAAAACTCTCTGACGCCGCCTTGAAAGGTGTTTGTCATCGTTCACCAAGGAAGAGATTCTCCATCGTATTGAACGAATCTTCCAGAAAGTTCCAGAGTTTGTTCTTCAACTCTTTGAATCATCCCTGCAATACTGTCCAAAGGAGTAACTGTGGCATTCGGTCCACCCATATCTGTCTGAACCCAACCGGGATGCAAGATGACGACGCTGATGTTGTCATCTCTCAACTCATCCTTCATCGCAGCACTGAACATGTTCAAGGCCGATTTGGAGGCTCGATAAGCATAGGATTTGCCACTGGTACAATCCTCGACTGACCCCATCAGGCTGCTGACCATAGCGATGGTCGACATCTCATTTCCACCCAGCCTTGAGAGCAGAGCCTGAGTCACTCGTACCGGCCCCACCGAATTGATGTCGAGGACCTTCAGGACTTGTTCGTGGTCGATATCCTCTATCGATCTCCACCGTCCGTCTGCCACACCAGCATTGTTGACCAAGAGGTCCACTCTATCTGGTAGCGAAGCAGCGAATGCTTCGACGGATACCTTTGAGGTGACATCTAGTTGATGATAGTTAGCGCCAGTCCCTGATAATCCACCCTCATCAGTACGGTATCCCGCATGGACATTCCAACCTTTGTCGAGAAGTTGCCTCACCCATTCAAGTCCTATTCCACGATTTGCTCCGGTCACCACTGCGGTTGGCATGGGGGCTGGTTGGTGTTTTTACTCATAGGCTTTCATATCATTATGCCCGATGCAAAGATGTAGCATCCATAACCAAATGAACCCATGGCAATCAATACCATTGGCAAAGTCATGGTGTATTTGTTTGAACCAATTCGCCCTGAAACCACGCCACAAAGTGCAGTAGCAACTGAGACATATAGGACCGAAGAATAAACTGCGCCAGCCTTTGCTCTCATATCTGTAGCTTCTTGAGATTGATTATCTGCAACCTCATATTTGGCTGCAGAATCAGAATAGGCTTCAAGCATATAGCCATCTTTCAACTCATTTGAAATGAATTCGCCAGTGATGTTTGAAACAAAACCTCCTTGCCAAGCTGAAGTATCTTCAATTAATGTGCGGCTTTGGTTCAATAATGCCTGATAGTTGCGCTGCATTTCTATAATCTCCGAACTCTTACTTTCAAATTCAGATAATGCAGCATCTAAAGTTAGTGAATTTTGATTGTATGCATTTTGAAGAATTAGATTTCGGCTTGCATAAATATTACTATAATAATTATATATTATTATTTCCGATTCTGAGCCCATTCCTGACTCATTTAGATATTCTTCATCTAAGACACTCATTTCTGTCATTATCGACATTATCTGCAACACGGACAACATACCTTGTACCCCGCCTTCTCCGTTAAGATCCAACCCCGAATAAAAAGTGGGTTCTTCGGTCAAAATATCAAACCATTCTCCAGATAATGCGATATCAACACATATGGCACCTGAATAATCACATCTCCACATATCGGGGTTTCCAGAATCCATTGCACTGGGATGTGGACCGCTATCGCTATTTGAAACATATACGCTCCCCGGGCCCGCCGCAGTATTAGACCCTACTTTTATTGATGAGTTACTCCAACTAAACGCTTCGGAACCCCTTTCTGCTTTTTCCTGCAGCACGTCATATAATGTTGCGAAAGAATATAATTGTCCAGTACCCTCATCAGTAAAATTCAATTCGTCTAGACGGTCCCTTGTAACCACAAGTCGTAAGGAACACTGGGATGTACAAGATTGGCCCGTACTTACCCCTTCAATGTCTACGCCTTCGTCTGAACCATCTTCACAGTCTTCAAAGTCGTCATTGACCCAGTAGGCGGGAATTACTTCACCATTATCACAAGTGTATTCTTCTGAAGTACCTCCTTCGCTGATAAAATACGCATCGCAACCTGCAAAGGGATTATACATGGAAGGTTTACATAACCAAGATGTTGCAGTTTCCTGATCCCATTCTCCATCCTTGACAATTTTCAATAATGTCCTTTCAATATCCGCTTCCAGAAGCGTCTCCCATGCTTTATCAGCAGCAATTTGTCCAAGTTCAATTGAGGAATTGAATCCCTCAGCAGTCAGCATTAGGGATTTGGCTTCTATAAGCATTGTTTCATCTCTGAAAACATCTTGATTTTCTATCGTCTCTAATGCTCGAGCCGCGGACATATTCCTTGCTGCATTGTTCTCTAACTTGGTGGCTTTTTCATCAATTTTGCTTACCTGCTGTCCAATTACTCCCCCAAGTGAAGCCATGATAATTATCAAGATTGAAACTGTTTTAATTTGCCAAGGTTTGCCTTCATCATCATTCATTTTCAAAGAAGAAGGTGAATCGTTTCCTCCCTGTGAACCAGCAGGTGGTGGATTAGCAATGGCTACTGCAGCTTGTTCCAGTTCAGAGCGTTGCAACTGCCCATCTCTGTTTTGGTCGAAATATGGAGCTGCGTTAGCAAGACTATCCGCATTAACTCCAATTTGGGATGCCACCTCAGCTACTTGTGTTTGGTCCACCGCCGAAGGTGGTAATATCTCAGTAAAACTAGGTTTTGGAATCCACCCGTTTCCATCCCACATATATTGGCCATCTTCAGATAGTTCCCCAACCATAACTCTTACATGTCTCAAATCTTTTTAGTTATTCCCTACTTCAAAATCACCCCAAACCGCGGTTCTTTCTCCTTTCAGGGTGGTGTCACGGAGGTTTCAGGTAGGGTTGGGTTGAGGTGCAATGAGCAGCGTTGTTTGATGGTCAGAGTTTCATGTTTTTTTGTGATTTTTTATGAAACTCTGAACTACGACACGAACGATTGTGATGTTGTTTTATGTTCTTTCGTGTCTAGTTCGAATCCTGCTCACGCTTTGCTAAATGTTGTTTTTAAATGCGGGGAGCAGGATTCGAACCTGCGAAACAGTATGTACTGGGACCTAAACCCAGCGCCTTTGACCAAGCTTGGCAATCCCCGCGTAGCCTCGCCCAGATAGCAAGGGGTCATGAGTGCATCGCTTCTGCCATTGGCCGATGCTGCGTCGCTTCGCTCGCTTTCTCGATGCCGCAGCATGGTTCTCAAGTTGGATTTGGGCAAGCCTTTGGATGGCAGAATTGGGCTATTCAACTTCATTTATTTTTGGCATGGCAATATTTCATTCTCTTTGTTTGGCAATCGCCTCTCTTGTTTCAGGACGACTAGTTGATTTGTATCAGCCAAAGTGGATTGCCGTAGGTGGTTTGCTACTTGCCGCTGTGGCTATTGGCATGCAGGCTTCGGTTACTTCTGTTCTTGGTATTGGCTTCACCCGGTTGTTAGGAGGTATTGGCCATGGCGCTACGATGCCTGCGCTTGTCGCATGGTTACGTCGTGATAATCAGCAGGTTAGTGGCTTGGCTGCATCAGGCCAATTGGGTTGGGCAGTAGGTGCTCTTAGTGCAGGTGCTGTGGTCGATTTATATTCGCTTGAATGGATGTTTATTGCTGCTGCAGTATTGAATGTGATTGCCCTTTCCTTGTTGTGTTTTCAACCTCAACCTGCTGCTGCCGCACCAGGTTCAAAGGCACGTTCACCACTGAAAGTATATGCCGATTTGAAGTGGTATTACATCCCTTTCTTTGCCCGCCAGTCCGGCGCTCATACTTTGTGGGCAGTGTGGGGAATTCTGTTGGCAGGACTAGCAGTAGGTCATGATGTATTGGCTTTGAACACGGTTATTGGCTTGGTACAGGCAATCAACGGGATAGTTCAGTTTACAGTTGGCATGACTATTGCAAAACGTTGGGATCCAAATAAGTCGATTCGTTTTGGATATTGGATTAGTGTTTTCACTTTCTTGGGATTTTTGAGTACTCGTCCAATTGGTGAAATGTTTGATATCGCTCCTCTATATGTCATGTTAATTTGGCAAGCACCTCTTGGGCTTGGTTTTGGCTTATTGTATATTGGAACTTTAAGGGCAGTATCAGAATCATGTGACGAACCAGGAACCGCAACTGGTTTGATTGGAGTAACACTTTCCAGTTCTGCAATATTTGGACCAGCCATTGGTCTTGCTTTCTATTCACTCTCTATGGCCAATGGCTGGGAATGGCTGTTAGTTGACCATAGAACTTCGATGCTGTTGGCTGTTTTCGGTTCCTTAGTTGGGGCTTTATTATTTGCAAAACACTGGAATGGTAGTGTAGATGAGGCGGAGTAACTACCCTTTTTTTGTTTTTAATTGTGGGAAACCACATATGTGATTGGCAACGCGATTGAACCTCATGGCGAACATTGCGGTGTTGGGATTGGGCAATTGGGGAACCGCTTTAGCACGTATGTGGCTGGAAGATGACCACCACGTCTTTGGCTGGACAGTTGAGCAAGAAGTCTATGAATCGATAATGATGGATGGTGTAAACCGCAAATATCTCGATGAAGTTGAATTGACCGGCCTTGATGTTACAATGAGAGTTGAGGAAGCCTTGGATTCCAGTGAGATTGTTGTCCTTGCTTTACCCTCAGGAGTAATCCTTGATGTTGTCAAGGATATCTTGCCTCATTTACGCCCAGGCCATGTGTTGTTGGATTTGGCAAAAGGTTTGGCGCCGGGTGAAAGATTGATTTCCCAAGCCATCGATGAGATGTTGAAGGCTGCAGATATGATTAATCCCATAGCTGTCATGACAGGTCCAACTATTGCTCCTGAAGTTGCTAGTGGTGTTTTGACTACTGCCTTGGTGGCTTCACATGACCGTTCGATTGCCGAGAGATTGGTCGGTACTCTTTCTACTGAGAATTTGGTCCTCCATGCTGCAAATGATCCGGTAGGTGCTGAATTATGGGGGGCCTTCAAGAATGTCGTTGCTCTTGCTTGTGGTTTAGTCGATGGCTTGAGTCAGATTGGTAGTTTGGGTGGTGATAATCTAAAGGCTGCAATTTTCACTGCTGGCTTCCGTGAAGGATGTCTGTTGTTACCTCGTCTTGGTGCTCGTGCTGAGACTGCTTTTGGTCCAGCGGGGATGGGGGATTTGTTTGTGACTTCTACATCTCCAGTTGGGCGTAATCGCCGGATGGGAGAGAAACTAGGTTCTGGGCTATCTCTGGAAGAGGCATTGGATGAGATGGTGATGGTTGCCGAAGGAGTTCGTGCTGCGAGAATGTTTGGTGAGCGGGCTGAGAAAGATGGAATTGAGGTACCATTCATCAAGGCAGTTAACACCCTATTAGATGGTCATTTGACGGCTGAAGATTGTGCGCGCAGAATTGTTTCCCTCTCTTGAGGGGGGTATTCTATTCAACCCCTAGTGCTTCGCAGGCTACATGGCCGATGATTTGTCAGACCTTGAGGCACGTCTTTTTGAGTGGATACGCCAGTCTGATTTTGAAAGCGTTCCTTGGTCGACTGACAAGGCCGCAAAAGCCTTCAAGGTTGAACCTGATGATATTTATGAGGCTCTTTCTGCATTGACTAGAAAGGTACCAAAGCGTATCCAAGTCTCTTACAAGGGTGGAGCGATTCGTGTCGCAGCCGAATGATGTTCTTCTCTATGATGGAGATTGTCTGCTTTGTTCAAAGTGGATTAGATTTTTTTCGAAGCGTCTAAAATCTCCTATACGGATTGAGGAATTGGACAATTTCCCAGATAGATTAGATGTTGACTCAGTCCAATTATTTAGAAAGGGTCAACCCTTTACTCATTCTGCTGCGGTTATTCGTTGCTTGCTGTACATGGGTTGGCACTGGAGAATATTGTACCCCTTTGCTTGGCTGATTCCATCTCCGCTGCGTAATGCTGTTTATCGGGGAGTGGCGAAGCGCCGTCATTCTTCTTCGTCTTGAGTACTTTTTTTGTGATGATAGCGGGCTGCTATCCCTGCTGGAAGGAATACTGTTCCCCAACTAGGCCGCTTGACATCACCCTCTTCGGTGACGAATGAACGGATATACATCGACAACATGTCGATTGCTACGACAACGATGAAGACCACGACAAGTAATGCTGCAGCCTTATCGTATGCGAGGAATTTCAATTGATTATTGATATGATAACCAATCCCTCCGGCTCCTACGATGCCCAGTACTGTTCCATGTCGCACATTATATTCGAACATGAATAATAATTGGCTGATGAGATGGTTGGCAGCCTCTGGTATCGCTACATGGAGGGCAGTTTCACTTCGCTTCAGACCCATTGCTCTGGCCGCCTCTAAGGGTGCATTTTGTACCCCTTCAATAGATTCATACTGCAGCTTCCCAAGATACCCTATGGTGTAAAGCGCCATGGCGAATATGCCGGCAACTGGGCCGATACCGATGAAAATGAGCAGGAATATCGCCCAGATGATACTGGGGAGGCTGCGCATCGCTGAGAGGAAGATGCGAATTGGAATTGATACCCAAGTTGGGGAAAGATTGGAGGCGGCAAGAGTGGCGAGCGGCAGCGCGATGACAAAACCAAGAATCGTTGCAACAAAAGCCATCCTCAATGTTTCAATGATTCCAGTATAGGCTGGTGAACAAAAGAAACCTTCCCATCCATCACAAGGTGGACTGGCATCAAGAACCGACCAATCAAGTGGCCAAATAGACTCACTGAAGAAGATAACTAGGTTGTCGAGGCTACCATCCAAGCGATTCCAATCATCTCCAACTACATCGAGAAAAGTCATCCAAGCCAGTAGCACCAAGCTAAGAATTGCAATGATGAAGTGATGGCGCCTCATGGCTCAACCTCCTTCAGTTTCCCATCTTCTATTAACCAAATTCTATCTGCAATCGAGCGTGCGACTTCTTCATGATGTTCAACCATAACCAAAGCGCAACCTTGTTTTCTAACCATTTCTTTGACAATGTGCAGAACGATTTCGACATTATCATCATCGAGTTCTCCTAGAAACTCATCGGCAAGAATAATTTGTGGTTTTTGAGCCAAGGCTCTTGCTGTTGCAACCCTACGTTGTTGCCCTCCGCTTAGAATCCTAACTGGGTCGTTTAGATGCTCGATTATTCCGAGTTTTTCTATCGCTTCTTCTACTTCATTTCGCAGTTGTCTTGGAAGCGGAGCAAATGCAGGATACCAAATTGAGGTTCTGCATCTCGCTCCTAACTCTACATTTGCTTTGACAGACATATGCCGAACTAAACCCAACCTTTGTGGGATATATCCAAGACCGCCGCGCTTTGGTACTAGCCTCTCAACGCTCCCTTCTATTGGGGCAATCAGCCCAGAAATAGTACGTATTAGAGTGGTTTTTCCGATTCCGGATGGCCCGAGAATTGCGATGATTTCACCGCTGTTAATACTAGTGGTTATATCGCTGATTAATGGCTTATCATAACCAACCGCAAGGTGGTCTAATTTAGCCAATTCTTTGGGCATATTATCCCATCCTAATTTTCAATGCTATACTTGTCGTTGAAGTAGGTCGAGATTCCAGGGACATTTTGCACAAGTTCGCCATAGGAGCCAAGGTGGTCTTCAGCATTTGTTTCAACAAGCCCTGGAGTGTTGAGAACATCGCTTAGAATTTCCAGCCCTTCTGGACTATCATTCAGAGACAAGAGTGCTGCAGTAATTTTTGCTGCTTTTGTGCTGTCAACTTTCAAAGGATTGTACATGATTGGGTGGCTTGGTGCTTTGCCAAAGGCTGGCAACTTGACGTAGCGCTCCATTTCGAGACACCAGTCTTCGTTATAGCTTGCATTTCCACAATATTTTGTGACAGTGCTACCTGTGGCGAAGGCAACATCTCCAGTTCCGTCTGATAAACACTTGACTGCACCACCATAATTGTAGTAAGGTGTGCCAGATTCAGGGATGCTTGCATTCTCATTGAAGAAACCAGTTATGGTGTCGCGTAGTGATGCAATATCATCCGAATTTCCTTGCACATTTGTATAGCCACTCCCAATTAAGTAGCCCATTGGAAGTAACATTCCAGCAGATTTTAGCCATCCTGTGTGGCAGGAAGTTTTACCCTGAAGAAGTGCGAACGGATCCGTGCTATCATCACTATCAAGGTAGGCTTCTGCCATCTCACTGTCGTTTAGTACCCATGCATGGGCTTCGTAGTAGGTGCGCCCGTCGGAGTTCTGATCTGCGGCTAATACTCCAAGCCCATATTGTTGCCACCCCATCCAAGCTGCTGCACCGTCCATGAAGGCGATGTCGGCATGGCCAAAACGTAATGCTTCGATTATTGCACCTTCAGAGGTTATTGGGTAAAGTGTAACATCCATGCCGAGTTCTGCTGATAGGAAATCTGAAAGGACTTGCGGATTTTCATCTGGATTTTCATAGTCATCTTTGACTTCGTAAGCGATAACCAGTGAATCTCTTGTTTTAGAATCACTCATATCAGGTGGAAGAATTGAGCCCAAGCAGCCGGCAAGGCTGGACATGGCAATCAGTAAAGTCAAAAATACTGGCTTTATCATCATGATATATCATACTCTGATGAGGCGGGCGGAAGGTAAGTCGCCTATAATGTTTAGGTTGCCCTAAATTAAGACTAAACAGGCAACTAATCTCTATTATGTGTGTTTTATCAAAAGAATATATGGGAAATTTTAGGGCGCCCGAAAAGTATTATTCAAGGCTTTCTAACCACTCGATAACAACATCCTCAGCCCATACATCATTACTCTCTCTAAAACTGGGCCGCACTATCGTCAAAATTGTTGCCTCTCCACCCCATTCCGCTTGGATGACCGTTAGAACATCAGCCTTCAGAGTTATCAAAGGTAGGTCGATATCCATGACTATTTGCTGACGTTTGACATGCATGACTCTGTCAATATCTCCTCGTTTGTAATGATGGGTTGATTCACTATCAATGTCAACCAACTCAAATAATTCAGGGTCGATGTTAACACGCGAAGACTCCTCGTTCAATGCCTCGATACTGCTTTGCAGGCGTGCTTTGTCTGCACCTGTAATACTGATTAATCCCAGAACTGCTGCTTCACCTAAGATTGGATTTAGAGCCCAAGGGGTTCTCCCCGTAGTGATTGACACAGTTGCTAATTCTGGTTCGCTTAGTAACCAAACATATTGTTCAGCCGCAGGATAAATTGCGGCATTTGGATTTTCTTTGGACAATGGTTCTCCCCATGATTGAGGACCAACTGGTATTGATGTTGGGACAAACCCAGTCAATAAGATTCCAACAATAGATACGCTAACAAAAATACTTCCGTGTTTTTTTGAACCAGAATATAATTTACTCCAATTCAATACCCCTATCATGGCAAGTAGAGGAATGATTGGCCCAAAAGGAATGATCCATGTTCCAAGCATCAATAAGCAGAGAATAACTACCATCCATTCCTTCTCAATCAATTCTTCATCGCTCTTATTGAAATGCCACCAAAGTGCCGCCACGGGAATGGTTGGTATTAGCCAAGCAATGATTGTATTGACTACCACAATCGATTGGCAGCCTCGCTATATGAAAAGGCAAACCCATGAAAACAGCTCTTTGGAGTCTATTTCATTGGCCGCGGAAGCCCGCCAAAATACTATCTAAACTTTCTTTTGATGGGCGCATTTGCTCTTCGCTGAGTTGAGAAAGAGGAATGTCAACCAAGTTTTGTTCTTCATCTGCACTAGGTTTTGATGGGTCAAAGTAGAGGAGCCCTGTTACGTGTTTCTTTTCTTTTTCAGCATTGTGCAAAGCAGAAAGAGCAGCAACTGTGTTGAATGGGTCATGCTCTTCACTAATCGTTTCTAATCGAACGACTGAGCCGTCGTGCAATTCGATGTCTCGAAAAGCGCCTGCGGGGATTTCTACTTCCTCCATCGGGCTAAAACTTGGGATGTAATCTACCGCATGTAATTCGACATCATTTTCTTTGACATAGCCATAAGAACGCATCGACTCATCGTTATTATTGAAAGTCACACAAGGTGAAATAATGTCAATTAAAGAAAACCCCTTATGGCTCATCGCAGCCTTCATCAAGGAGGTTAGTTGCTTCTTGGCTCCCGAGAATGAACGTGCCACGAAGGTACAGCCGAGGTTGACGGCAAGTGCACAAAGGTCGATTGGCTGAGTTTCATTAGTAACTCCTTTCTTCTTCTTTGAACCCACATCCGCAGTGGCTGAATACTGACCTTTAGTCAAACCGTAAACTCCATTATTTTCTAAGATATAAACCATGTCTAGATTGCGGCGAATGGCATGAATCAGTTGACCAATACCAATACTAGCACTATCGCCATCTCCACTAACTGCTAAGAAAGTCATCTCCTTGTTATTCATCGCTGCACCTGTTGTTACACTTGGCATTCTTCCGTGTACAGTATTGAACCCATGTGACTGACCGAGGAAATATGCTGGGGTCTTGGATGAACAACCGATACCACTCATCTTGACAATTTTCTTTGGGTCCAAACCATTCTCCCATGCTGAAGTAACGATAACACTGGAGACTTGGTCGTGGCCACAACCAGGGCAAAGAGAGGAAGGACCCCCCTTGTAATCGTCTTTTGGCAAATTAATAACATTCAGTTTAATGGTCATGCGAGCACCTCCGTTGTAGCACCAACTTTTCTTAAGACTTCCATTATTTTCTCAGCATAGACCATTGCCCTTGGGGGCATCCCATCTGAAAAAGCACAACTATGGACTCTTGGAACTAATTCAATCGGCAACTCCTTGCGCAGGATTCCGTACATTTGACCATCACGATTTACTTCCAAAACAATTGTAGTTTCATGGTCGCGCACAAACTTTTCAGCAACTGGCGAGAGGGGGAGGGAGCGTATTCTGCATTGGGATACTTTCATGCCGGTGGATTCGAGGATATCGTCGATCTCTTGAATGGTATTTTCCATACTTCCATAGTAAATAATTCCGACTTCCAGTTCTATTTCTTCTCTTAGAATGGGCTGTGGCAGCCATGTTCTGGAGTTGTCAATTTTTCGCTTTAGACGTTCCATGTTTGCATGGTAGACTTCGGGCTTTTCGGAGTATGTGCCATCTTCATCCTTACCGGTTCCACGGTAGAGGATTGGATTGATTCCGGAGCCTGGCAATGTTCGGTAGCAAATTCCATCTCCGTCGACATCACGGTATCTTCCATGGTTTTCGATGGCGTCAATTTCTTTTTGTGTGTGTAGTACTTTCCCTCTATCCATTGGAGTATCGGGGTAGGTGAAGCCGCTGCATTTCCATTTGTTCATCCCTAGGTCAAGGTCTGAAAAGCCAAAGACCAAAGTTTGCAATCGTTCTGCAATATCGAAGGCTCGCCAACTGAATTCGAAACATTCTTCCATATTTCCAGGGATTAGGACTGGGAATTGAGTATCACCGTGACTAGCTTCGTAGAGCATTGAAAGATCGCCTTGTTGGGTTCGAGTAGGTAGTCCTGTGGATGGACCTGTGCGATTAACATCCCAAATCACACAAGGAACTTCTGCAAAGTAGGCTAAACCGATGAATTCGGACATCAACGAGATTCCAGGGCCACTAGTGGCGGTCATTCCACGCCCACCCGCAAAGCCTGTTCCAATAATCATCCCTGCAGCAGCCAATTCATCTTCGGCTTGGATGACTGCGCAAGTTGTCTTTCCATCTTCATCATGGCGAAGTTTTGGCAACCAATCGATTATTCCTTCTGCTACTGATGAAGATGGAGTGATTGGATACCATGCTAGAGTTGTTATCCCACCATATATTGCACCTAATGCAATAGCCTCGTTTCCTTCAATCATGAAAGAATCATCATCAACATCTCGGCTTTCAACTCGATATGGACCTCGCTCTTCCCCGAAGTTCTCGGCTGCAAAATCCCTCCCCAATGCCAATGCAGTTGAATTTAATTCGATGGCCTTTTGTTTACCCTTGAACTGCTTGTTCAATGCTGATAGAATTGCATCATCATCTAGGTCTAACAAATGGGCGAGGACTCCAACATAGATGATATTGGCAATCATCCTTGCCAACTTGGGATGGATGCCTCGGGCCATTTTGGTCATTGGTACGGCTAAGACCAGACAATCATCTCTCACAACTGGAAGTTTAGCATCTGAATTGTAGATGATGACTGTTCCAGCTTCACATGCTTCGATGTCGGCCTCCCATGTTGCTTTGTTCATCAATACCTGAATGTGGGTTCGGTTTCCTGGTGCTTGATATCCGGCATCTGAAGCACGGATGATATACCAAGTTGGCAGGCCAGAAATATTAGAGGGAAAAAGGTTCTTTCCGCTGACATTAACACCCATGTCGGCGATGGTTTGCAGAAGGATGAGGTTGGCACTTTGCGAGCCTGTACCATTTGCTGTTGCAATGTTAAGCGTGAAGTCGTTGACTATGGTGTCCATGTCGTTTCCTCTCTGAGTTTAAAATTGAATATGCCACACACCATAGGTGTGAATAGCAGTTTCAACTCCCTTCTCTTGCCGCTTTGGGGGCTGCATGCGACTATTCAACATATGGGTGGAGAGCAGTCTGATAATACGGTGTGTTCAAGACGGGGTGGTCGGTCGGCGAGTCCATGGCAAGCAATGACCTAACCAAGGGTTGGGACTCTATTGAGAAAAAAATCAAGAAGAGTCAATTCGATGAAGCCCTCGAAGATTTGAGGGAGTTGGATGAATCGGGAGCCCATGCGATGACATGGAAATTAGCCGGAGATTGCAAGAAAGGTTTATCTGAAGAATTAGGGCAAAAAAAGGCCTATAGAGAAGCAGTTAAGCATTACAAAAAAGCCCTAAAAATGGACCCTAAATTCAAAGATGCAAGGGTCGGACTTGAAGGACTACAAAATGAGATGCTAGTTGAAGGTGTTCGTGAGAGGACAATTCCAAAAGTAATCGACGATGGTACACCAACTCTATTCGGTATTGTTGCAATTCCACTCTTAATGTTGATATTACTTGCAGGAGTCAAAGTAATTTCGGATAGTACCTCTTCACAAAAAGCACCTGCTTTCGATTATACTGCTGTAATGAATGTACAGTGGACTGACAGTGATGGCCTTTTACGCAATGATGCAATAACCATTGAATTGTATGCTGACGCCGCACCAATTCATGTTGAGAATTGGCTTGGTCATGCTCGTGCTGGAAATTATGACGGCATTCGTTGGCACCGTGTTATCGATGGATTCATGCTACAAACTGGAGACATTGAAGGAAAGGATGGTTCTGGCGGATATGCCTATGAATTCCAAGGCTATTGCAATGGTCAGGTTTCGACTTCTTGTGATCAATCAGTTTGGACAATTCCTGATGAAGCCGATAACGGTGTTCCCCACCAACCAGGCTCATTAGCAATGGCAAAGACTAGCGCCGCTAATACAGGAGGTAGTCAATTCTACATCGTTGACAAAGATGGTAATACAGTGCCACCCAGTCACCTTGATGGAGTTCACACCGTATTCGGCCAAGTTACTGATGGAATGGACATCATCGATGGCATGGGTCAAGTACAAACTGATTCAGGTGATAAGCCATTAAATGAAATGATTATCAAGAATATTGATATCTCTTCTGAAGAAAAGAAAGGTCTTCTCGATTACCTGATGTTCTGGTAATGCAGACCAAAGTTTGCTTGCGTCATCTTGATGCGGAGTGCGTAGGTCGCCGTTAATATGGGCGGCTCACGCAAGGAATTCTCATTGGCTGACGGCTCTAAAGGTACGTTGATTTCGCTGTCTGAAAGTGGCGTAGATGTTTGTGTCCTACCATTCAGTATTCGTATCCTTCTTGAAGGTGCGATGCGCAATTGTGATGATTTCCTAATCACTCAAGAAGATGTGCAAAATATTGCCTCATGGAAGCCACTTGGAGAGCGTGGAGAAATACCCTTCATGCCTTCAAGAGTCATACTTCAAGACTTCACCGGCGTGCCAGCTGTTGTAGATATGGCGGCACTTCGAGAAGCGATGGTTCAGTTAGGTGGTGATCCAACCAAAGTCAACCCACAGGTGCCTGTTGATTTGGTCATCGACCACTCGGTACAAGTAGATTATTCAGGACTTTTCCCAGATGCACAAGAGCGCAACATGGAGATTGAATATGAGCGTAATATGGAACGTTATAAATTTCTTAAATGGGGCCAACAAAGCCTTGCAGATTTCCGCGCTGTACCACCTGGAAGAGGTATCGTTCACCAAGTTAACCTTGAATGGATAGCCAGTGTTGCACGTCAGGAAAATGGTATTTGGTTGCCTGATTCTCTAGTAGGTACTTACAGTCATACAACTATGATTAATGGCTTGGGAGTTCTTGGTTGGGGGGTTGGTGGAATTGAGGCTGAAGCCGTCATGTTAGGACAGCCCATCTACATGCTTGCCCCGGATGTAGTAGGTTTTCGTCTGACTGAGAGTTTGAAGGCAGGAGTAACTGCTACCGATATGGCTCTGCAAATAGTTGAAATGTTGAGAGAGCATGGTGTTGTTGGGAAATTTGTTGAATTCTTCGGCACAGGAATGCAAGCCCTTTCTCTGCCTGACCGCGCAACAATTGCAAACATGGCTCCTGAATATGGCGCAACATGTGGGTTCTTTCCAGTAGATGAAACTACTTTGGAATATATGCGCCTGACCGGCCGTGATGAAACTGATGTGGCCAATGTCGAGGCTTATTGCAAGGCCAATAATCTATGGTATTCTGCTGCAGATGAGGAACCTAAATTCACTTCGATTTTAGAACTAGACCTCTCAACAGTGGTGCCATCTTTGGCGGGCCCCAAACGCCCTCAAGATAGGGTCAGTCTCGCTCATATGTTCGACCACTTTCATGACACTTTATTTGCCGATGTCGGACACTCAGGACATGGTGTAGAAGATTCAGAAATTTCAAAGAAGCAGGAAGTTAATGGCAAGGATTACTGTTTAAGCCATGGTGATGTGGTTATTGCGGCAATAACTTCCTGTACTAATACCAGTAATCCTGGTGTCATGTTGGCAGCAGGTTTGGTAGCGAGAAAGGCTCGTGAATTTGGTTTATCGGTCAAACCTTGGGTGAAGACTTCCTTAGCCCCTGGTTCACGAGTTGTTACTGAATACTATGATGCATCAGGCCTTTCAGAAGACCTTTC
>JAAZXA010000015.1 GCA_014240385.1 Methanobacteriota archaeon | reverse complement strand
CTTCATCAAAACTCAAACCGGTCGGCAGTGAGGGTTCCATAGTCCAGTCAACCACATCTCCCCCAGAAAATGTGGGTGAAATATCGATAACTTCTCTTAGCCATGCTAAATCGATTTCTTCTAATCCATATGAAAGATTCACGACTGGCTCATCAATGATTATTATTTCAACAGAAGTTGAAGATGAACCACCGCTATTTGATGCAGTGATTTGATGAATACTTGAAGCGAACAAATTAGGCGAAGAACCTGATATCCAACCTGTTGAGTTATCGAATTCCATTCCAATAGGTAATTCTGGATTTACCTCCCAGATAACGGTCTCTCCACCATCTATCCAAGGAGCCAATGGTCCAATACTTGTGTTGACAGTGAAAATGTGAGGAGAAGCCGGATAAAACAAGCCAAATGGAGATTGGTCATCAACACAAATTGTCAAAGTTCGATGTTCCCAACCACCAGAGTTTGATGCATTTATTGTATATGTTGAACAAGGGCTAACGGCTTGAGGTGTGCCCGAAATGACGCCATCAATTGAGATAATTAATCCCAAAGGCAGGCCATTTTCAAGACTCCAATTTGCTACTTCACCCCCACCATCTAAAGTGGGATTCAATGGTAATATCGAAACTCCAACGACAAAGGAAAAGAAATGATTAGGGTAATCCAAACCTGCAGGTGCCCTATCAAAGACTTCAAAAATCAGTGTACTGCTATTTATTCCAGCAATATTTGAAGCGAAGATAACAAATTCTGAAACTCCAAGAATTTCAAGTATTGTGCCACTAATTTCACCGCTATCGCGATTCAAGTGAATACCAGTTGGTAGTTCGGGAACAACTGACCAAGTATCTGGCCCATCACCATCAAAAGATGGAATCCAATGAATAGAATCTCCCAAAGAGATATTTGAATCTATGTTGTAATGAAGGTTTGAAGGTGGCTGAAGCGGCCTACATCCTTCCTCTACTTCAACCTCTAAAGGAGTACATCCCTCATGAATAGGTGGTGATATTTCTTCAATAATACATTCATTATCAACTTTGATTTCATCATCAGCACAGATGGTAATGGTCTCAGGTTGGTTCATCTGTTGAGTATAGATGACTGCTCCACTGGCTGTCAACAACCCAACCAAAATGATGGCTGCAGTTGCGGTACCTTTGCTCTGTGCCATCTACTCACCTAAGTCAGAATCCTCAGTTGTCTCTAGTTCTACTGGTTCGATAATTCGGCCGGCCCTCAAAGCCAAAGCAGTTAGTAAAACCAGTATTCCCAAAACCACCAAAGGCGTAAATTTCTCCAAAGAATTACTTGCTTCATTCTGAGTTGTAATGAGAGGTGGTTCTTCGATTGTAGAATTATTCAAGATGACTCCAAGCATGGAAATATCATTTATTCTAACTTCGTAGACTGGGCGACCTGCAGATGATGCAGGATTCTGTAAGGATTCAAGGCCCGTTGGATCATCAGAAGTTGGAACCAAGGCGATAGCACGTACATGCATCATGCCATCCCTAACAACTCCGAAGGTTGCGTAGCCTTCATCGTTCTGTCTGTTTTCAGGGTCGAGATTGTGAGCCTCAGTTTCTGCGATATACCATTGAGAATCTGCAGAATCTGGGTCGGTATCTCTAGCCATGCCGATAGCGCCATCAACATGAGTTAGATTCTCATTCAATTCTAAGGGAATTGTATTTCCAGTACCACCACTACCACAACTCAGGCTAGTTGCAGGATAGACTCCAGAGGTTTTGCAAGTTGGATCTCCTGCTTGAGTAACGAAATCATCTATCACTCGATGGAAAAAGGTACCATCATAGATGTGATTCTCCACATGAACAACCATATTATCAACTGTGATAGGGGCCCATTCCTCAAATAATTCAATGACTATTGAACCATCTACGTTTGATTGTAAATGCCCAGGTTGGTATGAGACATTGATGATTATTACAGGGTCGTTAGGTCTTGGCTCATCCATTGGTGAGCCTTCTAATTCCGGCCCATCGGTCCAATCATTTGGGTCCACAGTTCGATTACGCCAGTCTTCGTCATCTGTTGAGGACTGAACTTGACCTTGCGCACTGGAGGCCGGAGCCCAAACTGCGAATAATAAGAGAAGTACGACTAACTTCGCGCCTCCCATGGTGTTGCTGGGCCGGCCCTCAGTAATCAAGGCAATTATTCACGGTTTTTCCGATTGCTTCATCATCTCAAGCCACCTGAGGCAATCTAATGAGTGAACAAGAGAGCCAAGCAAACCTCAATTTACTAAAGTGGTCGATGTTCCTAACCGGAGGTTCTTTGGTGCTTATTATCTGGCAAGGTATGTCAGGAATTGGACAAACTGGGTACACCTTTTCAGGTTGGATTTTAGGAGACTTGCATGCTCGTTCTGGTGAGTCAGGGCTGTTATTATCATTAGTTGCTCTTGCTTTCTTCTTGGCTTCTAAATATGATGATAAGAAATTGAAAGGGATGCAGATGGGTTATGCAACCCTATGGTTAGTGCAAATCGGACCTGCCCATGCCATTTCAGGCACACCTGGCATAGGGATGATTCACGTATTAATTGCATTCTTGATGTTTGGTCATGGTTTGATGATGATGCCCAAATTCAAAGATGCATTGGCAGCGGGCCTATTGCGAGAGCGTCAGCCTGAAACATGAGAGGGGCCTGCAAGTTCCATGTCCGAGCCGTTAATGGCAGAATTGGTAGAGGTCGCAGAGCCGACTTCTCGCCGTCCATTGGACTTTGCTTTAGTCTCAACATTTGCAGTTTCAATCGTCTTCATCATCCTTGCATCTGCTCTTGCAAGCCATGCAACCTCAGACCTCAACAGCGGCGCTGAAAGTGTGAATTGGTGGGAAGTTCCAATTCAAGACCGCTGGCAAATGGACTTAGTCAACAACTCATGGAGAAGTCAATTACCAATAGAGGATAAATTCAAAATCCTGCCAATGACCGAACATTATGTCGAAGTTGAATTGCCGCCTGAAGAGCAAGATGCAGGCTTCCCTGAACAAGCAAAAATGCACCTTTCACTTTGGCTTCCTGAGGTTCCAGATGGTGTCAAAGTACCCGTAATTTCAACAATTCATCCCTACTATGACTTTGGTACGCCAGGGGATAAATCCAGCCCTAACACGGTTCCAGATAGAGGAGTCGGGAAATGGGTCTACGAGGAATTTGTACCACAAGGTTACGCTCTTGCCCAAGTCTCAACTTTTGGCACTGGAAAGTCAACTCATTGCCAAGATGTCAAAGGGCGTGGTGAACAAATCGGAATCGATGCAGCTGTGCGTTGGCTTGGTGAACAGGATTGGTCTAATGGCAATGTAGCGGTCATGGGTAAATCATATGCCGGCACAACAAATTGGGAGGCCGCTCAATTCGACAATCCATATCTGAAAACTATCGTTCCAATCAGTGGCAGTATTGGGGTGCAACAGATGTTTTATCGAAATGGCTCAAGTGAAACAAGGGCTCTCCTCTATGACGTCTTGTACGAAGGTGCAACGATTGATGGCGATTCTAGCGACCTTCGAATGTGTAGTGATGACTTGGTTGGACCAGCCAGCCCATTCACCACTTATACGGCTGCAGAATTAGGTGGAGATAGATGGAATGATTACTGGGAAGAAAGGTATCACCTCCCTGATGTTCTATCCAATTATCGAGGAAGTGTCTACATCGTCTGGGGAATGCAGGATTGGAATGTCGATGCCTATCATTTCTCCCCAACTTACCAGATGTTGAGAGACCGCGGCATAAATGTTAGAGGGATTTTTGGCCAATGGGGTCATAATTATCCTGACCAAATTGTAGTGCATAGCGGCATTGGCAGTGGCTATGGTGCCGAGGCTTTTCCAAATATGACGAGGATGGATTGGGCTGTGGAATTATTCGGCTGGTTTGAGTATTATCTGAAGGATATCGGCTCGGAACCTGTTAGCCTTGTTCAGATGCAACGAAACGATGGCGCATGGCATTTGGAAGAAACTTGGCCACCCAAAGATGCTGAGTGGTTTGAAATGGGGTTAGACGAATTCCAAGTAGTTGGAAGTAGAGTTTCAACGACCAGCGGTATCACCCTCGAGAGCGAAGTTTTCGAAAATGAAACTCATATTTCCGGCCTTCCAACCTTGCACTTAGATGTACAAGCCCTTTGTAAAGGCGGCCAAATATTCGCCACCATGAGAGATGCAACCACCGGTTTACGTCTCGGCCATGCAGTGATGGATTTGCGCTACCGAGATGGCGGTTATGATGCCAAGATTACAGTGCCATTCCTCTCTTACACAATGAAAATGGAATTTAATCCAATGGATGTAGTAATACCTGCTGGGCATAGCATCGCCATCGAATTAACTGAGACCGGCGAAGATTACCTTCCTTCACCAGATTGTGCGGCCATTGGAATGAATGTTGATACTACTTCATCTTCAGTTCTTAGTTTACCATTAATCGACAGGGCAGAGGAAGATGTTCGTTGGTTCAAAGTAATCGAACCTGCTGACCCTGCTAATGCGTCTTCATGATTAGGTGATTAGATGAAGGTCCTTGCTTTTGAGGATTCTTTTGACATTGAAGCATTATTGACATCAGGTAATGTGAAGATGGAAAATATTGAGTTTCTGCAAAAGTGGAATACTTCAGAATGGTTTAACGACATTAATGAATTCAAACCCGATGTATTGTTGTTAGATCATTTTATTCCACCAACCAAGGGTCTTGAAGTCTTACAATTATTGAATGTAGAAGTGCATCATCATCGCCTAAATAGGCCAACTACGATTATCGGCATTAGTTCTTCAAGCATGGCAAATCAGCGGATGTTGCAATTCGGCGCTGATTTAGGAATTATCAAAATGGAGTTGGCCTCACTAGACATCTGGAAAAGGCCAACCAAAGGGTAAATTATTTTCATCAACAAATAGAATATTTACTCCAACTCCACTACGATGAAAGGCGATTAACTCGATTCCATGAATCGAATGACCTGTCGCCGCTTTCCCTAAAACTGGCCTCTTTTCTCTTGCCATCCTTTGCCTA
Organism: Methanobacteriota archaeon; assembly: GCA_014240385.1. Classification (GTDB taxonomy): domain Archaea; phylum Thermoplasmatota; class Poseidoniia; order Poseidoniales; family Poseidoniaceae; genus UBA226. The sequence goes on along the minus strand of JAAZXA010000015.1, from coordinate 42,296 downwards.
AACCAACTCTGGCCTTTTTCACCTTCTGGTCGTTTATTCCCTGCAACCATTCGCCTTTCACCTTCGACTCCATCCACCCAAGGAGCACCCCAAGCAGGCGAAAATTCAACCCCAAGTATGAGGTCAACTCCTTCTGTCCATTGCGCCGCAGCAGCATCGGGGCCGGAGGGAATTGCAGGTGCATTTGGGTGAGTATGCAACCAATGCGTGAAACGGCCCCCTCTTGGACCGCGTTCTGCTCCAAAAATCTCATCAGTCCATTCTTCAGGTAGATGATGTACAGTCATCGAATTTCCACGATTAACAACTTGAGCCTCGGAGATGGTATATCCTTGGCCAGCGAATAAATCTTCTCTTGATTCTGGTCCAGCAAATGCCTGTGATACTTCTTTTCTTACTTGGCGTTCTGAAGAAATATCGAGGCCAACTAGAATTTCATCAGGTAAGGCTTCCAAACACCATTGAATCAGATTCCCAAGCAACTTTCCTGGCATCTGTAAAATCGCGGGATAGGCTTCTCGTGCATCATATGAGGCTTGGTTATACTGCTTCATTGCAGATTCTAACCACTCTTCTACCACCTCTTCCAGCCCCTCTCTGTAGCGACCATGCCGGCAGCATACTCATAAGTGGTTGACCATCACTCAGTTACCCGAAGGGGGGTATTGATGGCCAAGAAGAAGGGCTTCGGCAAATTCATGGGCGCCTTAACAGGCTCGCCCTATGAGAAACTTCTCAAGCAGATTGAGAAGGGTTCAAAAGAATTTGACGGCGATGACCGCTCGATGTCTCGGTTAGTCAAGAAAATGGTTAGAGAAATTAAGCAAGCCTATTCTGATGAAGGCATTGATGAAGAAGAACATGACTTGTTGATGGAAGAATTGGAGGATATTGATCCTGAAGAAAGAGAACTTCCCAAAATTAGCCAAGATAATGATGACTTCTTCGATAGTGATATGCCAGATGCTCCAAAGTTAACATCCAAAGCCGTTGATTTAGATGATTTATTGTCTTCCAAGGGTAATTCATTCACCAGCAGTTATGGCAGGGATGAATTCGAGGAATTCCGTCAAAAAATGTCTCAAGATTTCTATGCTGAATCAGATGAGGCTGTCGCAGCTGGAGATCATGAAAAGGAAATACGTACTGTTCACCGAACTTTCATCGATGACGATGCAGACTTGGCTACAGTAAAGAGATTAATTTCTGAAGAAAGCGGTTTGAAAACCGACGATACTCAACGCCAAGAGGAAAACGAAGCGGCTGCGGCTACTCAAGCATCGGGTGATGAGACCTACAGCGTTGACGAAGATGGCACAGAATGGTGGCAGGATGATGATGGCTACTGGTGGTTCAGACCAGTAGGCGAAAATGATTGGCTTCCTTATGATGAATGAGCCCATCCGCGTAAGTTGTAATATTCTGAAAGGCATGCTGATTCATCTGCATCGTCAACAAATGACACCATTCCTGCAGCAGGACCATCTGGTAATGCATCTCTCCTGAGACGATATGAGAGTAAATCCTGCTGCCTTGGTTCTACACCAATTTTCAGCCAATGCTCAACATTCCATTGACGGGCAGCATCCCATTGCTTATTTGCCCGAAGGTGCAAGTCCTCAATACTTGCATTATCCCCTGTTATTCCATTGAAGGCGTTGACTAGAACGTCATCAGGTGTTGCACCACTTGCAAAGGCGCAAAGAATCATCGAATCTCGAATGACGCTTTCGTTCTGGCTATGAATTAATTCAGGCATCAAATCAAGAGCGGATGAATCCGGAATTCCAGTTGGGTTTTTGTAGCCTGCCCGCATATGATTAGCCCCCACATTACAGGTCATATATGCCATGGCATTACCACGTTTTCCCCTTGGATCCCATGCCGGCAAATCTAGGCCCTTGCAGTGAGCTGTCAATCTGGTTGCAGGGTGTCCCGTTTCTTGTTCTACCCACCTTGAAGATGCAACTGCACCACCTGCAAGAATAGTGAACATGCCGCTTGGATTTGCCAATCTTGCCAATGCCAAGGGAGGGAGTTTTGGGTTGCCAAATTCCCATGCAATTAATTCTCCTTCAAGGCTTATGAAAGCAGGGAGTCCATTTATCTCCCCTTCAGCCCATCCATCAGGGAACCACCCTCGTTGTGCTAATTCGCAAACTAATGAGATTAGTGCTCCCGAAGAAATCGTATCTACTCCAAATTGATTGCAGGCATCGTTACCATCCATCACATCGAGAGATGAATCAATACCAAGGTTTGAGCCTAACATAGCCAAAGTTTCGTACTCTGGTCTTTCTGTTCTTAGAATATGTAGTGGCTTTCCTTTGGAGGGGCGGTGGCTGGCTTCGCAGGCTATTGGGCAGGGGCGGCAGCAGCCGGATTGTTTGGCTTCGGGCATAGATTGGTGCCAATATTCTCCAGATAATTTTACCGTGTTAAGTTGCTTAACTTTCTGCCCATTTTGAAAAATGGCACCAGTTGCTGAAGTATAATTGATGGTTGGCATTCTCGCCATTTGAGCAGCATATATCGGACCTCTACTTGTACCGAAACGGTAGAATGGGTCGCCAACTCGACGATTTTCCCCCATCTTTTGGCGCTGCTTTTTGACTGCTCCAAGATATTGTGTATCATCAGCAACACGGGCTGTGCCCGTGTTGGAGACTGAAATCGCTTTCAAATTCTTAGCACCAAATGATGCACCTGTCCCCCCACGACCTGCGGCACGTCGACCTGCAGTTATTGGACTGGCAATACGAACTAAGGATTCCCCAGCAGGGCCTATCGAAAATACATCATCAGCGTCGATTGCTTTCTCGCATTGCCAAGTCGTCATACCTCGCATTGATTCTGCGTCTTGCAGTGAAACGTCCATGTCTTCAATTTCCAACCGCACCATCGAATCGCTGCGACCATGAATGAACAAACCATCCCAGCCAGCAAGTCGCAGGTCGTGACCAAAATCGCCACCGATGTAGGTGTCGATGAAGATATTCGTTAGCGGCGAGCGAGTGCAGACAACAGCCCGTCCTGATGAGCCTATTTTACTACCCTGAAATGGACCTGTCATCAGTAAAAGTGGTGTTGAGGGGTGCATCGCTGGATCTGCATCGCCGGTGATTGGGTGTTGCAAATCATAGGCTTCGTCATCGGTAGTATCGCGCGTTGTCAGCAAATGGGTGGCAAGACCCTTTCCACCCATATTGTTCAGTAAAGTCTGCTTATCAAGTTGGATTTCCTTCAAACTACCACTCGATAAGCAGACATCGAGATAGCGACCTGGGTATCCATCAAAGCGCCACATGAAATGACCTAGCCAAGCCCTAACACATCATCCTTCGCAAGCCGAACCCGACCACTCAACAGTAGTCATATCAGCATGAAAACCAGTCATTCTACGCAAATTCTCACCTAAATCGCCCTTCCCAAGACGAGATTGACTATGCAAGGTCAACTCCACTTGATTCTCATTACATTCCATCGAAATGAAAACATCATCAGCAAAAAACCAAAATTCTGTATGATCGACTCCGTGAATGACAATCATCTCCTCTCCTTCAACAGAAACAACAGAACTAAGAAGTCCCTCATCAAACCAAGTTTCTACAACATTCTGAGCCTCTTCTAAAGTTGCATTAAACTTTAGAGCGACCAAATCGCCAGAAGCATATGATGTCCCATCATGGGCAAGTCGAAAACAATTCATGCTATCTTCATCACATTCAGTAGGCATAGACAAAGTTGCACTCATCGAATTCATCAACTGAATCAGCAAAATGAGAACAAGCCACCCTGCAATAACCGCTGCAGGCCATTTCACATATGGAGGTGCTGATTTCCATTTTCCTAACATGGAATCTTCAGACATTTCATCACTTTCTCTGAAGTTTTCCATCGACCATTTCATAGATGATCGGCTGACCTGTTGGCACTTCCAATGAAAGGACCTCTTCTCTCGATAAGTCATCTAAATACATGATAATACTGCGAAGACTATTGCCATGGGCAGTAATAAAAATACAATTTCCATCATTTAAACTTGGCATGATGACTTCCTGAATATATGGGATTGTACGAGCGGCAGTCAACTCCAAACTCTCTCCTTCAGGAGGCGGAGTATCATAGGAGCGGCGCCAAATATGGATTTGCTCATCTCCCCATTTTGCTCGAGTCTCAGTTTTGTTTAAGCCTTGCAAGTTACCATACATGCGTTCATTCAATTTCCACGAAACATAAACCGGTATAATATCTTCAACATCACCGCGGGTTTGTGCCCAATCATTCATTTTCTGTTGATTTTCATCGCCACCTTCTGAATCATATTGGAAAACGGGTGTCGCTGCACTTGAATGCTGCGCCATGACTATCATCGCAGTCATTTGAGCACGAATCAAAGTTGAGGTATGGATTTCATCAATCTGCATTTTACTGATTTCAATACCACTTGAAATCGCCTCTTCAATTCCTTTGCTTGAAAGTGGAACATCGACCCATCCAGTGAATAAGTCAGCGGCATTCCACATCGATTGACAGTGTCGCATTAGAATGAGGTGGACCATATCTCTCATCTCTGCGGCGATGGCTAATGCACATCAACCTGCTCATCAAAACTTATGTCACAATAGTTGGAATCAATGTCAATATTAACAGCGGTCCTGCGGACATGGCAATGTCTCTCAATAATATCATAATCAGGTTTTGATTATACTCAGCAACAGCGGTTTCAAATTTATTCTCAATCGTTGAATCTACCTTTTCAACCAAAGCAGTTGCACCACGGCGCACAGCCTCTGTGGCAATACCAGCAACTGCTCCAATTATTCCTTTGTTGACCGTTTTTCCAGCTGCTTCTCCTTCTTTCGCAGCATCGGTGAATGATTTCACTTCCTCATCAGGACCACGTCCGAACTTCATCAAACCCTTTCTCAATCCAAGAGCGAAACTAGCCCGCTTCTGTAACTTTTCAATGTCCTTTTCAAGAACACCATTCAACATATTTCGAACCCTGAAAACTCTGAGCAAATCTAAATATACCCAAATCAAAAATGCTGCCAATAGCAAGACCATACCAGTGATATTGACATCAGACCAATTCTGCCACTCCAATGGGTCGACCATCAAGCGTATGAGAATGGCTAGTAGAGGTGGTAGGCAGAATGCCAGCACTTCATTGAATAATAAAAGCCCGACTCCCTTAACAGGTAAATCCTTGATCTGTTTAATCGCCCAGCCACTATGTGGGGCAAAGGTTCTGACAACCTTTGCCAATGGTCTGCTTACCAAGATAACTCTAAACACGAATGGCAAGAAAGCGATGTACCAAACATAAGCCTGCCAAGGACTGACGGGCGGGAAGTCGGGTAGAATCAGTTCCATGAATCACTCGAGGAGCGGTATTGCTCATAGGTTTTCACTGTAGTTCAGGGTCATCGATGAATGATGCATCGACGTCGTAGATATGGCCGACCCATGGTCCTGGAGCGGCTCGCTCGAGGCGGGCTCGCTTATCATCGACGATTGAAATCACCAATCCTCCGAGAAGGAAGCCGATGGTGAATGGTAGAATCAGACGACCTAACATTTGGTTCACTCGGCCTTCATTGATTTTGCTTTCATTCCATCGAGTACTCTGCCTTCAAATCTGTCTAGAACCTGACAAGCTCTACGACCATATTTTCGCCCAAGGCCGTATCCCATTCCCGCAGTACCGGCGAGCATCAAGACTTCTGCAGACGCTACAACGATTCCAATCGAACTACCAATAAGTGCAGGAAGCATCACTTCTTCCCCCTGGTCTTCTTTGTTTCATCATTAACAATTGACACTTTTTGGATTGATCCATTATTCATATCTTCATCTTCTGCATATTTCTCATAGTAGTGTTTGAAACCGCTGTGCGCCACTCCAATTACGAATGTGGCAGCCACGATTCCGACTACTCCTATCAACATCTTTCCTATCATTTTTCATTCCTCCTTGTTTTCTTCATTTTCTTCTTTGCCCAGCCCAATCGCCTTGGTCACTCCACCAGCTACCGAACCCGCCACATTACCAACGGTCTCGACACCTACCTTGGTGACTTCTCCTGCAGCATTGATAACTGCAGTTATTGCTCTTCCAGAACCAACCGCCAAATGGACAACAGTCTCTTCACCAGCGTTAACCAGTTCTTTGACAGCGGCTGTGAAATCGTCAATCAGTGAACCAAGACCCTTGGCCACCTTGTCAACCGATTCTTTGCCAGACATGATTACCGCATGGGGCTAGAGCATATTAGGAGGTGATGATGTTTTTACCGGTTTTAAACACCCGCTATAATCTAATCATATGGCAAGTAGAAAAATTGTTCAGGATAGTATCCCATATCAATTCCTAACTGTATGAACCGCCCAATATCACCGCGCAATAATTTACCAGTTTCTGTAATATTATAATGCACTATTTGATGACCGCCTCGCCCTTTTTCTCCACTACTAATAGGCTCTAAGTACTCCTTTTGAACTAGAGAATCCAAATGTATTTTCAATTCTTTTCGCTCGACACCAACGGCTCTTTCTATGCGCATCATTCGTCTTGTAGATGATTCTGATTTCTGTTTTCTACTGAGATATAGAAGAATTCGATAAAGAGTGGTCGACAGGTCTCGACGCTTTCGTAGTTTCTCCATTATTGGGGGAGAGTAGACCGCATACTTTAGGAATTTGGTCAATCAAAGGTATCATCACCTGTAACTGCTTGGCGGATTCATGCCCTTCTGTGAGGACCTTAGCCCTTGGTTGAGTTGGAACGTTGACCGCGACTGGATCGATGAGAATGTCAAGTGGAGAGATTTTGGAACAGGAGTTCGACTTGGTAAGTTGGCCAAAGAGGGGAATACTAGCCTAGTTCTTTACGATGTAGTTTCAGATGTTGATATCGAGGCCTTCATGCCACACAGTCATCCTGGTGGAGAAACCTATCTAGTTCTAGAAGGGGAAGTTTATGATGAGGATGGAACATATCCGCCTGGCTCGATAGTTTGGATGGATCCTGGCTCCACTCATACTCCAAAAACAAAAGGTCAAACCCTGATTTTGGTTTTATGGCCAGATGGCGTCAAGGCAGCCTGAGCATTTCTTCTGGAATTCTATTCTTCATTAGGCGTTTCCAAATTGGTGGTATTAGACAAGGCCAAAAACAGGCATAATAACCACTTGGTAAAGTGGGTGAGCCTTCGATTGGTTGCAATTTCCAAAACGGCAAACTAGCCTTCATATGATGCGAGGGGTGCCTTGTCAACTCCATTAATGTCCATCGGCTCCACCTTGCTTCTGTTTGCCAAGAATGCATATGAGTTTGCTTTTCTCCCTCACTCCTTCTCAAACCATAGTGGCGAAGATAGTTCACATATTCGAGCATTAAAATTGAAATCCCACTGAATCCTAACCAAACGATGACTAACCACCAATTGAGCAAAAAGCCCATGCTGATGATTGCGATGATCTGCAATAATAATCCCCGTAGTGCTCGGTTTTGTCTGACTCCCAAGTCTGTCTTTACTGCAGATATGAATTGCCAAGGGATTGTCATCATAAAATGCAAGTATAATCCCCTACTAGCTGGAGCACTTGCTGCATCAGTTGGGGTTGCGACATCCTTGTGATGATTATGATTATGTTCGATAGTAAAATGTGTGTAGTTACAAAGGAATAGAGTTATTCTTCCTAATCTCCATTTGAATGAGCCGAGTTTTCTATGGCCTAATTCATGAGCTGATACAATACCTGATGCTCCACCAACAATCCCCGCTGAAAAAACCGCCAACAAAATTTGCCAAGTAGGTCCATCAATTTCTGCTCTCCACAATAATGCAACCAAGACCAAGGGGATAAACAATGCATGTAAAACGAGAATTGCCTCCATTCCCCTCCCTGATTCGGGAGCAGGTTTTGGAACATCATCTTCGCCAAGAAGATAATCCAATATTGGCCCTATAATTAGGAATAATACAAGGCCAATGCCCATCATCCATGAACCGATATAAAGGGTGAATAATACTGTTAATGGTATGAAAAAACCAAGCAAATACTTTGACCAGTGCTCGGACTTCATACCGGTCTGTAGGGGTTCAGGACTTTAGACGTCGCCTACTTAGAGAAAGGAAAATGTCCTTCAAAGAACGCTTAACGAAAATCCCGTTTCGGTATTGTTGGGATTCCAATACCTGAACTATGTAAGCATCGAGATAGTCATCCATTAGAATTCCCTCCTGCTGAGATTTGTTGTAGACCTAAACCTACTGCTGCTAATATTTCCTCTACACAAGGTGATGCCTTCCATCCAAAATTCTTTCACCTTGCTGATCAAGCCATTTCCAGTCGTCGTTTGTTGTTCTTGCATATTTCTCACTTAAGCCGCTACGCTCGTTATCCATTGTGCGCCCAGTCCTATATGTATGAAGAAGTGAAGGCACGCACACTCGGGTGTTTTATTTACACTAGGTGTGTTTAGAAACATCTTCTTAAGTAACTATTGGCAGGAAGGCGTTTGCTGCTTTTTCTGCAGCATTGGCTACGTCATCAAGTCTCTGCAATACACGATACATATGCATTGCACCAAGTGGGTCATCATCACCTTCTGAGAATACGTATGCTGCTGCTTCTCGCTCTGCTTCATCTGCTTCATGCTCAAGTTCGTTAACTGCCTTGATTAATCTCAATAACTCTTGTTGCTCTTTCTTAGAGTATGCTGAATATGCCAGGTCCTTCAATTCCTCGACTGCATCCTCATACAATTGTACTGTTGATACAACCTTTTCAGCATGAATTTGAACCAGTTCTCTGGCCTTTTCATTATCATAAAGAGGCCGGAATGAGAGTTGCTCTGCGACATTTTGTGCATAGTCTGCAATTCTATCTTGTCGAGAAATCATGTGTAAGAAAGTCTCCTTACTGAATGCCATGCGTACACCTGTCATCGATTCTCGTGTCTTTGTCTTCAATTGGTCCGCCTTCAATTCAGCATCTTGTGTCGCTTTAATTTCCTTTGATGGGTCTTCTCCCTTTACCGCCTTGGATACTGCTGCCAACATGTGGTTGACTGTTTCCTCGACCGCTGCTGCATGCTCATGGAATAGATCGAGGATGCTTCCACCCTCGTCGCCGACTGGAGTATCTTCTTGTACGATTGGCTCTGGTTTTGCTTCTGGCTCATCGCGACGCATCACGTAAATGACGCCAACTGCCGAGAGTATCAAAACGATGATGACGTTGACCCCTGAACCTGCGAAGAGTATGTAGAGAATAACTGCACCAATTCCTGCAAATGGCAAACTGACAACCCAACTACCTGCTATCTTAGCGAAGACCCTGAAGTCAACAGCCGAAGCACCTCCTGCAAGGCCAACACCTACTACAGCACCAACAAGAGTGTGAGTGGTCGAGATTGGTACAGCCAAGAATGGCATCGAGAAAATGAGAACTGTTGTTGCTGCTCCGAATTCAGCTGCGAATCCACGTGAAGGGGTAATATGGGTGATTTTCGTTCCAATGGTATCCATTACTTTGTAGCCCCAAGTTGCTACACCGATGGTGATTCCAATCCCACCCAAAAGCAGCAAACCTAGTGGTACTTCGACACCATCTTTAGACAATGTACCATCTGGTGAAGTTGAGATATCCCATATGGCTGCCATTGGCCCTATTGCGTTAGCAACATCATTTGCACCATGTGCAAAAGCAACATAACAAGCAGTGATTATTTGCAACCAAATGAAGACTCTTTCCATCCCTGCATAACCCTCTTCTTTGAATTGATAGCGGCGTATTGCAGCAGCCATTACCACACTTGCTACAATTCCTATTGCAATCGCAACAAAAATACTATTCAAAGGAATCCAAGCAGAATCCGCCATCGGGTTGAAGGAGCCATTCTCCTTTGCTGGCAACCAATTTGCAGAATCAATAATGCCTCGGGAGTCGAGATTATTGAAAAACCCCTTTAAGGCCTTGAATTGAAGCGCAAGACCAAGAACGAAAAAGGTTGGAAATGCTAAGACTGGAGCAAGTAGTCTAGTGCGTTGAAGTGGGTATTCATGTTCCATTATCAATTTCTTAATTGCATAGAATGAAAGGAATGCAAGAATTGCACCCAATAATGGTGAAATCACCCAACTTAGAACAATTTCGGCGACCTTACCCCAATTGACTGAAGATGGTTGAATAAATAAACCAACACCAATAACTCCTCCAACAATACTGTGGGTTGTCGAAACAGGTAAACCCATCTTGGTTGCTACTGTCAACCAAATGGCTGCAGCCAACAATGCAGCCATGAATCCATACATCAATTTCTGACTCAAGTCATAACCGAAATCTCCATCGCCGAAATCCAAGACGCCCTTGCGGATGGTATCGGTTACGTGACTACCAAAGAGAACTGCTCCAAGGAATTCGAAGATTGCTGCAACAAGAATTGCGCGCTTCAATGTTAGAGCACCAGAACCAACACTGGTACCCATAGCATTAGCGACATCGTTAGCCCCGATGTTCCACGCCATATAGGCGGCAATCACCATGGCTGCGATGAGAACCAGTTCCCACATGTTTCGCGCTACAGCAATTAGTATATCACTATGGAGGGCGATGAATTAGGCACTCTTTAACTGAAATTTAATTAATTTCTTGTTAATATTGTATCGGCGCATTGAAAGCCAAATCCAAAATCCACAATCTATCCCGAGCCAGCCCCTCTGAGGAATCTGGGCTCAAGGACGTGAAAATATGGGAATGGATCCATTATTGAAAGCAACTTTGCAGAAACAACGTTACCACATCGTCGGCGAACACGGCGGAGTCAAAACTTGCCATTGGACCAAGGAAAGCCTACTTCGCGACAGACAATGTTACAAGGGTAAATTCTACGGTATCGCAAGCCATAGTTGCTTACAGATGAGCCCTGTTGTCGACCAATGTAACCTTGCCTGCACATACTGTTGGCGTGAACCACACATGGATAGCCTCGAATTAGCAGACCAAGACCCATTGGATATGCTCTACGAAAGCGTGAGGGCACAGAGAAGGTTACTTACAGGGTATGGTGGTAATGACAAGGTCAACCCAGCTAAATTCCAGGAAGCTCAGAACCCAATGCATGTTGCTATTTCATTAAATGGAGAGCCAACTCTTTACAGCAGATTAGGAGAATATATCGAATTATGTCATAAGCATGGAATGACCACAATGTTAGTCACCAATGGCACATTGCCAAAGGCGATTGAAAAACTCGACACCTTACCAACCCAACTTTACGTTAGTGTCGATGCCCCCAATAAACAGGTCTTCAACAAGATTTGTAAGCCAAAATGGGGAGATGCAGTTTGGGAGAAAGTAGAGGAGACTATCGACATGCTTCCAAGTCTCGATACCCGAATCGTTTGTCGCCATACTTTAGTCAAGGGTGAGAACATGGCAAAGGAGCATATCGCTCAATATGCTTCAATCGATAATCGTGCTGACCCTGATTTCATTGAATGCAAGGGTTATGTCTTTGTTGGGCATAGTCGAGAACTGATGACCATTGAAAATATGCCTTGGCATGAAGAAATATTAGAATTTGCAGGCGAACTAGCACCTATGGTTGGAAGGAAAGTGTTGGATGATTCGCCTCCAAGTCGAGTTGCATTGGTTGGGAAAGAAATGATTCCGATACCAATTCCTGAGCAAACAATGTTTTTCCCCGATGATTTGGGTATTGCTAAGCCAATCAGACATTTACCAATGGCATAAAGCAACTATTTGATTTGGTATTGTATACGACAACTTGGTATGTGAACATCTCTTCTTCATATACTAGCGAACAAGAGTTAGACTTTGATGGCAACCGGAATTGGAAACCTAATAATGGCGCTGATACTGGCGCTTGGAGGCTCAGCAGGAGTCGTCGCAATTGACGATGCAATGCCTGAGGATAAGCCCAGTATCGAAGAAAGACTGAACGCACAAAGTGAGAGGCTCGATGTAAAACTCGATCTCATAGATGCTTGTCGAAATTGGAATAACTGCACTGTGGATAACGCAACTCTCGATGGTTATGAAATACATGTTAGCGAGAAATTGGTGCAAATCAATTCTTGCCTGGCTGATTATGATAACTGCACCCTTGATGATTTGAAGAGAGTACATGATGCTGACAAAGCAAACATGACTTTTGAAGAGAAACTCGAAAACAAAACATCACGCATTGCCGATGGCTTACAGATGGTAGATGCCTGCCGAAATGTTGTCGGTTGTGATGTCGACGAGGAGACTCTGGATCGAATCGAAGAAAAACTCGAGAAGAAAGCAGACAAACTTGAGCGTTGTTCGCAAGACCTCGATAAGTGTGAAGAGAAGCACAAGGAAAGAAAGCACAAGCGCATGAAGAAAGTAAGGAATAAAGTTCACATGCACATGGATGAACAAGAGACCGTTTAATGCCATAAGTCGCCTCGGATAAATCATGGTCCGTGATGTTCTCCTCGCTCGAGGCGGCGCTTCTGGCGCTGCCTCGGGCTTGGGACGGGCCCATCATGACCTCGTTAAAGCACTAGATTCAGGTAATATCGAAGGTTATGCAGTAGGCGGGGTTATCGAGCATGAATTGGGTGGAAATCCAGCAACGCGCATCAATCGGCGATGGCGCAGTCATCCAAAGCGTGTACGAAACTCCTTGGCGATGATGGACCTATTACATATCTCGGATCAGGAACAGGCCCACCTTATTCCTGAAAACTGTCCAATCCCTGTTTCAGTTACTGTCCACGACCTCTTCCACCTATTTCCTCGAATTACTGAAGGAGTTGAGGTCGGAGAACAAAAGCCTGGGAAGGTCAGAAAGAAGGATCTAGAAAAATTAATTGCAGGCTTAGCAAGAGCTGACCTGCTAATTTGTGATTCTAATACCACTTTAATTGAAGTAAAGAAACACTTCCCCACTGTCAACAGTATTTGCGTCCCTCTTGGGTTAACTCTCAAAGAGAGAAATCCTGAAAGTAATCCACTTTCAAAGCCTACTTGGCTAGAGGGTGAGGGAAAGCACCTGTTATTGGTGGGTTCGGAAGAGCCTCGCAAGCGCCTTGAATTTGCTATTCGTGCATGTAGGGGACTCTCTGGAGTTATTCTACACAAGATAGGTGCTGAATCAAATTCTGATGCTGAGAAGCAATTGAAAGCACTGGCTGCTGCTCATGGGGTTGACCTGCGCTGGCAGGGACGAGTGTCAGAAGGTGAATTACAGGCCGCTTGGCAACATGCTGATGGCTTGTTATTCCCCAGCATTGCCGAAGGGTTTGGTTATCCGCCATTGGAAGCGATGGCTGGTGGATGTAGAGTATTAGTGGCTGATGTTGGTTCTGCCAATGAAATTCCATCAACTGCTTCTTTACTTCCCGTGGGTGATGTGATGGCTTGGAGTCGGGCAATCAAAGAATTACCAACTGGGCGTTGTGCTGAATCCCTGAAGAGGGCTGAGAACTTTTCATCACAAAGATTTGCTCAAAAAATGGCAAATGCATTTGATAGTTTATTTTGACTATTCAGGTGGTTTTGGAGGCGCATAGCCACGTTCTTTGGCTTCAGACACCAATGCAACATCGGAATCTACCATCATTTTGACTAATCCTGTGAAGGTTGTACCTGGTTTCCAGCCCAAAGCGGCTTCTGCCTTGTCGTATTTTCCGATTAGTAATTCAACCTCTGCCGGTCTGAAGAATCTTGGATTGGTAACTACTCGGGTAATTCCATTCTGGTCCTTAGCGATGCGATCCACTCCTTCTCCATGCCATGATAATATCATTCCAACATGTGAGAATGCAAGGTCGATGAATTCCTTGACTGAGTGAGTCTCGCCTGTTGCGACGACGAAATCATCTGGCTTTTCTTGTTGCAACATCCGCCATTGCATCTCGACGAAATCTGCTGCATAGCCCCAATCGCGCTTTGCATCTACATTTCCAATCGACATTGTTTCATCAAAGCCGGCGGAGATTCTTGCTGCCATCATGGTAATTTTTCTGGTAACGAATTCCAATCCTCTTCTTGGACTCTCGTGATTAAAGAGGATTCCAGTGCAGGCAAAGAGGTCATATGATTCACGATAATTTCTAGTTATCTCGAATGCGAAAACTTTAGCGCAACCATAGGGAGAACGTGGATGAAAGGGTGTTTCTTCGGTTTGTGGAATTTCTTTGACCTCACCAAATTGTTCAGAAGAGCCCGCTTGGTAGTAACGGCATTCTGGTTTATTTCGCTTAATTGCCTCAAGGCAGCGTAGGGCTCCCATGCCCGTAACATCTGCAGTCATTAGTGGAGAACGCCATGATTCTGGAACGAACGATTGAGCCGCTAAATTGTAAAACTCATCAGGCATTACTTCCTTGACCGCGTTATCGAGGCTGGCTTGATCTGTCATATCTCCATTGATTAGATGGAAGTTAGGATTTTCACTTAGATGGTTGATTAGGGAACGGCCAAGAGTTGGCTGGCTAGTTCTTCTTACCAATCCATAGACAGCATAGCCTTTGGAAAGAAGAAGTTCTGAGAGATAGGAGCCATCTTGTCCTGTCACTCCGGTGATAAGTGCCACTTTTCCTTCGGACATGGCATCGCCACCTCCTCCTTCCTTTTCAATGGAATGATGCACCTGCCCACGCAGAATCCATAGGTAGAAGACAATTCTCGACGCCACATGGGAGGGGCTGAGCGATTGAAGTTACTTGTTGTTCGAGGCTCTTTTGATTCGCTTGGTGGAGCCGAACGAGAGTTGTTGACGGTTATGCGAGAATGGTCCAAACGTTGGGATATTACCTTGGCGACTTTGCAATTTCCACCCTCTGCTCAAAAATTAGCAGAAGGTTTGGATATCAAAATTATTTCTCCAGAAAATGAATATATTGCGCCGAGCGGAGCGGTTTCTGAAATCCTTGGCAAGGAATCCAAGGCTGCTAGAAAAGCATGGACGAAAATTAGTGGATTGCGTCAAGCCATCGCTAGCGCTGATGTGGCTCATCTCTCCGTCTGTCGCGGAACCTTAGAAATTCTACCTTTGCTGCCAGAAAGTCTCGGCATTCACTACCATTGCCTCGAACCTCCTAGATGGCTGCATGAAGATGTATTGCACCGGAATTTGGATGGTTCTTTGAAGCGACCGGCATGGATTACAAATTTTCTTTTTAGAAAACAGAAAAAAACGGATATCGCCTTGGTGAAATCATTATTGAAAAGAAAAGGGGCGGCGATTAGTGGAAACTCGCATTGGATTCAATCCCAGTTATCTAAGTTCTATTCTATTGCACATGACCCTTCATTAGAGAATGGCCAACCGGCGCTTCGTAAGGATGGGCTTTGTGCTGGCGCTTCAGTCTTGATGCATGTTGTTGATATCTCGGACTGGCCATCGGAGGCATTTGAGGAGGATGTTAAAACTCCGGAAGTTAATGGAAAGTATGTCATCACCGTTGGCCGTATTTCTCACGTCAAAGGTACATGGGAAACTTTGCACAGCCTCGCTGGTACGGGACTATCTTTGGTTCAAGTTGGTGGAGGCTCTGATGCAGATAAAGTACTGTTGAATAATGAGGCAAAGAGGCTTGGAGTTGGACTTTTCTGCATGCCACGACTTGAGCAAAATCAACTTCGTAAGTTGGTTCGAGGTGCAATTGCCATGGTATCTCATGCCTATGGCGAACCATTCGGATTGACTCCTATCGAGGCGATGGCGATTGGCATCCCTGCATTATTTGTCGATGAAGGTGGCTTTCATTATACAATGAAGGATGCTAATTCAGGGATGCTATTAGAGCGTAATGGAGATTGGAATGCAGCATACGAGGCCGCCCAAGATGAAGATAAACGAAACATTTGGGCAGCGGCTGGAAGGCTTCATGTGGAAGGCAAATTTACATTGGATGTTCAGGCTGATGCCCTTGAAAAATTGTTAGGAGATTGTAGGTTATGGTCAAAAACCTGAAGCCCCCAGCACCTCTACATGGAAGAGCGGCTATCGCAAATGGCCAATAACATGGAGAGAAGTAGAATCCTTTCAATCGCTGCAGAAGTTAGAGCAATGATTGCTGATGGGCAGCAAGTAGCACCCTATACCGTGGGAGATTTTTCTCCTGCGCACTTCGAAGTTCCGCCTCGTTTCATCGAATTGATGCATGAAGCCCTTGATGATGGACAAACAAACTATCCGCCTGCAGCAGGCTTACCTGAACTTCGTTCTGCTTTGGCAGATTGGATGAAACATCGCTTTGGTTTGGATGTTGGAGTAAATGGTATCATCGTTGGCTCAGGGGCTCGACCAGTATTATACGCAGCATTCCGTTTATTCTTAGAAACAGGAGATGGTCTAGCGCATGGAGTTCCTGCGTGGAATAATCACTACTATGTTCATCTCAATGATGCGGTTGATATTCCCCTTGTTGGCACAGTTGAATCCCGCTTCTTGCCGACTGCTGCTCAATTGAAAGAGAGGATTTCTGAAACTAGAGTTTTGATATTAAATTCTCCACTGAATCCTACTGGCACATGCTTTACTTCTGAGGAACTTGGAGCAATTTGTGATGTGATATTAGAGGAGAATGCAAAAAGGAATGGAAAACCAGTCATGTTGATTTATGACCAAGTATATTCCACCATGACAGCACCAGAAATAGAGCATGTACATCCAGTACAAGTTAGGCCTAAAATGTTTGAATATACCGTTACTCTTGATGCAGTTTCAAAATCCTTGACTGGCACTGGGTTGCGCCTTGGGTGGATGGCTTTACCGCCTTCTCTTGCAGCCCCTGTCATCGCCTTAATCGGCCATATGGGAGCATGGCCTGCACGGCCAATTCAAAAAGCAGCAGCAGGTATTTACTCTGATTTTGAATTGCTTGAAAATTACTTTGATGAATTGGATGAGAAAATTGCAGTCCGTATGGAAATCTTGAAAACTAAACTTTCAAAGATGCATCCAATGATCGAAATCATCCAACCTCAAGGTGGAATTTACCTAACCGTTCGCTTCAACTTATTTGAGAAAATTGGCGCCACAAGTAATGAAGAAATCCGCCAATGGCTGCTTAATGAAGCAGGTATCGCAGTTGTACCATTCCAAGCATTTGGCCTAGAAGATGAAAGTGGTTGGTTCCGTATCTCGATTGGCGCTGTTGGATTGGATGATATCCATGCTTCGATGAAACGCCTTGAAGCGGCTCTCAATTGCTAACCTTTGGTCTGCTAGAGCCACACTCTGGGCACTCCAATTCCTCGTTGCTCTGGTAGATAAATTTGCAAGCTGGGCAAGTTTCTACTAATTTTAAGACTCCGATTTTTGATGTGGATTCTGCAACATTTGCCAAGGTTAACTTTCCATCTTCTAATTCTGCAACTCGGTAAGAACCACTCCCTCCCATCGTGACAACAACGTCAGGGGGCAGGTTTAGCGTTCCCAGTTCATCCATGAAAATTTCTCTTTTACCCTCGGTTAAGTCGTTTAGGTTGACATCCGAGCCTCTTTGTGCAACAAATCTCCCTTCCCTTAACTCCAATACCCTATCTGCGAATTCTGCAACATCTCTGCTATGCGTTACTATGAGGAATGCGACATTCTTCTTTGAATGAAGTTCCTCAAATAATTCCAAAACTTGTATTGATGTAATTGGATCTAGAGCTCCAGTTGGCTCATCTGCTAAAATGAGGACTGGGTCAGTAATCAGGGCACGAGCAATTGCGACCCTCTGTTGTTCTCCTCCGCTAAGCATCGCAGGCAGAGCCTTGGCACGATGACCAACTGCTAATTCATCTAACATCTTCTGAGCCTTTTTGATTGCCAAGCGGCGGTTCACACCTTGATGGCGAAGTGGTTGGGCAACATTATCTAGAGCAGACAGGTTTGGTAGTAAGTTTCCTTCTTGGAAAATGAATGAAACTGTTTTTTGTCTCAACTTCACTAGTTCTCCACCAGTTAGGCGAGTCATATTATGGCCAGATAATGCAACAAAACCTGAAGTCGGTTTCATTAACCCCCCGAGACATTTGAGAAGTGTTGATTTTCCTGAACCAGATGGTCCCACAACTGCCACCGCCTCACCTTTACGTACCGTACAATGCAGGCCTCGAAGAGCAACAACATTGCCGTCCTCTGCCTTAGATTCATAGATATGATAGAGAGCATTTGCTTCAAGTATCGGTGTTTCTAATTCCATATTCACTCCCCCTTCAAGACAGTTGCAAGGTCCGCATTTAGTGCTCTCTTTGTAGTGAAAAATAATGCTAAGATAACTACTAGCATGACTGCTCCATTTACTAAGAACAACTCAAACCAAGGCCAAACTAAATCTCGTTCTATCGGTGTGCTTGCCCCACCAAATATTTGGAAAATGAATCCGAAAATCGAAAAGAAACCGTTGAATGCTTGAGATATTCCAACACCAAGGATGACCCCCAGAACCATACTCACCAAGACGATTGAAAGGATTTCAAATAAAGTCAAACGGATGACTTGATTTGGACTTGCTCCGATAGCCTGAAGAATTGCCAAATCCTTTCGCCGCTGGCTTAGGACCAAAGAGAGGAAGACGAATGCAGATGCAATGCTTGCCATTGAGGCCACTACGAATTGAAGACTGAGGAGACCAGGGGTCCCGAAAATCATCCCTCCATTACGTTCAACGTCTCGATGCTTTGTTGACCAATCGATGGCACTGGAGACTCTTGAATCTGCCTCGATTGCCACTCTTATCCGGCGAAGTATGTCGCCATCCTCCTCATCTGCTATATCACCAAGTTCGAAAAACCACTTTGTTTGATTGATTTCAGCGCTATCATTTGCACCGGTCAAAGTTCTCCAAGTCGATTCACCAATAACGATGGCTTGATTCGCATCTGAGGGTGATAGGCCGGGAACGAAACTATGTTTTCCAGCATATTGGATTGTAGTATTTCTACTAACTTTTGTGATTTCGAAATCGAGATTAAATGCAAGTGCTTCTGATATTGCTGGAGGGAAATCGGTTATGGAATCACAACCACTACCATTGTCTGTGATGCCATTCGGACATGTTGAATTAGTCGTTATCGATGCACCTAAGTTATAAAATCCCCAAGCGCCTGTTAAATCTGCTGAAGTGAAATTTGCTCCTTGTAGGAGATTTCCATTTGGATTTTGGGCGTGAATCGCCACATTGCTGAGGTTTGCTCCAGTCAAGTCGGCTCCCCTTAGGTCGGTTTGAACTAATAATGCGCCTGAAAGATTAGCCCCTCGTAAGTTTGCACCACTCAAATCTGCTGCAGTGAAATCATACATTCCCAAATCTCTGCCACTCAAATCTGCATCGCTAAAATCCATTCCACTCCAGTTTTCATCGGATTGTAATACGGAAAATATCTGTTCTAAGCTTGGTTCTTCAGTCCCTGTATCATTACCAACTGAAACCGATATTTCATCGTATTGAAGATTTACTAGATAGATGTCCTCGGAATCTCCAAGCCATTCTCCGCTCCCAGCTCTTCGGCGTTCGGCACGCTCTCCTGGAATATCCAATTGCCCTGCTACATCAGAACCGGCAGTAAACCAATCATTGGAAATCGCAGTTGAAAATTGGCCTACATCGTCTCCTGGAATTGCTTGTAAATCCCACTGTAAAACATCATCATGCCCATCTAGAAGTACCCAAGTAAGGTAGGTTGTGCTTTGTCCAACTTCCGTAGTAATCAGAATAGGAACTGAAGTTGCCAATGAAGGGTTCTGCGAGTAATCTATTCCTGCTGAATCAAAGGCTGATTTTAGAGCATCTCTCGCTTCAGATTCAGATACAGCTGAATTAAATTGAACCTGCAAATCAGAGCCTGTTTCTACACTCGCAGTCTTTTCATCAACAAGTGTGCCGGTAAACCCTTGTACAGCAGCAAGCGTGACGATTGACAATGTAAGGAGCATGATAATGGCTAACCTATCGATTGATTCGCTTGAACCTGAAGTAGATAGTCCGCGCTTGACATCTTTTAGCAGTGGAGTCTTACCAAGAATAGCCTTCATCATTTTTGGACCTGAGGCACCAAGTCTTGCCAAAACGAGTGCTCCGCCGATCCATAACAAAAATGGACCAGTAAGAAGAACAAGGCTATCGATAAAGAAATTCTCTAGCAGCCCATCGCCACCAGTTTCATCTTCCAATCTGCTTTCTACCATTGCGAGTAAACCAATTGCTAACATCGACCAGTGAAGCCACCGTCTTGGCTCTCTTACTTCAGCAACCTTTCGTACTCCTTCTTCAATCTCCATTGCCAAGAATCTCTTGGTTCGAGAACGGGCGAACAATGTTGCAAGTCCAATTGTCAGCATCGCCACAGTCCCCACTGTTACAGCAGATAATGTAGGGTCTACCTCAAAATCACCGGAACGGAAAGACATGAATCCAACTGAATCTAATACAAGAGGAGTCATCCACATCGCTACTAGATAACCCGCAATCCAAGCCACAGAAGAAATTACTAAAATCTCCAACAAAACCATTCGTTGCAAACCTTCTGCTGTTGCTCCCATTACACGATTAATTGAGACTTCACGGCGCCTCTGTTCAAGCGATAGTATCAAGCCGTAAATCAATACAGAAATCGACAGAATCACGATTGGAATCATAATGATATAATCAAAAGTCTGTATTAGACCTAGGAAAATATTGAGGAAAGTTATCGAACTTGAGACGATATCTGTATATGATAACTCAAGGCCTGCCGAGGTATAATTTTGCGATTCTATTGAATATTTTAGGTCATCTAACCAGTCTTCGGCTTCTGCGGTTGAGGAAGTCGGAAGTTGGCTACGGTCTACTGCTAACCCTAGATAGGCATGGTCATTATCCATCAGAAGGGTTTTCTGAGAATCTTCAAGCACAACATCGGAAATGAAAACAGGATTAAACAAGAGTGTGGGGTTAGCAAAGTCCCATTCTTCGTAAATTCCGACAACGGTCATATTGTAGATAGTTAGACTTTCTCTACAGTACAGATACTCCAACGCAGTAGCATGAATTGTACCTGCACATTCTTCAATTTCACCAGGTAATCTAATCGATTCAGTCACATATGTGAGTACCATGCTATCTATGGTATCATTTATTTTTGCATCAGCCATATTTGCCAATTGACTTGGCACAACAATTGCTCTCTTTTCTACTGCATCTTCTGGACTCGGCCACTCACCGTAGAGAATTTGTTGGGCGTGGCGTTCTGCAAATTCGCCATCAAATAGCCCATCACCTGCAATTCTGACAATTCTATCTCCATTGATAGGTGGGCCATTTTCTAATGCGGCTGGGTAAGCCAAGGATACGTTTGTCCAATCTCCGGAGGTGCTAGAAATCTCATCTATATTGAGCGGTTGAGCACGTCCAAATTCTTCATCAAAGAAACCGTCGAGACGCATCCCCTGGCGGCCATAAATGATTGAACAATCAGCAATTTCACTCCTCGCAGTTAAATCATCGCAAATCGACGCGAATAGAACAGAATCGTTGGTCCAACCTGAAATGTTTTCGCCTGGCTCCGAATAAAGGTCGATTTTTGCATCATAAGGATCATTCTTCAGAGTTTCTTGGAAGAAGATTTGCGATAATCCTACACCATAAGAAAAGACCGTTGTCATAACTAAAGTAGCAAGGAAAACGCCAGCAAAAACTGCCAAGCCTCTCTCCTTCCCTCGCCAAGCAGAAAGACTTGCGAGGCGCATACTATCTGGAGTATCGCGAAGGTTTTGGAAAAAGGATTTGATTTTTTTCATTCTTCTTCCCCCCCAATTCCCCATGCACTACGGATATCGGAAGCTGCAACTTTACCATCTTTCATCAACAGCATTCGGTCTGCTTGAGAAGCCAAGTGTGGATCATGGGTTACCATCAAGATTGATAGTGGGTCTTCTTCGCGATGGCATAATTCCTTGAATAAGTTCAACACTTCATCGCCTGAAGCAATATCGAGGTTTCCTGTAGGCTCATCTGCCAAAAGTAAACGGCGATTTCCAGAGATGGCACGGGCGATTGCAACTCTTTGCTGCTGACCGCCTGACAACTGGTCAGGAATGTGGTCCATGCGGTCAGATAGACCAACTCTCTCAAGAGCAACTTTTGCTAATTCTTCAGCCTCTATCTCATTTTTTCCAGCCAAATCCAAAGTAAGAGCGACATTATCTAAGGCGGTGAGATGAGGAAGTAGATGAAAGTCTTGAAAAATCCAGCCAACGCCCTTTCTTCTCAACTCGACTAATTTTGCAGGCGCATCTTTGCCATACTCAAATTCTTCAAGTTTGATTTTTCCTTTCTCTCCTTCAAGTAGCCCCCCAATAATATTGAGAAGGGTTGACTTTCCACAACCAGATGGCCCCATTAGAGCAACTAATTCTCCTTGGCTGACTTCCATTTCAATGCCCTTGAGCACTTCTAAACGGTTAGACCCGCTGCCAAACCCTCTTTCCAACCCGTTTATTTTGAGCAAGATACATCACCTCTGGTATTGGTATTAAAATTGGCGGCTAACCTCGGTTATTTCAAACCATGCTCGTCAAGAGCCCCCCGTTTGTTTGATGAATAGATGGTGCTTCGGAACCATCATGCAAGCCATCCAAAGCGTAGCAGTTATCGGTGCGGGAAATATGGGTTCAGGAATCGCCCAAAAGACTGCACAAGAAGAGTTCGATGTTCAGATGGTAGACCGCGAGCCGCAATGGGTTGAGCGTGGCGAGAAAATAATCAGTGACTTCCTCTCTGAAGCAGTAGAAAGAAGGATATTTTCCCCTCAGCAAGTTGAAGAAATTCAAGCAAGGATCACTGGAGTGGTTGGTACTGAAAATGTAGCAGCAAATACCGACTTAGTTATCGAAGCAGTATTCGAAGACTTCGACATTAAAACTGCAGTCTTCAAGACTCTTAATGAGGTCTGTGGAGATGACACTATTCTTGCCTCAAATACCTCTTCTCTGAAAGTTAATTCTTTAGCCGAGGCAAGCGGTAGGGCCGATAGATTCGTAGGTCTACATTTCTTTTACCACCCAGCAAAAAATCGACTCATTGAAGTCATCCCTGCTGAAGCAACCTCAGAAAAAAGCCTCTCGAAAGTAGTTCAATACTGTAAAGCAACTGGCAAAGTCGTTTTAGTCTGCAAAGATAGACCGGGGTTCGTAGTCAACCGTTTTTTCGTCCCATGGCTCAACGAAGCCTGCCTACTCCTATCCGAGGGAATTGCGAGTGCTGCTCAAATAGATGCTGTCGCCTGCAAGGCCTTCAAAATTGGAATGGGGCCTTTTGCTCTGATGAATCTAACAGGTCCTCCAATCGCCTTACACTCCACTGACTACTTGGCTGAACAATTAAATTGCCCTCGCTGGAATGGGGCTCAAAACTTAAGGGATTTAGTCGCTGATGGCCGTATGTGGGAATTAGATGGAGATACAGATTGCCCATCACAGGCTGCTGATATCATTTCCGAGCGCTTGCTAGGGCAGGTATTTGCAGTAGCATCTCACATTGTTGATGAAGAAGTTTGTTCGATGGAAGATGTTGACCGCGGTGCAAAGGTCGGACTACGCTGGGCTTTGGGACCCTTTGAATTAGCTAACAGATTAGGACTCGAAAATGCATTGAGAATGGCTGAGTCTTATTCCTTACTTGCAGGTTTCAAATTACCAAAGTTCTTTGCAGAACAAGCAGCCTCAGGAGAGAACTTTAGATTCTCGTTCGTAGATGTCAGCATCGATGCAAATGTTGCTACTGTGCAGTTGAATAGACCAGAGGCAATGAATGCTCTCAATGAAACAATGGTAGAACAATTAGGAGCGGCATTGGATAAATTAAATTCAAATGATAGTATTTCAACAATAGTTCTTGATGGTGCAGGTAAAGCCTTCGTAGCAGGGGCAGATGTCAAGTTCTTTGTCGACAAAATACGTGCTGATTCATTTTCAGATATCTATGATTTCACTGCCTTTGGACACAAAGTTCTCGACAAATTAGAATCGAGCAGCAAAACCACAATCGCCTTGACTACTGGGCTTGCCCTTGGGGGGGGCTTGGAATTAGCACTTGCATGTGATCACAGAATTGGCACCAAAAAAACTCAATTTCGCTTCCCTGAAACAAGTATTGGAATATTCCCTGGTCTTGGTGGGAGCCAGCGACCTGCTCGAATATGTGGAGTGCCGGCTGCTCGCTGGGCGGTGTTGGCTGGAAATTTCATGGATGCTAGAACTGCGAGTGATTTGGGGTTGTTAACCCATTTAGTTGAAGCCAGTGAAGTTGATGCACTAATCCCAACTCTATCAAAACCAGAAAATAAATACCGTGGTATTCCAGCAAACCCAGATAGCGCTGTTGCTTCATTCGCAAACTCATTCTATGCTGATAAAAACCTTGAATCACTGCTCAATGGTGTTTGCCCTGATGGCTTTGATTCAGAGGACAGAAATGTTAGCAGGCAATTAAAATCCTTATCTCGTACTGCTCCAATTGCCTTAAGAATGGCTAGTGATTTAATCAACAAAGCAGACTTAGAATTAACAGATGGGCTACAAGCAGAACTAGATGGATTAGAGCAGATTTTCGGAACTAAAGATGCTCTTGAAGGATTGAGCGCTTTGATTGAAAACCGACGCCCTACTTACACAAATCAGTGATTGAAGCGAAGGACTCATCTAGTGCAACCATTACACCAAGGGTGCGCATGACAACTGCATGCTGGTGATTACCATGCCCAAACCCCCACTTGATATTCCAAAGGAAAGCCTCGTCGATATTGAGACTCACATCTCAGCAACCATCGCTAATGGTGGGCATATCCGCGGCCTGTTGGCTGGGTTTTCGGGTAAACCCCCATGGAGTGAGGAATGGGAAGTTAAGGCAGCAGTCGAAGCACTACACGTTTTTGGGAGCCGGTGGACAACTGAAATTCTGGCTGCATTATACATCACCGGAGGAAAGCGATTCAATCGTTTGAAAAATCTACTAACTGGTATCTCAAGTCGCACTTTATCTGATAAATTGCGATTCTTAGTTGATGAAGGATTAATAGTTCGCAATGTCAATGATGGCCCCCCTATTATGGTTGAATACAACCTCACTTCACATGGCAAAATATGCGGTAAATTGCTTTCACCTTTGGTGGCTCATTTGAAGATTAAAAGCGGCTCTATAAATGGAGTTTAGGGTTGACTCCTGAAAGGGGTAGTTTGAATTGGGATGGGCCCTCAGTCCTTTGCATGGCACTACTCCAGCAATGGGTCCGTCAACGGCCGTGGTTGGTTGTTGGACTGACTGGCTTGGTGGGCGGTGCAGTTGGCTTGGCGAATGCTGCTATGCCTTGGGCATGGGGTAGTCGTGGAGTTATTTCATCTCAGGTATTAGCCTATGAACACCCGATGCGTCGACGTATTATTTTGACCCTTGATGAGAATCCTGGACTTTGTTATCGTGAGTTGCAAAAGTGCCTAAATGCGGCAAATGGGACACTTCGCCACCACATCGATGTTCTACAGTCTCAAATGACGATTACAGCAGTATCGGTTAATGGTCGCACTTGCTATTTTGCCGGGGGTCCTGCTCAAATCGAAGTCCTAGGTGGAGTCACTGTCGATTCCGAAGAAGCAGCAAAGCGACTTCCAGTTGGTCTTTCTCTAGTTCAACGCCTCATTGTTGAAGAATTGAAAAAAGGTGAGATGCCAAAATCTCAAGCTGCTCTTGCTAGAAAACTTGGTAGGACACGAGCAACCGTTCATAGCGCTATCAAAGTATTACGAAGAAGAGGTATTCTTCGCCAAGATAAAGTTGGCTTAGCACCTCACTTGGTTGAGGAAGAAAAACCGGTTCGAACTGATTTAAATTACCAGTGGGAAGATGAACGGGATCGTTGAATGTATTCACGAATCGTCAAAGATTAGCCTTCTCTTGTCAACATCTTCAAGGAGCATCGGCATTCACACTCGCTTCAATGTTCACGATGCGATTGGAGGAGCACCCTCTCCCTACCTCTCGAGATGATGTTGACCAACTCATCGATTGGTTGGTTGCAACCCTAGGATTGGTACGAAGAAGAGCTGATGAGCATGCTGATGGTGATAAAATGCAGCCAGTTGTTCGGCTTTTACGAGAGCACTTATTGGCACGTCCAAAAGAGGGAATTGATGCGGCAAGTCTTGGCGATGAGATGGGGTTGACTGCGGCATCCTTGCACCACCACATATCTCGACTTGCAAATTGCAGAATTCTTTCAAGTATTAGTGAGGGCGATGGTTGGAGGCGCCACTTTCTCCGCGCAGGGTCAATGAGTGCTGCAGTTGAATTGCTAGCAATTGAAGCGACTGCGGTGATGAAATTACGGATGTCTACTTTAGAGCAATGGTGGAAGAGACCAGAGGACCCATCCCTAGATGTGGAATTAGAGTCCGCAGACAGAGAATTACCATTCAGGTTGTGGATATCAGAACCAAGGCCTTTACCTCCATTAGAAGGAGTCACTGAGTTGAGCCTTTGGATGGCTGACCTAGGATTACTCGGAGATCGCCCCAAATCGCAGATGACTGGAGATTCCCTTGCGCCTCGTTTAATGCAATTATTACTCCAACGTGGCCCTCCATTATCTCTCGATGAAGCAGCCGCAGAATTGGGCGGTGCAAAAGCAAGAATTGGACGTATCCTAGAGCGCTTTCGGGCCGCTGGTTTAGTTGAAAGAGTTGCAAGAACAGATAGACTGGCCACAAATCTATGGACTGCAATGATGACTCAGTACAAACGTCGTGGAGAAGATTGGGTGTTGCTCAAAGGAGGATTCAATAGAATTGTCCCTGAACGGCAGATTGAAATCCTGACAAAGGCTCTTTCTAAGGGCAAACTGACTCCTGAAATGGTCGAAAATGAATTGTCTAAAGTTGCACCTGCTGAGCAAATGTTGTTACTAAATCTACTGGGAGGTAGATTGCCTCTTGGTCATAGAATGGTCGGTAAAAATGCAATTTCTAATTCTGCCAAGTTAATGTCTCGCCTAGATAGAGTTCTTCGTAGAATGAAAAGGGTTGCAGAGTTATTAGATAAAGCAATGAAATAAACTGGAGGTTTGTGTATGCCCGTTCCATTGGTCTTGGCTCCAATGGCAGGGGTTACCGACTTGCCCTTTCGCCTATTAGCGAGAGAATGTGGCGCCGACTTGACGATAACTGAATTTACTTCCAGCGCTGGATTATCAAGAGACCAAGCAAATAGTTGGATGAAATTGGAATCGGACCCACGCGAGTCGCCATTTATCCCGCAGATATTCGGCGGGGATAAAGTAGAGATGGTTACCTCTGTTGAGATGTTGCAAGAACGAGCCGATATCATCGACTTAAATTTCGGTTGTCCCGCTCCAGGGATAACAAAGAATTGTGCCGGGGCTGCCTTAATGGGGGAACCAGATCACCTCATAGAAATCGTATCGGCTTGTATCGAAGCATCAAGCGTGCCAATTACTGCGAAACTAAGGATGGGAACAGGATATATCGAAAATAATATCGTAAAACTTGCCCCGCAACTTGAAGAATTGGGTGTAATGAGGCTTTGTGTCCATGGAAGAACACTGAAACAACGGTACACAGGAGAGGCTGATTGGAAAACCATTGCCGATGTTGTCGAAGCAGTGGAGATTCCAGTGATTGCCAATGGGGATATCATCGATGCTGCTGCTGCACAGGCATGCCTCGATGAAACTGGAGCCGCAGGCCTAATGATTGGGCGAGGGGCTATTGGACGTCCAATGATATTTAATGAAATAAAATCTCAACTTGGATGGAATACAAAAGAACCTCCTTGGGGAGAGGAGGATGACATATTTGAATCGAGACTATGGTGCTGGAATCGATATGTTGAATTATCTCAAGAAACAACTGGGTTACAGCATAAATGGCTGAAACGTCATGCTTTGGCATTCACCAAAGGATTGCCAGGAAGTAAGGCTGCCAGAACTGAAATGGCTCGTAATAATGATGCTGCTACAATGGCTGAAGCCATCAAAAATTGGCTTACTCAAAAGTTGTAAGAATCAGAAAGTTGATTCCCAATCTTCCAAGGGCTGCATTTCAGCCCAAGTCTCGTCATCCATGCTGCCTCTTTGCTTGAGGACCTCACGGGCGATGAGCCAGTAGATTAGTGCAAGGCTACGACGACCTTTGTTGTTAGCGGGTAATGCTAAATCGACATTTCGAAGGTTGTTGTTTGCATCACAAATACCGATGATTGGAAGGCCGCTATTAACTGCCTCAGAGAGTGCTTGCTGGTCTGCGGCTGGGTCAGTTACAAACAATAACTCAGGTTCTCGGTATGATGGGAGAATTGGGTTTGTTAGACTACCTGGGATGAATCTGCCGACAGCACTGATTCCTCCAATTGCTTCTGCAAACTTGCGGGCTGGGCGTTGACCATATTGGCGGGCGCTAACGACCATCAATCTGTCAGGATTATACATGTTAATGAAAGTGGCAATAGTTCGGATTCGACCATCTGTGGTCTCTAAGTCAAGAAGGTAAAGTCCATCACTGCGGACGTGTGAAATGAATTGTTTCATGTCAGCAGACTTCTGCTGGGTTCCAATATGAACCGCATACAATTCGTATGTCTCTTCAGAAACTAGTGTTGCTCCCTCAGTCATAATAATGCCTCAAGCGTCCGCCCCACTTGCCTTTCGTTCATAACCGCTTCGCCCAGACCGACCATGAAAATATCCCGCGCAGCAGGTTATTTCGATAGCCTGCGCCACTTTCGTACAACAAGTTAACTCCACAAGGTTCAATGCCCACGCCCCGCCAAGTCAACACCTCGGAGGGGCTTAGCCGTGAGAGAATCAGTATTAATCGATGCCAAATCAGATGCTGATGGCATCTGGAGAGACTCAGGTGGTGAAGCACTTCATGTCTCAGCATCTGACCTTGAACGGCATGCATATTGCCCACTCTCTTGGCATTTGGCAAGAAGTGGAGTTCGTGGTGATGGAGAGGCTGTAAAGCAGGGCGCATTAGCACATGCAGAGATACATGTACAAATGGCCAGTTACGAAAAGGCTAGGAAAGGCGTAATCAGAGAATTGACTGTCTGGAGTTGGTGGTTTGGAATTATTGTCGCCTTGGCGATAGATGCTGCAACTTGGTATCTCATAGCAGATAAAATGCCACCAAGAGATGTTGCTAGATACCTTGCTGCTTTGGCAACAGTATGGGTAGGGATGATGTTAGTTAGCACAATATTACCTTGGCGTAATTGGCTAAATTGGCCAACCGCTGAAGAAGCTGCTATTCAAAAAGATGGAATAAGTACTGAAGAAATAAAAGCGCTCTTCCAATCTCCTGGCTTTATCGGAGGTTGGGTTGCAGGAGGTCGAGTTGAGGCTGCTTTTGGCTTAGGTGCAATCCTCCTCATTTTGCATGCAGCAGCCCTTTGGTCAGTCAATGAAATGACTCATGCAGGATTTATTCTCCTTGCAATTGCGATGCTTTGGACATTGATGGCATCATGGCGACTACAAAGGGCTCTGATTGCAGATAATGACCTTGAGGAAGCACGCCATGGTGCTGGGCTCGACAAAGATACTGAGGTTTCTTATAGCGATAGTTCAGGTGCTGATTTACTGGTCGATAAAGGAATTGGACTTAGGGGACGCCCTGACCAGATAGTCATCGTCGACGGTGAATTCATCCCAATGGAACAGAAAACTGGAAGAATCCCTACCCACCCTCACCTTTCCCATAAATTGCAACTTCTAGCCTACATTCATCTAGTCAAGATTCAGACTGGCCATCAACCCCCATTTGGAGTCCTTCGATATGGCGAGGACATCCACAAAATAGATTGGAATGACGACCATCGGGATTTGTTGATGAAACACCTGACTGAAGTTCAACGACTAATGGTAAAAGGCGGAGCAAAGAGAAACCACGAGAGGCCAGGAAAGTGCAGGAATTGTTCCCGTAGGAGAGCCTGCCCAGAGGCATTGAAGTGAAACTATTCTATCACACAATCAACTTCAGTGGGATGGAGAACACATACACTGCGAACAGTCACTATCACGATGAAGTCATCCTTAACAGCAACTCCACCGATATCAATTCCGATTCCGCGTGCCTCGATTTCTAATCTCCATTCACCCGGTTCAAATGGTCCTTCAGCGAAGTTATCTACTGGGGATTTAGATTCAGTTACATGCTGTTCCCAATAAACACTCCCATCAGGCCTGAGGAGTTTGGCATCCACATAACGAATTGAATTTGAAATATCTCCAGTTAAACCGCTTGTTGGCATAGTTGCTCGGAAGTAAATTTGCATTTGTACAACGCTCTCATTCATTGTAATGATTCTTTGACCTGTTATTGGAGCAGTTAATTCCGAAATTTCAAGGGAATCAAATGTATGGCTGATATTGACCTTGTCTTCAGTCGTCTTAATGCGCGGTGGATCACGCAAAGATTCCATCATCTCACGGGCTGGAATCAGCGATATGCAGCCTGCAACTGTAGTTGAGAGAAATAGCAATGAAACCACTGCTGCCATCAATCCGCGCTGGGCCATCAACCGTTTCGAGATGCTGATTCCGTATCAAGGCCGCGCTGTGGCGATAGCCTTCTCGCAGACTTGAAGAGTAAGATGCTTCAGCCGAAGGATGCCTGAATGAAGCGAAGAGGGTCAGCCGAGCCGTTTGGTGATGACGATCCCTGTGAGTGCTGACGGGCACCCTGCCTATTCAAATAGGGCCAAATTCAGAAAGTACAGATGTATTTGGCTGAAGGAGGATTAGGAAAACTTTGCTCCACAAGTAGCACACTCATCAGCATCGATTGGCAAATCCGCACCACAAGCCCCACATTCTCCGACATCGGAGTCTTCTGTAGCTTCTGTAGCTTCTTCCTCTACTTCCTTCTTCTTTCTCCTAATCGCCTTCTTTCGCTTTTCTACAGCAGGTTCTAATTCATCATCTTCAAAGGAGAAATCCATTGCTTCTTCAGGCAACTCATTACCAGCAAGACGGTGATCTTGGATACCCATTCCAACTAGCACCTCTTGACCTGGCAAAACGCCTTCTTCACCTGTTAATTCGAAAATCTCACTCCTAATTGTGGCATCACTAGCATCTAATTCTCCACCGTCATCACCTGCATCGACCATATGTCGACGACCTTTCTTATCCGATAGGAAAGCATCGATATCATGTTTTGACATTGCCTCTTCAGGTGTTATGATATTAGGAATTGCGACAACTGGGCCTGCAGTCTCATCATCTCCTTCTTCAGCCTCTTCAAGCAATGACAATTCAGCAGCTTGACGTTCTAGGACTTCTTCCATTTGGGCCTCAGCAGCCTCTAATTTCTCATCCCACTCACTTTCAAGGACGCCTTCTTCAATGCCGAATTCCTTTGCAGTCTCATCAAAGTTTTCTGTTCCAGTAACAATAGCGTCTTCATCTTCAACGTCTTCTGCATCCTCATCAGGTAGGGCAATAGTTTGCTTTTTTCGCTCTCTCTCCTTGAATTGGGAACGTAAGTCATGAACTGCTCCACAATATGGGCAATTTTCCAAAAGGCTTGGCATACTTTCCCCACATGTGGTACAATCATGGAAGCGTTTTCTTGCTCGCTTCAAATTAAAGTCGCAATGAGGACATTTGTCTTCATCTCCTTCTAATTCTCCATCACAAGCGGGACAATACTCAAAGATGTCGCGCTCAATATCCTCTTCACGACTTCTAGTCAAGATAACAGCAGTAATGAAAATTCCAATCATGACAAAAGCCGCAAAGCCGAATAGCATCATTGAACCGAAGATACTTTCAGATGCTTCTTCATTAATTCCCTGTGCCAAATCAACTGCGAATGCTTTTTGGTGAGTCTTAGAGATTGTGCCGTCTTCTTGGCTTCTGATATTGAGGAGGATGGTTGAACGGTCATTTGTATCAAAGGTACACTCAACACTTACTTTTTCTCCACGTGTAGCAATATTCACTTCGGTTGTTGATAATAACTTGACAACTCCTTGAGTTATATCCTCACAAATTAGGGTTGATTCCCCTAAGCCTGAAGATGTTAATTCAATACTATAGGTGTAGGTGCCGGGATTTAATGGTGGAGATGCCGCTATCCCAGTGCTGCTGACAATGGCTTCTGTTGATACTGCAAACTGTAACTGTAAGGTGGTAGTCGCTTCCACACTTCCTGTGGCAACACTATCATCCGAATTTGCATCAAATGAATCGCTATCTGCTATCCAAGTTGCGGTGAAATTAGCGGTATGTGCTCCAGAAGAGGAGGTTGCCAAAACACCTGACCAGATGAAAGAGCCGCCTGCATCAATTTGTCCTATAGCCTGGTCAGACGACATCCCTTCCCAATCAATTCTCAAGAGTCCTGATACAGGGATATCACCTGTATTTGAAATAGAAACTCTCCATGTAACTGGGTCTCCAGCCTCAACTTTTGTTGATGAAGGGTTTGCAAATTGGTCTAAAACTACATTTGGAGTTGGACGGATTTCAATAATGATACTGGCTGCGTCATTATTTGTGGTGGCTTGGTCAAGGACCTCAAATGGGTCTATTTGCACTCTTAATTGATGCGCACCGTCGCCAAGATTTTGGATTTGGTCCCAAGTTAAATTTGTGCTCCAATCGGTACTAACTTCATCAGAAGTTCCAGTCATTGAAACGGTAATCGGTTGAATAGCAATAGGTGAGCCGGTGTGGTCGGGGAAACTGAATCCCACATTGACGTCGCTATCGCCGCTGAAGTGTTTGCGGAGAATTGTTCCTGATATTTCCCAATCTCCCCGTATGGAGTTGGAAGGAGTTTCAACAACTGGGTCTGAAGCATGTAGGTAATCTGGTTCTGGATCAATACTTAATGAGAT
Organism: Methanobacteriota archaeon; assembly: GCA_014240385.1. Lineage (GTDB taxonomy): Archaea > Thermoplasmatota > Poseidoniia > Poseidoniales > Poseidoniaceae > UBA226. Next base: position 9,391 of record JAAZXA010000015.1, on the reverse strand, counting down.
TTTTACTTCTTTACCTGATTCGGTGATTTCATTGATGCTACCATTGACATCCGGAAGAAGAATTACTTCGTATTCCCCCCCCACTGGTGCAACTAGGCTGTTATTTACCCAAGTTGTTTGACCTACTGTGAGGGCTTCAATGCTCAAGTATTGATCGAGTGATGGTTGACTTTCAACTCCGAGATAAAGAACGCTCTCTGCTGCATCAACTGTACCAGTATTCTGGATATTGACGGCTACTGAAATTATGTCCCCAACCCTATTTCCTGTGGTTGGTGAAATACTACTGCCGATGATTTCTAAATTTGCCAAGCCGCTTACATTGAATGACTTGTAAAATGAAGCAGTTGTATCACCGGAGTACTCAAATTCCACCCATACTTTTCGTTCCCCTTCTTGTAATGCAAACCATGTTGCAGTGACTATTTCAGTGCTGGAGGCGGCAATAGTTACCGTGTTTTCCAAAAATTTTGTCGATGAACTAATACTATCTTTGTAAAACCGATATTGCACATCGGTAGCGGTAAATGAGTTAGTGTTTTCAAGTAATAATTGAAACTCCACTGAACCCCCTCTAATCGGTTCAGGTGGGACTAATCCAAGCGTCGAAGGAGAGGCTTCAACACCACCACTTACACCGGCAGAAACTGGAATGATTGTCATCAACGGTAATAGTAAAAACAGCATAGCGATGCTGCCTGAACAAAGTCGTGAAAGCCTCCCCATCGATACCTACACCTATGGTATGGCACTTGAACCCTGCCGCTACAAGCCCTGTTCAGAGGTCGCAGTGGATGATGCTGTTGTTTGGCAAGGATTCAAGGCCGAGGCGCGCCGTGTGCGTAGCGTCATCATGCATAGTCGCATCATTTCGCTGAGCCTCGCGCTACTGCTTTGTATTGGTTTCGTGCCAATGCAAGCCTATGGAGCGGGTGGGCGTGATGCGAGTGATATTGTCATCTCATTCACCAATGGTCCAGCTGAGAATGACTCTGTTACTGGAACACATATTTTGCAATTTTCGACTTCCGGAAGCGGCACTTTGGTAAACATGAGCATCGAATTAAACGATGGCTCAAACTGGGTGGAGTTAACAACACTAAGTAGTAGCCCGTGGGTCTATTTTTGGGATTCCACAGGTGTTGACAATGGAACATACCAACTCCGTGTATGGGGGAATGATTCCTCGGTTGGGGAAAACACATCTTACGCATATAGCGGGAATTTTTCAATCACTAATCAAGTTCCGGTAATCAGTGGTTTCAGTCTAGCAGATGTGGTGGTTGGCGATGGTTCATCTCCAAGTAATCGTGCTTGGACCACCACTCCATCCAATGGAAGCCTGATTTTTTCTTGGGCTGGCTCAGACGATGACCTCTCGTACGCATCTTTGGTTAATGTCCCGGGCCCTGGAACCCCAGCCAATGATGGACCTGGCTCATTTGATTATACATGGAATTGGACCAATGGTAATCTCGAAGAAGGTAAATGGAGCCCTCAACTTAGCCTCTACGATTCATCAGGGCTTTCTGCAAGTCAAACCATGTTCATTGGAATTGACCGAAGTGGGCCCAGTGTTGGGACTCCTAGTGTCTCAACAAATGGCTGGGTGAACAGTAATTCAGTTGAATTAACAGGACTTTCAAGCGGGGCAAGTGATTCAGGAGGTAGTGGTATTGACCACTATGAAGTGAAGGTGGGCTTAGGCGAGTGGACTGATGCAGGAAGTTCAGGCACCGTTAGCCTGAGTTTGTCCGAAGGTCAACATACGATTCATGTTAGATCAGTTGACCGAGTTGGTAATACTGGTAGCAGCAAAAGCGCAGACGTAGGAGTTGACCTGACGATTCCACTACTAGGTGGATGGGATATACCAGAATTGAATACCAGCCGTATTGGTGCAGTTTCAGTTTCATATATCGCTGCCGACCCATTATCGGGAATTGCAGAAAGTGATTGTCTAATTCAATATGGCTTCGATAGTGATGGAATTGGTTCAACTCCTGATATTACCGGCCGCTGGCTATCGATGACTGCTGGGCTTGAAGGGACGGTTGGGCTAACAGATTGGTCAACAAAAAGCCGCCAGTACTTGATGCTAAGAGCAACTGTAGTCGACAATGCAAGCAACAGCATCCTGACAGAAAACGCAGCCTTCCAAGTCCTCCCCGGACTTGATATTACATGGAATACAAGTGCCATGAATATCGACCGAATAATGGTTAGACCAGGGACTTCTGACGTCTCAACAGTTATGCTAACAAGTCAAGTAATCACCAATGAAGCATATGGTGGCTCACTAACAATCCGATTGGAAGCAGCACCCGCAGACCGCACAGCCGAAGTCTCGTGGACGACAGTCGAAACCCGTATCCTCTTAGCAGGAGACCTCTCTGATTCAGGAGAGATTATTTATTGGAATCATACAATTGAAGCAGCTGGACAATGGGATCTAAGGTTGGTCATCGATCCAAATGATTTAATCGATGAAAAAGACGAAGGTGATAATGCACATTATTTCGTAGTAACAGGTGTCAATACCAACTTCCTTGATGTTGTTTCAGGGTTCATGCCAGCCCTTGGTTGGCTAATGGTCGCAGGGATTGTAGTGACGTGGTTATCCCGAAAGCGCTACTCTTCTTCCCAAGAAATTGATTCATCTTCTGCCAATGAAAGTGCGGATTCAACATCATCGCTGTCTTCTGGATTAATTTGAGATGCTTTCAAGCGACGCGAAGCACGTCGAGTTGATAATTCAGACAATCCAGGGACTAGGGCGTCGAAGTCTTCAGTAGCCTCATCCTTTGTTTCGATATATCCAAGTGAACGAGATTCCAACTTTTGACGGCGGCTACCTCTTTCCAACCCTTTGATGACAGAGCCATGTTCAGAACCGCCTGCCAACCTCTCTACTGCATCGACAGCCAAATCTAAGCCGGCTTCCTCTCCGACAATAACGATGGTAGAACCATAAATCGTGATTTCACAATTTGTCAAGCCTTCTATTAGTTTGCGGATTTTTCCTTGCGAGCCAATAATTCTAGAACGCACTCTGCGCTGCTGATTTGAACGCTTACCGACAAAGTCCTTGATGTCAACGAGACGGAAGAAATACTCATCCTGTAGAAGTTTTATGGCTTTGGAAGGCGCCATTCCTCGTCCAATCGCCTTGATAACCTCTGGTAATTTCATAGCCTTCACGGGGTCATATGAGCCTGGTTCACCCCATCGAACACTAACATCTCCACTTTCCGAATCGACGAAAAGGCCGCGGCAACCTGCGGCTGCTTGAAGCGCCTTTCGAGTTTCGCCCTTTACTCCAATCAATACCGCAATGCGGTCTTGAGGAATACGTGGCATCCCCTGCATGGCCCGCCGACCCAAGGTCCCTTCTTCAAACTGCGCACGCCTCCCCCATTAGGGTAGGCTTGACATAGGGGGGTCGATTCGGCCCTCTCGATAGTAATGGGAAGGCGTCGTGAAGAGAAGGTCGATGAGGAGTACCTCGCTCAGTTGATGAAGACTGAAAGTGGCTCTGAGAAGATTCGCGTCAAGATGCCTAATACCAAAGTCAATGAGATGTTTGCAATCGTTCAGGCTATCCTTGGTGGACGCCGAGTAACCGTTCTTTGTGCCGATGGGGAGACCCGTATGGCTCGCATTCCAGGTAAGATGCGCCGGCGCCAATGGGTTAGGGATGGCGACTTGATTATCGTCTGGCCTTGGGATTTCCAAGACTCCAAAGCAGATGTTAAACACCGCTACAACAAAACTCAGGCATTGTATCTCTCCAGAAAGGGGGTGCTCCCCGATGCTGTTGATGTATTCGGCTTGAATATTGAAGCAGATGATTTCGATGATGAAGATGGGTTATTTTCCAATGTTCAAGATTCGGCTGTTTTGGCTGAAGAAAAATCAGAGGCTCCGAAAGAAGAAATCTCTGAAGATGAAGAAGACGATGACGATGACGATGATGAAATCGATAACTTATTCGCTTAAGCCTACCTTTGGAATGCCTTCTTCAACCAACGACTAGACCGGGGCATCGTGGCCCGCGGTCGTCATCGCTCTACCGATTACTCACGTCGCCGCCGTAACAAGGATGATGATGAGGAAGAGGATCCAGATGAATTTGAAATTCTGGAAAGAGCAGACGGCAAATGGGCTTGGATGAAAGAGAACAAATTCAAGCGAATGTTTGAGGAAATCGAAGGCGGCCTTGAAGGAGTTCTTGGAACTGGACAATTCGAATGGGTTGACCGACGAGTTTTCGACCAAGTTTTTGATCGCCTAACCTTGCTCTCAATTTACAAATTGATGAAGGCTGGTTCCATTGATACTATTGAATATCCAATTGCTCGAGGGAAAGAAGCTCACGTTTTCTATGCAAAAAGTCCAGAAGGTCCGGTTGCTGTGAAGATTTTTCATACCTCAAATGCTGTTTTCAAAAATTTGATGCAATATATCGAGGGCGACCCCCGATTTGGTGGATTAAAGCGAAGACATCGCGACTTGGTCACCATTTGGGTTAGAAAGGAACATCGAAATTTGATGCGATTGAAAAAATGGAACCTGAATGTTCCAGAACCTTTGGCAGTTTTCAACAATGTATTGGTAATGGAATATATTGGTGTTGAAGATGGACCGGCCCCAAAACTTCGTGATGTTGAGGTTGAAGATTACGAGGTTGTATTTGACAAATTGCTCGAATTTCTCTGCATCTCATGGCATGATGCGAAATTGGTCCACGCTGATTTTTCACCCTTCAATGTGCTAATGCAAGATGGCGAACCTGTGATAATAGATGTTGGTCAAGCAGTTGCACTGGCTCATCCAAGTTCTAATGAATTCCTAGTTAGGGATGTTACACGTTTAGTAGAGTGGGGAAATAAGCAAGGCGTAGATATTACTGTGGCTGAGGCCATGTACGAAGTATTGCATTATCGTCAAGAAGAGGAGTAAAGAGAATTCAAGTCCAAGACTTGATGCTAATGTAGGTCCAGTCTTTGTCGAAATTATCACCGGCCATGTTAATAGAATAGGTTCAATCCTTTTTCTGTGCTTACCCACGTATTGGCAATTATCTATGGAGTCGCTTTCATCTTGGTTGGAATAGCTCATTTTAGGAACCCGCAGATATTCGTGGAAATCGTTCCACCTTTTCTTCCATTTCCATTGTTTCTGGTCTACCTGACTGGAGTGATGGAGATTGCTGGTGGTATCGGAATCATCCATCCCGACAGCAGAGTGCTAACAGGACGCTTACTGGTATTGTTCCTTGCCGCCGTATTCCCAGCTAACCTCTACATGTGGTTCTCCGATGTTCCATTCAATGGGACTCTGATGACGACCCCACAACATGTGTTGAGGTTCGTGATTCAGATTGGGCTAATCATCGCAGCGTTGTTTCTTTCGGGTGATTTGCAAAAGTTGGGGAGCGGGCTGTAGTTCTCTAATTGAGAAAGCCAACTAATCAATAACGGCCTTGTCTGCTGCCTTGCTTGTTACTACGGTTGCTCTTGCCTTTATCGAAACGTGATCCGCTGCTGCGACGACCTCCGCCGCCACTGCGGTTTCCACCATCTTTGTTCTTAGTATGGCCTTGGGCATTTCTGCCGTAGTGACTATTGCGCCTATCATGACGACCGCCTCGGTCATCTTGCCTTCCACTACTCTTACGAGTTTCTGAATCTCCATCATCTGAACGGACACCGCTGCTGCGACGTCCTCCGCCGCCACCGCTGTTACGCTGGCCTCCGCCACCGCCACCGCCTCCGTAGGGTTTGCGTGAACCGCCACTATTGTTACGCTTCTGATCATACCATTTGCCACCGCCTCCGCCGCCGCTTCCGCCACGTCGGCCTCCGCTTTTATTTCCCCAGCGGTTACTATTGCCACGGTCATTTCCACGTCCACCACGGCGACTATTTCCACGGTCTCCTCGACTGCCGCGCTCCCTGCGGTCATCAGATGCGATTAATTCGAAATTGTTTGCAGGAAGGTCCTCAAACTTTGGTGGCTCAAAGTCACAGCGAATTCCAACATCTCTTTGCAAACGCTGGTACTGACGACGTTGAGGATTCTGAACAATACTGAGAACTGTACCTATACTTCCAGCGCGAGCAGTTCTTCCACTTCGATGCTTGTAGGCTTTGCCATTCTCAGGAGGGTCATAGTGAATCACACAGTGAACGCCTTCGATATCTATTCCACGTGCAGCAACATCTGTTGCAATAAGCACCTTTGCTCGACTAGTGGTGAATCTTTGCATGGCTTTCTCGCGTTGCTTCTGGTTAAGCCCACCATGAAGAGTAGCAACCATCATCCCGAGGTCTGAAAGTTCATCGCCAACTCGATCAACAGCAGCCCTTGTTCTGCAAAAGAGAATACTACGTCCCACTTTCTGAATGGCATCAAAAGCAATATCGGGTTTTTCTTGCCCACGCACCATCCAAAATAGATGCTTCATACTATCCATGGAAACTTGTTTTGGTCCAACCTCAATAGTGACTGGGTCATTTTGGTATTTGTCTACCAATAATGCAACATCGTCATCCAAAGTTGCGCTAAACAAAATTGTTTGGCGATCAGGGGCACACTGGTCGAGAATGCGACAAACAGGTTCCATGAATCCCATATCTGCCATCCGGTCAGCCTCGTCAATAACAACGACTGCCACATCCTCCAAAGTAAGGTAATCATTTTCCAATAAATCCTCAAGTCGACCTGGACAAGCTACAATTATGTCAACACCATTAGAAAATGCTTTGCGCTGCTTCTGGTAAGAAGTACCACCATAAATTGCGAGAACATCCAGATTTACAGCCCAAGCAAGTGGGTTTAGAACCTTGCAAATCTGCTCGGCTAATTCACGAGTTGGAGTTAGAATAAGTGCAGTAGGCATCTCAATTTTAGCCTGAACTGTGCGGGAAAGTAGAGGTAATCCGAAAGCCAAAGTTTTGCCTGAGCCGGTAGGGGCGCGACAACAAACATCCCGTCCTAGCATTCCATCTGGGATTGCTTCAGTCTGAACTTCAAAGGGTGCCTCAATGCCCTGTTGACGTAAGACACGCACCAGCGCGTCATCGATTCCAAGGTCTGAAAAACTCACCATAAGGGGTACTTCCAAGCAAAGGCGCTCATACATCCCTATTTAGCATGGGGGGGTGGAGAACTAAGAGATAATACAGAATATAAATAGGGTTTAAATAACCTGAATGGCAATCACTAATGATGGCAAGAAACAATAAATTAGAAGACCAATTAAACGCTGTACTGCAGGCCGGAAATAGGGTTTGGGTCATAGGTGATATTCATGGTCATAACCTAACCTTGCAAGAACTATTATCGCAGATAAAATTAGCCAAGGAAGACAAGGTCATTTTTGTCGGTGATTTAATCGATTCAGGCCCTCGCTCAGCCCAAGTTATCGAGACGATTCGCTCCGACTCGCGCTTCCATTGCATCCTTGGAAACCATGAGCAGATGATGATTAACTGCATGAAGGACCTCGATAGCGGCAGGCCTGGAATGACAACCACAACTTGGTTGATGAATGGTGGCATGAATACCATGGAGTCTTTTGACCAAGCATATGGGGAGGATGGTGATGAAAAACTGCGTGAGGTACGCCAATGGTTCACAAGTTTACCACTTGAAATCATCTTGGATAAACATCGCATTGTGCACGCTGGTTACGACCCTCTTGTTGATATGGATTCTCAAAAGGAAGGTGCGATGCTCTGGTTCAGAGAGCAGTTCTTTAACCACCCAAAACCACTAGATGAAAAAAGGCAAATCGTCTTCGGACACTCACCAACTCAAAAAATATCCCATTTAGGAGGCAAGGAAGGTGAGGTATTGTTTTCGCCTTTGAGAATTAATGATGGGCGCTCATCGTGGGTTGCTATTGATACAGGGGTGAAGAAGGAAAGTGGAAGATTATCGGCCTATGGTTTACATGATTCATCGGTTATTTCGGTTGCTCGAATGGATTTATTGAAACAGTAGTCGCTCAGCGATTTTCCCTACGCTTTCCACTGCAGAAGGAAGAGTAGTGACGTACAATGCTGCTTGGCTAACTTGCCTAGTTCTCAATGCATCTGCCATGGGAGTATGCTCCTTGAACCAACGATAGCGGCCGTCTTCACCACGCACTCGGATGTCGACATCAGCCATGCGTGGCTCGGAGAGAAGCAGTTTAACTGAAGGAACATCGATACAGACATAGCCAGAATCAATTTTTGCTCGGCTGGCTATTTCATCTTCTAAAGCACGTCGCCGTTGGCTATCTGTAGCGATTGCTAGCAGGAATTTTACTTGTTCTTCATCCAAGTCTGAGCGCCTTCTTGTCATCGCTACTTTGAACATTTGACGGTACTTGATACGACGTATGATGTCGCGCTGGTAATCGCCTTTCTGGTCCAATACTTGCCAAATTTCAGCGTCGACCATTCGCTGCATGTCAAGCGGGTCATAATCATCGACATCCATCCGTTCTACTGCTGAAGATAACATCATTTCAGTAATTCTAGTCACTCGATGAAAGTAAACTGCACTATACATCAAAGCACGAGCCGTTAGCATACCTTCGAGAGCAGGAATCCCACTTTCATCGATAGCAACACTACCAGCATGACGGTGCAGGTTGTGAATCAAATGGCGATGGTCGATAATTCCATGCCGGACACCCGTAAAATGAGCATCACGAAGCAAGTAATCCGTTTGATCACAATCCACAGGACCATGAACTAAGGTTGCGAGAGTGTGGTCTTCACCAGAGAAATTATTCTCTCCTTCACTCCAAAATAATGAACGTTCAGAGCCACTTGCATCTGGGCCACGAATCAAATCAGATACGCGCTTTGGGTCAATATCATATTTCTCAAGAATGTCGGGCACAAGCATTCTCTCAGCAAATACTGATTCCTCACCTTGGCGTAGAACATCGTGGTCACCCATGATGATTCCTTCAGTTACCGACATGTGATCCATGCCACCATTCTCATGCAAAATATGCTCAAGAGTATGACTGTAAGGGCCATGTCCAACATCGTGCAGCATTCCGGCAACTTGGACTAAACACTTCTCTTCTTCATCTAATCCAACTGAATCTGCCATCATCCCTCCAACGTGGCTCACTCCCAAACTATGCTCAAAACGCGTATGATGAGCACCAGGGAATACCAAGTGGGCTAAACCTAATTGTTTGATATGGGATAATTTGTTGAATTCAGGGGTTTGCAGCAATTCTTTACGAACACCATCCACCCTGAAAGAGCCGTGAATCGTGTCATTAATTATCTTCTCAGCCATGGCAATCCCGCTTCTCCGAGAAACTGATTACACATCAAAGGACCGTTTGCAATTTTCGATGTATTGATGTCCTGAT
>JAAZXA010000022.1 GCA_014240385.1 Methanobacteriota archaeon | reverse complement strand
GTGATTACATGAAGCGTATGCCGATATGGGAAATCGCCATTCGCAGATTAGAAATGCCAACCTCTAGATTTCTGATATTATATGTTGGCTCAGCAGCAGTGGCCGGATTTATTACAGCAGCCTTGATGATGATTCTTGCTCCCAGTTTGTTCTTTGGACCGATTGGATTTATTCTATTATTCCTACTGCCTCTTTTGACTGGTAGTGCAGCAATTTTTTACCCAATTCTTGAAGTTCAACGTTCAGCAATTCAAATTGAAAAAGAAATGCATATGTTCATTACGAGAATGGGTATTCTTTCGCTAGGAGAGATTGGCGCTCAGAGTATTTTCGATATCCTACGCCAAATGACTGACTATGGAGAATTAGCAGCAGAAGTCCAGCGCATTGAAACACTGGTCGATAAATGGCACACTAGTCTTCCTGAGGCAGCACGAATTGTCGGTCAGCAAAGTCCAAGTCCACTTTGGTCAGATTTCCTAGACCGCATGTCTTTCAGCATCGAAGCGGGTCAGAGGATTGATGAGTTCATGCGCTCAGAGCAAGAAACTATTGCTGAGAAATATAACACTCTTTATGATACACGCTTGGAAAAGGTGGATTCCCTAAAAGAAATCTATGTGGCATTGGTATCTGCTGGTTTGTTTGGCCTAGTTATTGCAGGAATTCATTTGGTGTTGTTTGAAACAGGTACGCCAGGTGGCGACCTCTTCACCATCTTAGGTAGGATGCGTTGGTTGATTTTGGCATCTATGCTTTTTATCATACTACAAATCGGAGCACTTTTCTCTTTTAGGGCTGCGATTCCAGATGACCTAATGTTTGCCCGCGATGAAATGGTAACCCCATATCGGCGTCTATTTTTGCAAACTTGGATAGTTTCTGGATCCGTCAGCGCCATTTTACTGGTAGCAACAACAGTTGTGGTCGTTTTGTATATCGATGTTTTAGTTGTTGAATGGGACAAATACGGTTTGATTTTGGTAGCAGTACCATTCACCCCATTGTTAATTCCTGCCTTTTTACAAAGAAGAGAGGAAACTCAAGTTACACGACGGGATGATTCATATCCTGGTTTTATTCGTGCCTTAGGTGGCACTGCTCAAGCACGTTCAGCAGAACCTTCAGCCACAATTAGAGCCTTGCGAGGAATTGATTTCGGTTTACTTGACTTTGCTATTGAAAGGTTAGAGAAAAGGTTGTCAACAAGAATAGATTCTGAGCGCGCATGGGATTACTTCTCTTCTGAAACGAATTCCGATATCATCACTAGGTACAATCGAATTTACATTGAAGGTGCCCAGTCAAGTGGTCTTCCCGCTGATACTGCTGACATGGTTAGTAAATCTGTAACCAGTCAACTTTCCCTGCGAAGAAGAAAAGCCCTGTCAGCGGGTACAATGTTTGGGACAGCAATAGGTTTACTCATCGCTACTGTCGCTAGTCTCAATGTTACAATTTCAATTATCAAGCAACTTGGAAGTACAATTTCTGGTGTGGCCTCAGGCTTAGGTTCAACAGATATTGATGCAATAGCCTCAGGGGGTGCAGGTTTTGGCCTCCCTGCTCTGGAAAACAATGCTGTAATTGATGAAAATATTCAAGCATTCAAGGTAACGATTTCAATCCTCATCATTCTCAAAATCATGGCTCTTGGTGCTATTTCCACCCGTCTTCGCGGTGGAGGGATAACTTCCGCAGTTGGACAAATGGTACAGATGACATGGTTAGCAGGTATTACCAGTCTTTTAATTGCAATAATGATGGATGCTGCCATGGGTGTTTTCACAATGACTGCTTAAGTCATCAAGCAATCCAATTACAAATAGGACATTCAGCGATGTCGTGATTTCTTGCAGGGCAATATTCTCGTCCAAAGAAAATTATCTGTAGGTGTCTGCGTTTCCATGAATCCTTTGGGAATACAGCCTTCAAATCCTTTTCAGTTTGTGTGACATTTTTTGCTTTTGATAATCCCCATCTACCTGCTAAGCGATGGATATGAGTGTCGACAGGAAAAGTTGGAATATCGAATGCTTGAGACAATACTACTGAAGCAGTTTTGTGTCCAACTCCTGCTAGGCCTTCCAAGGCCTCCATATCACAAGGGACTTGCCCTTCATGCCTCTCGAGTAATTGTTCGGCCATTCTATGGATATTTTTGGCCTTGGTTGGAGCAAGGCCAATTTGGCGAATACAATCTTGAATAGTTGATACATCAAGGACAGCCATCTTTTCAGGAGTATTGGCGAGCCCAAATAAAGCCGGAGTAATCTCATTCACTTTCTTATCAGTGGATTGGGCTGAAAGTAGTACTGCTACCAATAATGTATATGGATCTTGATGCTCAAGTGGAGATGGAGTTTGAGGATATAATTCATCAAGAAGTTCTCCAATGATGTCGGCCTTCTCTTGCCTTTTCATTGCAAAGCCTCATGCATCAGCAGTGATGGAGTATTCTTCACCGGTTTTCCAGCCCAGCCACAAGCCAAGAACAACCCCACCAAACGGTACCAGATTACAAGGTAGCCAAACAGCAACCGCCGAATTATCCATTGATGAGCCCATCGTCCACCAAATAATCAAGCCAAGAATTGTGGCTGGAAAGAATGCCAACCCCCCGAACATCAGGGCTCTGAGGCTGCGCATGAACAGAGCGTTGGGTCAGATGGTCATCAACTTTCAGTTAGCAAGTTGTTGCAATAAATCACCTGCAGACAAAGAATTGAGAACATTTTCAGCCTCTAACCAACCCTTGCGAGCAATGTCCACCCCATAGCGAATATCTGTTAGTCCTCGCAGGTCATGAGCATCGGGATTTATCGAAACTGGAACTCCCAATTCCTTGGCACGTTTACACAAACGCCAGTCTAAATCCAGACGGTATGGAGAAGCATTCAGTTCAACAACTTTGTTGGCTTCCATTTCAGACATCGCTTGCAATACTGCATTCATGTCGACTTCATAGCCATCTCTCCCTTGTAAAATCCGCCCAGTCGGGTGGCCCAAGACTGTGGCAGAAGGATGTTCCATAACTCGAATTAATTCTTCGGTATTTGAGGACTCATCGCGATTTTTCCATTTTGGAATTGCGTGTACACTAGCAACGACATAATCTAAGGAAGACAGAACTTCATCAGAATAGTCAAGTTTCCCACCTTCCAAAATATCTGATTCCGTACCATGGATAATAGTAAAGTCCGAAAAATCATCATTGTAGGATTTTATGACTTGTCCTTGCTTTAGTAAATCCTCAGCCTCTAAGCCATGGGCGATTTTCAAACTCTGAGAATGGTCAGCAATACCCAGCCATTCCCAACCTAACTTTCTCGCTGCATCAACCATTTCTTCTAGAGTAGCCTCTCCGTCTGAAAGGGTTGTATGATTATGGAGGCTTCCCTTAACATCCTTCATTTCCAATAATTCAGGTAATTTCTGAACCTCCATCTCCCCCATATCCTCACGCAATTCTGGAACCACGTAGTCCATCTCTAAATGACGGTAGATTTCTGCTTCAGTCTGGGCGGGAAGGCTGAATTTTGCGGCTTCCATGCCCTTTAATTCTCCAGCTAAATCAATCGGAATTAGGCCAAATTCATTCAACTTTAAACCTCGGTCAATTGCCCGTTGACGCAGCCTAACATTATGCTCTTTTGAGCCGGTGAAATATGCCAAGGTAAAGGCAAATACTTCTGGGGGGACCAAGCGAATTTGGGCATCTATTGTCCCACTTGCCTCAAGTTGTTGATAATCGGCACCACCTATCGCATCCAATACATTATCATCGATATTTCCAAGCGAAAATTCTTCATCAAACAAACTTGCTTCAAGAATTAGACTGATTTTTGAATCCCCTGCTCCCTTTACATCAGCAATCCCCGGTAAACTGAGAATTGCCTTAGATACCTTTTCATGGTTAACAGGTAATGCTGATACAACCAAATCTAGGTCTCCGATTGTTTCTTTTCTACGCCGAGTAGAACCGGCCAACTGGGCCTTTATCACGCCATCTATTTGAGAAATCCGTGCTTCAAATGCTTCGCCATATGCCAAGCCTACATTCAGTCTTCGGCGAGCTCTGAAACGGCTCAATAATTCGATACCATCCAACATTCTTTGTTGCGATTTTTCGCCTAACCCCTTGAGTGGAGCAACATCACCTGCCTCACAAGCGCTCTTCAAAGCGGTGGCGCTATCAACACCTAATTCTTCATAGAGCATTTTTATTCTCTTTGGACCAAGACCTGGTATTGCCAACATCTCGATTAAACCAGCAGGAGTTTCATCATGCAACGTTAACCAATCAGCAGCCCAACGTCCCTCTTCAACTGCTTGAATAATGGCGCTTCCTAAGCCTTTTCCAATTCCTTTCAAGTCCATTAAGCGACCACTGGCTACCAATTCTCCAATATCATCAGAAAGTCCTGAAATCAGCCGTGAAGCATTTTGATATGAACGGATACGAAATGGATTTGCTCCTTTTAATTCCAATAATACACCTACTTGATGGAGAGCAGCAGAAATCTGTGAGCGAGAAAAATAGGGTGGACCTATTGGCCTAGGGCGCGGCAACGACCATGCTCCTGACTTTACCAAATCATCCCCTCAGGTGTTGCTGGGTGTTGACCCTTCAATAATCATGTCATTGCGGCAATGTCATGGTCGGAGTAGAATTGCTGGAGAGCACCGCCCAAGTATTCTGCGGGTTATCGCTCTTTGGATTCATGTTTATCGCTACTGCATCACGTTCTGAGAAATTAGAATCCTTGGTTCAGTGGATGGTCGTCATCTGCAGTCTGCTTGCTGCAGTAATGCTGTTTTGGCTATGGGGGGCAGGAGGTAGTATTTGGGGCTCAGAAGGAATGATTAGACCTCTTGCAGTTCTTTGCATTCTCATCGCCTTAGCAGCCCGCTTGAACCTCAAAGGTAAGCAACTTTCTCAAGGAATGAACCCCCATCAAATAATGAAAGAAAACCTCCAAGAAGCAGAATGACTTGACAAGGTAAAATTATTCTGAATCCGAATCTTCATCTGTCATTTTTTGGTCGATAAATTGACGCATGAATTCTGGTAATTCACCATTAACGAAAACTACATCCTCGACAGGATCCAATTTCTTCAATGAATAGTAGATTTGCATCGCCGTCATCGGGGTTGATGAACAACCGACACACCCCCCCTCAAGTGATATCATTATTATTCCACCATCGGTATCGATAACATTGACAATACCGTCGTGGGCATCAAGAATTTCCTGAACAGGACCGATTTCGGCCAGCACTTCTTCGGTGGTGATTACCATCTTTCCCATATTACCGCCCACGGCCCTCCCATTTCAACCGTCGCTCTCATACCGCAAACAAGAAGAGGCTCTTCAATAGCCTCATGGTATGGCGGCGAGGCTAGTGATTCTCGACCTTTTGTGTGAAAAAGAGGTATATGGGCCAAAGGGTAATGCTGCTGCCTTAGGGGTTTTTGGTGAAGACGTGGAAGTTCTAGCCTTGACGCCTCAGGCCCCCGAACTTACTGGGAAGGGAGAATGGGATGGAATTAGTTTCCAGAGAGTATCAATGCCAACCGATATTCCTTCATTTATTGAACAAGGGATTGATGCCCTTGTCATCAGTGGTTCTCGTTCAAACATTACCCAGCCTGAAGAGTGGATGGAAGGGTGTGCAAATTTCGTTCGCCAAGTCGTTGAATATGGTGTGCCAACTCTTGGAATCTGTTTCGGGCATCAACTTCTAGCCCATGCATTTGGAGGGAAATTAGAAAGACAATCCAAGGGTTTTAATGATATCAGCAGCATTAAATTATTGCAAGCGGATAAATTATTCGAAGGCTGCTTTGATAGACCAAAAGTCATTTTCACACACCAAGACCAGGTTGTATCACTTCCTCAAAGATTGAAACTACTAGCAAGCGCTGTTCATGCACCAATTGCGGCTTTTCGCATTCACACAGAAGAGGGGATTCCAATGAAAGCATGGGGCGTACAATTTCATCCAGAGTCAACACCGGAGATCTGTCGTTATGCTTCATCGGTTGGAGATATGCCATTTGCAGAAGATGATACACGAATAGAGGAATTGGAGGGTTCTAAAATCTTGCAAAACTTTGCTCGTCTTGCGCTCAATAAAACACCGCGAGTGGTAGTTCTTACCGGCGCTGGAATAAGCGCTGAATCAGGACTCAAAACTTTTCGTGATAATAATGGCTTGTGGGAGAGTCATCGGATAGAGGATGTTGCAAGTCCCCTTGCTTGGCGAAGGAACCCAGAAATGGTCTGGAGATTCTATCAAGCAAGGCGCAGACAATTACTCGAGGCTGAACCAAACTCTGCACATTATGCCCTTGCTGAGTTAGAGAATAAAGTTGATTCTTTTACTTTAATTACTCAAAATGTTGATGATTTACACAGCCGAGCAGGTTCAAAAAATATGGTTCAAATGCATGGTCAACTCCGTTTATTACGCTGTGAAGCCTGTTCTGAAATATTTGAGAAAATGCAAACTGAGGACTTAGAAGATGATTTTATCACTTGTCAATGTAATAATGGCATCCTTCGCCCTCACATCGTTTGGTTTGGTGAAGAACCACTTGGTATGATGCGAATCAAAAGGGAGACTATGGCTGCAGATATTTTCATCGTTATTGGCACAAGTGGAGTAGTTTATCCAGCAAACAGCCTCCTTCCTATTGCAAAATCCAATGGTGCTTACTGCATTGGTGTCAACCTTGAGGCCCCTGGAAATGTGGAGTTGTTTGATGAATTTCATCAAGGAAAGGCAGGAGAAGTCCTCCCTGAATTAGTTGAGAGTTTGCTTCAAGAATGGTCCTCCTGACAGCGATAGAAGTTATCTCAACCGCATTTATTGTCCATATAAACGGGGGAACTGCTTATCAAAGGTCCTCAGGTCGCCGGAGCATCAGGTGAGTACATGCTAGAAAACATCGAATTGGGATATATTGGAATGGGCGTAGGGCTTTTGGGACTAATCATAGCATTCATGCTATACAAGAAAGTTAACGCTGTGAAGATTGATAATGAGAGAGTTGCAAAAATTACTGCTGAAATTCAAGAAGGTGCAATGTCTTTCCTTAAGGCGGAATACAAGGTTCTGTCTATCTTCATCGCTGTTGTTGCTGTAGCACTTGCTGTAGGCTTAGGCTGGCAAACTTCTATTGCTTTCATTATCGGTGCTTTAGCAAGCGGCCTTGCAGGTTTCTCAGGAATGCGTGCGGCTACTTCAGCCAATGGACGCACTGCTATGGCTGCCAAAGAAGGTGGCCAGTCTGCTGCTCTC
>JAAZXA010000039.1 GCA_014240385.1 Methanobacteriota archaeon | reverse complement strand
GACATCACCATTTTCTACATCGTGATGAACATTTCGTTCATCCTCCATCAATTTACATATTGCCAAAAGAATTCTACTATCTCCGTGCCATACAAATGAATGATCAAGTCCTGCTCCTTCTCTCAATGTTGCCAATTCTCTTGTGTTGTAAGCGAGTAGTACAACTCGTAGGCCAGGCTGAATGTTTTTCACTTGTTGAGCGAATTCATGCACTTTCATCGTGCCAATTCTTAGCATCGTAATGACAAGGTCAATACTACGCTCTCTCAACAGAGCAATAGCATCAACAGCATTTGGTGAATGGATGAAGCGCGGGGCCTGAGTCAAATTCAACTCGCTATATTCTTGGGCAATTAGTTCTGAAAGGTGGCCTGATTCTTCTAAGACGTAATGGTCGAATGGTGAAGAGACGATTAGGACCTCTCTAATCTTGAAGGGTGTTAGGCGCTCGAAGCGCCGTAAGTCGGAATCACCACTCTCCATATGTACGACCACTGTTCGTCGATGGCATCAATGTTGCTGAGAAGAGATTGTCAATTCAGACTTTAGGCAACAAGCCCACTTTTGATAATCCATCCCAGACTGGAGTTAGGAAACGAGGCAAAATTCGATACTTCAAGTAAACGGTTGCAGCGAGAATCAACTTCTGAGGTTTTGAAAGGCCCACTCTTGATGTGAAAACATCACCTTGGCGTTTGACGATAATATTCAGAATCTTCTCATAGAATGCAATCATTGCCGCAGGAGAGTATCTCGCCCTACGAGGCAGGAGGGGCAATAATTCCCTTGCCTCTTTGAGATAACTTCGAGCACGCTTTGCATATTCTTTGGTATATGGCTCCCATTGATTGTTCAAGAGAACACTGCCTTCATTGAAATGCTCGACTTCTATCTTATTTGATTCAAGTTCATCTAGAGGCAGGTACACTCTATCGCGGTCGATATCTTCTCCTACATCTCTGAGAACATTGATTAATTGCATAAAAATGCCCCATGACTCAGCATACTTTTTTGCTCTTTCATCTTCGTATCCATAAATCTCTATACACATTAATCCGACAACGCTGGCTACTCTATAGCAATATAAGTATAAGTCATCGAATGTTTTGTAGCGATTGATGAACAGGTCTTCCTCCATTCCTGAAATTAAGTCATCAAAGTGTTCTCTGGAAATTCCATACTTCTTGACAGTGTCTTTCAAGGCAAGGAATACTGGGTCTGTTGAAGATAACTCATTGTAGCATGTAGAGAGTTTTTTGCGGAAGAAAAATAGTTGAGTCAATTTATTTTTGTATGCATCTTCATTGATTATTGTGCTTCGCCCATAAAGTTCCTCTAGGCGTAATCTGTATTGAGCGGCTTCAGGGTCTTCTTCTCCTTTACTACCTGGGAATCGGTCGGACCAATCACCATCGGCGATATCGTCAGCACGTCTACAAAATGCATAAACAGCACACATTGCTATTCGTTGTTCATCTGGGAGATATTTGAATGAGTGGTGAAAATTTCCAGCTTCCCTGATTGTCAATTCTTCACAATAATTGTATGCTAAATGAAGCAACTCAGAAGGTGGCGTCCTTTCCCAAATTGGTGCATTGAGGTTTTCAAATGGATCTACTAATTCATTTTGTGGATTTGTGATTCCAATAAAGGCGGCACCTTCTCGCAACGCCTCCATTGCTGTGATTGAAACGGCTTTAACTGCATCCTTGGTCAAAACTACCGCTGCTCGAAGTGCTTCAAGCGTGCTATTTTTGGGTTGAATTCGTGCTTTTCGGTTTGGTGCAGCACCAAGGAGCGGAGTCAGTAAACCCTTCCTATCGCCGCGCTCAAGCATGGTAATCGCTTCGGTCGTATCAGCCATCACCTTTCAGGGCACCGGTTAAGTGAGTTTTTGCTGACTTCGCTTATATTTTTTCTCCGCCCTTCTCCATTTCCGCCATGTTGAGAATATCATTTGTAGTTGAGAAAGTTTACTAACTCTTGGTCTTTTCTTGAAAGTGTCAAATTTTTGTCGGCGGATTGATTTGAGGATTGATTCACCTCCCTTAGTGAACATCTGCAGATCAACCGCTAAGCGTGGGTCGATTTGAGGCCATAATT
This sequence comes from Methanobacteriota archaeon, assembly GCA_014240385.1. Classification (GTDB taxonomy): domain Archaea; phylum Thermoplasmatota; class Poseidoniia; order Poseidoniales; family Poseidoniaceae; genus UBA226. Next base: position 3,781 of record JAAZXA010000039.1, on the reverse strand, counting down.
TTCGGCCTTCATCGAATAGAGATTGCGCCCTTTCTACCTGAAAGGATAGTAGCTTTCTCCATTGTTCATTGACTACTCGTTGTTCATACATCTCAATGGTATAACCGAATTGCTCCATCTCATCCAAGGGAATGTAAATTCTATCTTGCTCTAGGTCTCTGGAGATATCTTGCCAATGATTTGCCAATTGCAATGCGGTACAGGTATTATCCGCAAGTCCTCTCATTTCTTCATCATCATGCCCATAGACATAGAGAAACATATGTCCAACAGGGTCTGCAGAATGCACGCAGTATTGCTTCAAATCAGCCCAATCATTGCATCTATTGGTTGTTTGATCCATTTTGAATGCCTGAATTAGTTTAATGAAAGGTTCTACTGGAATGTTCTTTTCTTTGGCTGTATGTTGAATTGCAATATGAATAGGGTGCTTTGCTAACCCCGTCCAATTATTTTCTGCAGCTCTCTGCAAATCATCTTGCCACTCTTCCAACAACTGAAGCCGTTGGCTTGGGGGGAATGGTGCATCATCTCCTAGGTCATCTCCATAGCGGCAGAAGGCATAGATATTCTCGATATGTTGTTTAATTTCTTTGGGTGTAAACCAATTGGAAATAACGAAGTTTTCGTAATGTGATTTTGCGATTAGAGTACAATAAGATTGAGCCTCAGCAAGTTCTCTATAGAGGTTATATCCGGCTAATTCAACATTGCCATCAGGTGAAATCTGATGTTCACCCCAGTTAAATTTTTCACCCATCTACCAGACTCTCCATCCATCTTCTCCCCTTTTAGGAGGGCTTGGCCACCATCGCCATTTTTTCTCTGGATTCCAATTATCATCCAGCAAACTCGATGCTGCCAGTAATCCGCTTCGAACAGCTCCTTCCATCGTCGAGGGCCAGTCGGTATTTGTCCATGCTCCTGCGATGTAGATGCCATCTTTTGAAATCAAATCTTGGCTTAACCGGTATTGTTCACTTCCCGGAAGGGGGGCAAATGTCGCATTGCGGCTGCGGATTACGATAAATGAATCGGGTTCATTCCACAAATCCGGATAAGTTCCTTTTACAACTCTTCGATATTCCTCAAGAAATTGTTCATCACCCCAGTCCAGCCATTCATCGCCACAACTAACTGGGACTGACACCCATTGTCCAACACCTTCGGGCATTTTATCTTCATCAATTTCAGAATTTCTATTGAACAGCATTTGGATAATCGGTTCATCCACACAAACTGCAAAAGTGAATGATTCGGGTAGAACTTCAGCGGAATGTAATGCATGAATACCAATCAATGAACGATACTCTAAATGGTCCACTGCTTCAACAACTTCGGAGTATTCTGATAGTAATCTCCCTGCCAAGTGATGTGGCAGTGCTACAACAATTTTTCCACATGAAATGGTTTCTTCTCTCAGGCATACTTCAAGTCCATTTTCTCTTGAAATTGAATTTACTTTACTAGATAATTTCACTTCCACTCCCGACTCTTCAAGTGTTCTCAAAAGGTGAGGGTGCAATGAATCTGAAAGGTCAGAAGTGAATGCCCCTACGTCAAAGGCATGAGCATCTCCGAATAATCCGCGCTGGAAAAGGAAAGCAGAAAGGGCTGCACTCGCTTGTGAAACAGGAATATTTAATGCTGCGAGAACAAAGAACCCCCAGAAGCGATCTATTGCTCTTTGGCTCTGACCTTTTTCTATTAGCCATTGTTCAAAATTTAAGTCATCAAGTGCAGACATTTGTTCTGAAGTCATTTCTGATAATTCTTTGATGACCTTTCTCATAGCGATTTTATCAGATAAACTCAAAAATGGAAATTTAATCATTGAACCTGCCATATGGTTAGGAGGTTCTAGACGGCCATCGCTTAGTGAAGCGAGACGTCCCCCTCCAACTTGCAAAAATGGCAAATCAGTTTTTGCTTGTAATTTGATACTATTGCGGGCACCACACCTTGATATTAATTGCAAAAAGCAATCATAAACGCGGAAGCAAGCATGTTGGCAGTTATCGAGCAGTAAGCCGCTTTTTGGGTCCTTAATACTTGAGACTCTGCCGCCAAGCTGGGCCCTTGATTCGATTAGGATAACTTCGTCTCTAGGGGAAGCATCTGCGATGGCAAGGGCTGAGGATACTCCAGATAAACCCCCTCCTACCACGACGATGCGAGTCATATTCCCAAACCGTTCGGAACTGCTAAAGTGAATCAACTCTTGCTTTGTCAACTCCCTTTTCGCATCTTTATTCAACCTAAGTTAACTGGCTTCAATGGACCTCTTGCGTAGCAAGCGTTTTACAAGGGCCGGAGACAGGAGTGGCTGGGGATGGGTGATGCAGTGTACTTCCTGTGTTTCAGAGATTCCTGATGACAGTATATTTTGCACTGAGTGTGGTTCACGTCAAGACCTCTCAAAAGCTTCACTTCCGGGGCAAGTTGGATTGGCTGGTGGAGAGGTATCAGGAGGCCGAGGATTTGGTGTTATCAGTGGTGAAGCAATTCGCCAAGAAAGAGAGCAACAACAAATGGGCCAAGGACAACTTCCCAGTGGAGTCATAGGCCAAATAAATCAACAAAATGTCCCACCTCAACAGTTTCCGCCCGACCATATGTTCGACCAAATGCAGCAAGCACAGCAACCAGCCATTCAGGATCCTAATGCTCAACCAATGTCTTCTTTGCTAGACCAAATGGCGGCAGGAATCCCTCCATTAAACCAACCACACCCAGATGTTACTGCCATCGAAGCAACTTCATTGCAAGGAATGCCTCAACCTGACCTAAGTGAATTAATTCAAACCCCACAATCATTGCAGTCTACATACAACCCTTCTGTTAGCCCAACTGATGAGATGGTCAATAGATTGAGTATTGCTGAGAAGGAAATCAAGAATGAGCGCAGAGGTCAATGGCTGCAAATGAATCAAGATAGCGCTTCATCTGTACTTGCTCAAATCAGCGGTGAGTTACCTGCGCATCTACAAGAGGAGGGGAGTAAGGCGGCTGAATTCTTGAAAGAAACTATCGGGGGTGGCGAAAATGAAGCCAGCATCGATAAAAGTTTGTTGCGAAGAATGGCCGAAGTTTCAGTTCGCCGAGTTGCAAGGAAACGCGGAGTAGCAGTTGAAACTCCTCAATCTACTACAGAGTCCGACTTATTAATTATCAATATCACTTATGTTGATGATGGTAGGGTATTGGACACTGCTGAAGACCTTGCTCGTGCATTTCAACATGCAATTTCAACGGAATTAGCATTGAAGGGAATTGACCTATCAGCAGAAATCAACCTTTTCCGTTCTAAAGATGGTGAAATTGAATTGGTTCATGGAAAGGCTTCATCCCCTGAACCTGAAGAAGAAGAGGAAATGTTTGCATGCGAAATGTGTGGAGGATTAGTAGCAGAATCTGATTCTAAGTGCAATCACTGTGGTGCAGTATTTGAAGATGAAGTAGATGATTCATCCACTGGACCTCCTGGCCCCGGAAGCCGAGGAAGTGGCCCACCAGGCCCCGGAAGTAGAGGGGCTGGCCCACCTGGCGGTGGACGAAGTGGCCCTCCGGGTAGAGGCTCAGGTGGCCCAAGTCGTGGTGGCCCCTCAGGCCCAGGCCCTGGAAGAGGAACTCCATCTCGCGCCCCCCCCGGTGGTCCAAAGCAAGGCGGCCCCCCTGGTCGCGGAGGCGGTCCCCCTGGTGGTCCAAAGCAAGGCGGCCCCCCTGGTCGCGGAGGCGGTCCCCCTGGGGGCCCGAAGCAAGGCGGCCCCCCTGGTCGCGG
>JAAZXA010000016.1 GCA_014240385.1 Methanobacteriota archaeon | reverse complement strand
CGGGAGGACTTCTTCTGTCTTGGATGATTCTAGCCAACATCATCAGTGCAAGTCCTGCACCTAACCAACCGATAATTCGAGAAACGGGGAATATCCACATCCACCCAGTGCTTAGTAGACTTTCTTCCAAGGCTGTATCTCTGAACAATTGCATTAGAATTCCTGATTCCATTCCAGGCCTTGTTGACATCAAGAGTAATGAGATGCTTGTCAGATATGCCATAGAACTCAACCTATGGGCGACGGTTCTATATGCGACGATAATGAATAAGGTGAAGAAAGCTAATCCACCTGTTGTATCTAATAATCCTAAGGCGAGTAAACCGATTAGTGTGGCAAGGTCTGCTTTCTTTGAATGCAATACCTCTCCAAATAGTCCCCTTTTCATCATCTGGTGAATTACTACTGGTCCGAGTAGGAGAATGAAGTCAAATAGTAATTGAGAAACTTTCAGAGTTGTTTGTGAATTATTGCTAAAGACATAATCATTCAATTGAATTGAGATTGGAAGTGAAATCAAGAACATTGTCCAAACAGCCATGGCCCGTGATTCCGCCTTGATATCCTCCATCTTCACCAGTTCATAGATTAGGATAGCCGCTGGTATTGCCAAGGCAAGAACCCAATAGCCATTTACCAGTCCATCGGCATCAATACTTGCCAAAGTAATTGCGAATAAGAGAAGAGGCCCAATAATGCTGATTTGTGCAACTCTACCCCAACCCTTGTCTAACCAAGCAGGATTTTCAGGGTCTTCTTCTTTCTTTTCTTTTTTGATTGTATATATCCCAGTTTTAGGGTCAAAAATGGTTTCGCTTGCTCCACTTGCTACAGCCATTGCACTGAAATGTCCGAGGTCTAATTCCTCGACTTTACTCTTCATTCCAAGCAAATAATAGGCAGCAGCAATAATCAGCAATACTAGATTAAAACCTTGAAATTCGGGCATTCCCGACCATGTTATTTCCAACCTGTCTGTTGCAGCCAAGAGTGTTGTCAAGACAAGGCTGGTTAGAATTGTCAGGGATGCTTCCTTACGCTGGGCAAGATTATCTGCTTTTTTGCTCATCGATTCATATGCTACGGCTAATAGATAGGCTGCAAAGGCCCACGGAATCAGACTGTTAGCATTAATCAGCATAGAAGGTGAAAGAACGACCAATACCATTCCAGACCTGAATGCGTTGCCAGAAATCCGATTTATTCTCCTTGCCCATTCTCCTATTCCGAGTAAGGCCAATGGGATAATTTGAATTAGCGGTCCTTCAATAGTTCCCCAGAATTGCCCATCCCCGATGCTTTCGGCATGGCTCATCCAGTCAGCAATCAAGAAGGCGAAGGCAGCACAAACGAAGGTTGCATGCCTGACCCAAGCTCTGCTACCGGGTTTCCAAAGCAAATATGGAATCATTCCTAAGGTTATAAACCAAGTTAACTGGTTGGAGGGGGAAGGGATAAGGAAGAGTGCAAAAGCCAGTCCAACAGGCATCCATGGAACTCTCTTCATGTGAACAGCCTTCATGTAACCAATCAGCAGAGACATCCAAAGAATCGCAGCACCAGATAACCAATGTTCAGGTTTGAACTTTTTTGGTCCAAGGTGTAAAGTCAAGTCGCCACCAGTCATCCACGCCATTGCGATTAGGGCGGCAAGGACCAATCCAAGAGAGGCTCTTTCTACCAAATGCTGTGCTTTAGCCAATTGTGGCGTGATGGCTAGTAATCCCTGTGCAAAGATGATGAATACCATCAGCGAAAGAGCACTACCACTGCCATCGTTGACTAACTCATAGATTATCGGCATAAAGGAGGCAAGTACTACCGCTACCGAGAATACCAAGGCCCGATTACTTTGAACTCCTATCCACATTCCAAGAATACTCAAACCGACGATTGTCACTCCTATTTCATAGGATACTCCCCCATTTGACCAGTCTATCCATGTTCCTAAGCCAACTATCATTAGAGCAAATGGGGTTATTGCTGCTACAAACCAAGACAGCATTCCTGTTCCGGTTTCCTTTACTTTCAGATACCACCAACTTACCAGACCAAGTGCTAAAGCAGCAACGCCATTGACTGCAACGCCTCTAGCCCCGGGATACCATTCTTTTTCTGTGTATGGACGATCACCATCAACTAACCAAGTCCAATTTAGAGGTCCAGATGGGTCTGCAGCAATCGCCATCAAATAGCGCAATCCCCAAAATAGACCTGCAGCAGCAAAGAATAACCCCATTCCAAGGATATAATCATGCATTAGGGCTAATTCACCATGCTTTCGACGTTGTTGCTCGACTACCCAAATGAAGGCTGCTGCCGTTGCCAATCCACCGATTCCAAGCAACAGGAAGCGCCCATTTGTTTCACCTTGAGTGAAGGCGATGTAGAATAATCCACCCCAGAGACCCAACATCGCCACTCCGAATAGCCAAAATTGTGCCAAGCGCTCGGCTAGTGGAATTTCCCCAGATACCTGCAATTGCACTAATTCATTTTCATCAGATGCAGAATCTGGATTGATTACAGAGGCAGGGTTTGTTAGTCTACCTGATGCAATAGAAACTGGCTTTCTTGCATTTGGGCGCCTAGGGGGTGCTACAGGTGCTGGCATTACAATCAGTCGTAATAGACCGGTTCACTCCTTCAAGGTTAGGCCGGATGAAAGTTCATTGTGGGCTTTCGATATCATCTTGGCGAGTGCGGCCGAAGAGCATACCGACAGTGAATAATAGTCCACTCATTCCAATAATAATTCCAACCCAAGTAAGATTTGAGAAGGAAGAAGATTGAGTTTCTGGTAATGCAGAATCACCCATTTCTCCCATCAAGTGAATATTGATGGTTGTTATTGGCGAAGATACAGTACCATTTAAGGCGCGGATGGAGATTGAATGGTTTCCTTGCAGGTCGATATTTGGTAGGTGTTCCAATTGATGCATAATGTCATGATGGCTAATGGTTGCAGAAAACTCCCCATCATAATTATGTAAAATCGCCCAATTATCTCTCAAATGATTGCTTCTCCATTGAATAGTTTCCACTTGCTTGTTGAGGGAAATTTCGATTTCATCGCCAGTATCGAGGTGAATTTTGTTATCTGAACCCATTCCTGTTGTCACATTTACTGCAATATTCATATCCAATTCATAGACTCTCTGAGCCGCTTCCATTACAGCAGGCTGAGCATTTACATGGCCATGCCCATAGACATTATTTTGGCGATTCTTTGGGATTAAATCTTCGGGACAAGGTTCGTTTGCCAGCATGTAATGGCACTCGCGATAGGTTGAAGTTTCTTGCATGATATTTCGCATATCAAATGGAGACAATTCGGGGTTTGCTTGAGACATCAATGCACCAAGTCCTGCTGCCCCTGGGGTTGCCATACTTGTGCCACTCATTCCAGTGTAGCCATTGCCGCTATTTGCTTCTACTGACATGACATTTGAACCTACAAAGGCAATATTTGGTTTGATTCTTCCTTCTTCAGTTGGTCCTTGACTGGAATAAACGGCAATCTTTGTATCTTTGTCTAAGGCTCCCACTGTGATTACATCCTCTGCACTCCCCGGCGTTCCAATTTGTGCTGAGACTGCGGTATTTCCGGCTGCGATAAAGAGAGCGACTCCCGAACGTACCATTTCATTGGCCATGCGATTAACACTGTCTTCCTCACTACTTGTCCATTCGATGGCCCCTGGTCCACCTAGACTCATACTTGCAGAACGAATATTATATTTGTAACGAACATCGATAGTCCACTGCATTCCACCCATTACGCCAGCAAAGGAACCACTTCCTCCCCCATCGAGTACCTTGACGCCAACCAGATTAGCTTGAGGCGCAACGCCGATGTTGACATAATCTGGCGCTCCTGTACCAGCCGTAATACCTCCGCAATGGCTTCCATGTCCATGGTCATCATATGGAGTAGTTGTGCCATTCATGTCATTTGGAGCACCGACAACATCGTAGAATGCGATTACCTTAGGGTCGTCGGTTGAATTATCATCATCGAGGTCATCTAAACCAACGTGAGATGCATCGATTCCAGTGTCGATAATTGCAACTGAAACTCCTGATCCATCATAACCAGTTTCATCCCAGACAATGTCGACTCCGTGAACAGGAACTACTTCCGCCATCTCAACTTCAAGAATTCCATCTAATTCAATCATAATAACACCAGGTAAGTCGCGCAGAGTGAGAAGGTCCTGAGTATGGACTCTGCCACTAACCGCATCAATCATGTGGAGATTCCATTCAACTTCAAGACCGACTTCTCGGTATAGCATCTCGATGTCTGCATCTGTGGGTGTGTGGTCGAAGTCTACAATTACGGGAAGTGTGTTTGCCCCATCGAGGAATATCTCATTGTCTAAATGCAATTCAACCATATCTCCAATACCGTTTTTATTGCGGTCCACGGTTGTATCTACCCACCATCCAACTTGCTCTGTTGATTCTTCGGCAACTACTGAAGGGATGGTGCTCAGTGCTGCGAATGTCGGCAATAGAAAAGTGAGAATTAAGACAAGACTTGCAAGTTGCTTAAGGGTCCGCATGATGTATTCCTCGGTTCAACCCCACCTGATAATTGCTTTGAAGATGTCTGTTCTATGTAAATTCACAATTCTTGGTTATAGAACTCTAAGATTTCAGAATGGATGGTCATATCACCCTCATGTTTAGCAATTATATTACCTTCCTCACTGATGAGGAAAATTGTCGGCATTGCATCTATTTCGAGGGTAGATGCTAAATCAGGTAAAACTGCGAATGGAGCCTTGATGTCATTGCTATTATTAGATTCATTTACCTTATTATGCCATGACTGAATAATATCCCTATCCCCCTCATCACTGCTGATAATTAGGTAATTTTCTCCATCTAGTGCAGCACTGATATTATGCATTGTCTTGAAACACCGAGGGCACCAACTTGCAGAAATGTGGATGATATATTTCTCACCTTCTAGGCTATCTTTGGAGTATTTTTCACCGTCATCCCCAGTAAAACTAAAATCAGGAAAAGGATCTCCATCTTCACCACCAAGACAGCCGGGAAAAATAAGCATTAGACAAACGGCGATTGACACAAATATGCTACGCATTAATATTGATTAGGACGTTGTATGATATCAATTTTACCGACTCTTAGATTAAGAAGTTAAACTGGTTGAGGATGAAGAAGAATGAAGAGTAAAGCACCTCTCCTCGTCCTTGGAGACGAAGGATGGTGGATGAAAATTACGTCAGCATGCTACCAACTTCTGCCTCGCAAAGTTGGTCAGCAAAAATCAACGGCCAACAACAGGAGTTGTTAGTTCAATCCAATGCTATCCTTCTTGATGTACTACGCGACCAAGCAGGAACACTGGGTGTTAAGCGCGGTTGTGATATGGGTACTTGTGGTTGTTGTGCAGTATTGGTCAATGGCCAGCCTCGTCTTTCTTGCTTAATCTTGGCGGAGGAGGCGAGAGGTGCTATGATTACCACTGTTGAAGGCTTGGCAGACACTCACCACCTGCATCCAGTTCAGACCTGTTTCGCCAAGGCAGGAGGCTCCCAGTGTGGCTTTTGTACGCCGGGTTTCCTTGTGGTTTCATCCGCCCTCCTTGAACAGAATCCAAACCCTACCGATGAGGAAATAAAGTGTGCGATAGAAGGGAATCTATGTCGTTGTACTGGCTACCAACCAATAGTTGATTCAATTAGAATGGCTGCTGAAATAAAACAAAATGGAAACCAAACAGCCAACTTGACAAACCCATCTTCTGACCCACATCCAATCGGTCCAGACGAGCCAACATTACCTCCGGGTGATGCACGCTGAGGTGTTTTTATGGCTAAGAAAGTAGACTTCAGCAAGACCCGTTCAGATGGTAATCGGGTTGCTGGGCAACAGGATTTCGGAGTGCCAGGAAGTGGCGGCTCAGATCCCATTAGTGGCCTACAGGATATCAAACATATCCCAAAAAGCACAGGAGGTCAGAAGAGTCAACCACGAGGCCCTCACGTCCACGACCGCCACATTACTGGGACATCAATAGGAAAACCAACTCCTCTTATAGATGCTAATTGGAAAATGACTGGCCAAGCAAAATATGGCGATGATATCAGATTACCCGGCGAATTGATTGCAAAGATTTTGCGTTCACCTCATCATCATGCTTTGGTCAAGAATATCGATACATCTGCAGCCGAGGCATTGACCGGAGTAGTTTCAGTTGCGACAGGAGCAGATTCAGTCAACCGCTTCGGTGTACTTCCAGTGACCAAGGATGAACATGCAATGGCCCAAGATAAGGTTCGTCATATCGGTGATTTGGTAGCCTGTGTAGCAGCAATAGATGAGGAGACTGCTATTGAAGCACTTTCACTGATAAAAGTGGAATATGAAGTTCTAGATTCAATTCATGATATGGAAGAAGGTTTGGAGGATTCTGAACACCCAATTCATGACCGAGGCAAGTATCATATTGGTGAATCAAATGTACAAAAGCGAGTTTTCCAGCAATTTGGAAACCTTTCTGGAATGGAGAATGCTACCGCTTCTAGTGAGGAAGATTGGACCTTTGCTGGCGTACACCACGGTTTTACAGAGCCTCATGCAGTCGTCGCTCACTGGGACCCATCTGGACGTTTGACTGTTTATTCTCCTCAACAAGTACCACATTATCTACACCGTGCACTATCTTCAGTCTTGGACATTCCAATGCACCAGATAAATGTCCACCGCACCTTTGTTGGCGGTGGCTTCGGGGGTAAATCAGATCCTTTCCCTCATGAAATGTGTGCTGCTATCTTGGCTCGTAAATCTGGTCGCCCTGTACGTATTTGCTTTGATAGAGAGGAAGTCTACTGGATTAACCGAGGTCGACATCCTTCCCGCATTCAAATGGGCGTCTTCGCTGATGATGAGGGGAGGATATCTGGAATTGAGACTGATGCGTTAATCGACGGAGGTGCTTTTGCTTCATTTGGCCATGTTACCACTTACTACAATGGTGTCCTCCACACCTCGCCCTATGAGATTGGAGGATTCCACTATACCGGCGCTCGAGTCTGGACAAATAAGCCTGCAAGTGGAGCCATGCGCGGTCATGGCGCTGTCAACAGTCGCTGTGCAGTTGAGGTTGGAATCGACGCTGTTTCAGAGCAATTAGGTGTTGACCCAATGACCTTCCGGCTTGCAAACCTTTTACCTCCACATTCACGAACAATTACGGGATTCAGGATAACTTCTACGGGGATGAGGGAATGCCTTGCCAAAGTTAGAGAACAATCTGGTTGGGATGAGAAATTCCGAAAGATGCCATTTGGCAGAGGCATCGGAGTTGGCTGTGGTTTCTTTATTTCAGGTTCAGGTTTACCAATTCATTGGGACCCTGAGAATTTCCCGCATGCAACCGTTCACCTACAATGCGACATGGATGGCGGAGTTACAATTCACACCGGTGCCGCTGAAATCGGCCAAGGTTCTGATACCGCAGTTGCTCAAGCCGTTAGTGAAGTTCTAGCCTTGCCATTGGACATGATTAGAGTTCGTTCAAAAGAAAGTGATACATCACCAGTTGACTTAGGCTCATATTCTTCTCGAGTTACTTTCATGAATGCTAATGCAGCCATTCGTGCTGCTATCGATTTGCGCGATAAAATACTCAATGCTGCATGGGAATTGACGGGCTACCATCCTGACCAATTGGTATTGGGTGACCGTCGCGTTTACTACAAACACGACCCTGCAATAGGTGTTTCTTGGCTTCAAGCCTGCCATAAGGCACAGGCAGATTCAGGCTCACTAATCGCCACCGGCTCTTACCGAACTCCTCCAATGGGTGGAGTTCACAAAGGTGCTGCCGCAGGTTTGGCTCCAGCATATTCATTCTCGGCTTATGTTGCAGAGGTCGAGGTTGATGCTGAAACAGGATTCATCAAAGTGGTCAAAGCTTGGGCTGCTCATGATTGTGGAAAGGCCCTAAATCCACTCGCGGTAGAAGGTCAAATCATCGGCTCTTGCCATATGGGAATGGGACAGGTTTTATCTGAAGAAATGAAGTATGGGCGGGATGGAAACCTACTGAATCCTGATTTATTAGATTACAAGATATTGAGTATTCACGAAATGCCCGAAGTTATTCCAATAATTGTTGAAAGCAACGACCCAGAAGGACCCTTCGGGGCTAAAGAAGCAGGTGAAGGGCCCCTTCTACCAATTCTTCCTGCAGTTTGTAATGCCGTCTACGATGCAATCGGAATCCGGCCCAATGAATTGCCACTAACTCCCGATAGAGTTCACAAATTGATTGAAAAGAAATGCAAGGCGATGGGGATTGATGAGCCGATGGACTTACCAAATCCAAGTTTTACTCCTTCTCCTCTTCAGGAGATTATCGCTCAACGAGCCGATGAACACGCTCAGCGAGACCTTGAGAGAGACTTACTCAAGGACCGTTCGCCCTATGTAAATGGAGTATTGTTCGGCTTTGATCCTGAACGTCCTCTTTCTGAACAGGATGATGGTTGGAGGGAGGCAATAACTCCCACTCAAGAGGATTTAGTGGATGATAACAAGCGTGCTGCTAAGGCATGGAAGCATGTTGAGCGGCGCTACCGAGGTGATGCTTAGTGCGCGTCCCTCCATTCACCTTACACACCCCAACTAGTATTGAGGAAGCAATGGATACTGCAGGAACTTTGCAAGCAGATGGCAAGGAGTTCGACTGGATTGCCGGCGGCACAGATTTACTGCCAAATTACAAATGGCACCTAAACACTCAGAATGACGTCATTTCATTGGCCTCAATCAAGGAAATGAAGACCCTCACAGCAACTCATATCGGCGCCATGGTCAAGTTACATGACCTAGTTGAGGATACAAATTCACACCCACTCTTGCGACAAACTGCAGGCAGTGTTGCATCTGTGCTAATTCGCAGACAAGCCACAGTTGGCGGAAATATTTGCCTTGATACCCGTTGCTTTTGGTTTAACCAAAGCGAAGAATGGCGCCGCTCAATCGAATGGTGCCACAAGTGTGATTGTGATACAGGTGCTGATTGTCGAGTTATTCCAAATCAAAATACTCTCTGTGTTGCAACTTATCAGGCCGACTTAGCACCTGCTTTGATGTGTCTCGATGCAAGCATTCACCTCATTTCACCCGCTGGTCAAAGATCGATGCCATTGAATGAATTCTTTGAGTTGGATGGAATGAAACGCAATGTCCTCGTTGACGGAGAAATAGTCAGCCACTTGACGCTTCCAGATGATGCTGCAGACTGGGATGGCAAATATGAGAAATTATGTTTGAGAGAATCTTGGGATTTCCCTGAAGCAGGTGTTGCCGTTTCATGGAAAGGAGCCGGAAATGAATTACAAGGCTTGAGAATAGCAACAACAGGTTGTGAATCCATTCCAGTTTTCCATCAAGAACAAGCCGAAGATGCCTTGGAAAACTGGCAAGGAAAGGACAGCATCAAAGCATTAGGTCAAGCCATCAGAAAAGAGGTAAAGCCAGTCAATAACACCTATTTCCCACCTGCATACCGTCGTAAAATGTTGCCAGTGCTAGTAAAGAGGGCAATATCCCCGCTATTTGAGGAGTGAAAAAAATGAAAAGCAAAATAATCCTAATAGTCTTGATGTTAATGGGAGTTTTTATTCCGGCAACTAGTGCACAAGATATTGAGGTACCAAATTGGACAATCGATTGGGTAGAGGACTTGTCATCTCCCACTTTGCTTGAACCCACAGATGACAAAAACTCCTCTGATTGGTGGGATAAAGGAGGCATTATAACTTTTGAATTCTACATCGAAAATACCAGACCAACTGACCTAAACATAGGTCTTGAGTTTGAGGCTGACCACGAAGACGAAGGAGAATTCAATTGGGTTGAAGTTGATTTAGATGAATCAGTCGCAGTGGGGGGCAATAGCAACAAGACTTTCGAAGTCACCTTAGAAGCGGGTTCATTGAATGATATCGCCGAAGGCACCATTCATGGCCTCAGAATCATCGCCCAAGAAGATTTGCAATTACCATCCACTCCACAAACCATAGAAGCAGACACAAAAGTTCCACGCGTTGCAATAATGATGGCAGATATTATTGATGAAGATGTGCCATTATTGGCAGGCACAGAAACTGAAATTAAAGTTGAATTGACAAACTTTGGAAATAAGAATGATAAATTAAAGTTGACAGAAACAGAAAGCCCCTTTACAATAGGTGGATGCCCACAATTATCAACCCAGATTGATGATAGCCTCTCCCAAGCAGTATTGCCCGGCTCTTCTGCAGAAGGGATGTTTGTAGCAAAAGCATCTTCCAGCCATCCTACAACTGAATGTGTTATCACTTTGAAAGCAATAAGCGATGGAGGGGCAAGCGTGAGTGATAGTCTATCTTTAGAAGTACGTTCATCATCAAGTTCGAATGCAGGCTCTTCATCTGGTTCAGGAGGTAATGATACTACGCCAGCAGGTGGTGATGATAGTTCAACTGATGATGGAACGAAAGGCAATTTCCTTCCTTCTATTTCCGCATGGTTAACTATCTTCATTATTAGTTGGGTAGCAATAATTAGGCGAGATGATATCCTAACTTGATGTTTGATACATTATTTTTCATGCGACCATTGATGGGCAACCTATTTGAGTGGTATTTCACTCGGCGAAGCAGCACGGTGTAGATTGCTGTTGTTGAGGGAGGTGAAATAAACATGTCAGAAGAAAAGCAAGGCGTTCGTCTAGAGACTTGGTTGGCTGTTGGATTAGTTGTTTCAATCTTAGTTTCCACATCGCTAATCTTGTTTGCTAGTAGCGATAAGCAGACTGTTTACAGTGCCTATGTTGTTGAGGCTGATGGTGATTACCAATATCAACAACTTGGGGCAATGCGAGATTCCTTGGGTAAATACACCATTGCCAATACAATGTCCACTCCAATGTTAGTAAATGATTGGAGAGAGCCTCACCGAACTACTTTGGTTATCGTTGCTCCTGAAAAGCCATTTGATCAAGCAGAAGCAGAAGCGATTCACGATTTCGTAGCCAACAAGGGAGGCAAGGTCATCTTAGCAGCCGATTCCAGTAATGCCCAGCAAGTTGCAGCCCAGTTCGGAGTACAGTTCTTCCAATTTCCAGTAATGGATATGGACCAATTCTACGAAGTCAAACATTACCGAGGAGACAAGGCCGGCACACAGGCACCTCAAAATCAAAAGAATGTATGGACAGTTGCTAGTATCAATCAAGATGTGTCAGAAATGAATGCTTTGGAAATGGGTACAGGTTGCACATCTGATAATCTACTTGAGCATAAAACCGATAACTGCCGAATGCCTGTTTTGATGCGCAGCCCAACTGCGATTCAGGTATTAGGTCCTGGAATTGGAGAGGAAGAAGATATTCGCAGAGATGTAAAGGTCTTAGCAACCGCTTCTGATTCTGCTTACCAAGATAGGACTGGCACAGGTGATTTGACCAGCACTCTCAATATTAAACTTGGAGCAGGCCAAACTGGGCTAATTATCAGAATTGATTACCCCGGCATTGAGGTCATGGATGCAATCCCAGGTAGTGGAGGCGCTCGGCTTGATGAAATTTCAGTCACTGGTAGCATTGTTTTTGTCTCAAATGATGATGCATTAGCAGACCACCTATGGGATGAAGCAATCGCCAAGTCTACTGGAAAAGATCAGTGCCAATCTGATTTGGTTTATTTGAATCACACTTGTTGGAATGCGGAGTTAAATGGTGAATCATTATGGAAGGGCAATGGTGCTTATTTCGCTGAATTGATTCATGACATGAGTGAGCAGGACAATGATGAACTTTCAAGTTTGATTAAACTCCACCCAGAAAAATTCTACGTTGTCTTTGATGAATCAAGGCATGTTACAAGTACCTTAACCGCTCCATTTACTGAGGCGATGGGGGCAATTGTCCTACTAACTTCAGATGCTTGGTTGAAATGGTTGATTGTACTCAATCTATTAGCACTACTATCAATTGCTATTATGGTGGTTCCAGAAAAAGAAAATTGGCGCCACGTCTTCGACTTAACCCGCTTTAGGGAAAGACCTGAGAAAATTGATCCAAATCAATACCAAATGAGAGTACGTCAAGCATTGATGGAAAAGGTTAGAATTTTCCATGACTTGACAAAGGATCAGATGGCAATAAAAGCACCTGCTGAAGTGCAGGCTTTGATTCGTGACCCACGTTTGGTCGAATTGGCATATAGCCAGAACCGTATATTTACCCCAGAAGAACTTCGTCAGCATCTGCAGGCGATTCGACGTTGGGGTAAGTGAAAATAAAACAAGGAGGAAAGAAAAATGCAACCCCCCCCAGCAGCCCCACAGCCGAACGCCCCAGCCCCGCCAGTACCAGCGCCAGCAGCACCAATGCCTGCACCAATGCCTGCACCTATGCCTGCAGCACCAATGCCTGCACCTATGCCAGCAGCACCAGTCGCAGCAGCACCAGTACAGGCTCAGGCTCCAGCCCAACCGAAACACCAAAGCAACCCTGAAGTGCGAGAGCGCTTGGCAGCAGTCGGTGCAATCGGCCAAGCAATAAGTGCCGAAGTACAGAAAGTAATTATTGGAAAAGCCCACGTGATTGAGAATGTTTTGGTCAACATCTTATCCAATGGAAACCTACTGTTCGAAGATTATCCTGGTCTTGCAAAAACCTTGATGACCAACACCTTCGCTGATGCGTTAGGTTGTGACTTCAAGCGTGTTCAATTCACTCCAGATTTACTACCAGCAGACATTACTGGAACCAACATCTACGATGCGAAGAAGGGAGAGTTTACCTTCAAACCAGGACCTCTATTCTGTAATCTACTATTGGCTGACGAGATCAACCGTGCACCACCAAAGACCCAAGCGGCTCTTTTGGAGGCTATGCAAGAGAAGCAAGTCACCATCGGTACAGTAACTCACAAGTTGCCAGCACCATTCATCGTAATGGCAACTCAGAACCCTGTGGAGCAAGAGGGTACTTACCCACTTCCAGAAGCTCAGTTGGACCGTTTCATGTTCAAGATGAGTGTTGGCTACCCAGACCGAGCGGATGAGGATGAAATTCTCTCTCGTCGTATTGCACGAGGAAAGGACGCAGTAGATGTCGATGTTATCACTGACCCACAGCGTGTTATCGCTATGCAACAAGCCTGTGAAGATGTTTACGTTGATCCTGCCATCCGAATGTACATGGTAGAATGTGTCGCAAGAACACGTGAAGACCCAAGAGTGCTTGTTGGAGCATCTCCTCGTGGTTCACAAGCACTTCTCAAGACCAGCCGTGCAGCAGCAGCAATGCGTGGCCGTGATTTCGTCACACCAGACGACGTCAAGTCCATCGCCGAACTAGCAATCGCACACAGGCTAATTCTCAAGCCAGAGCACCAGATCAAGGGTCTGGAACCTGGAGAGGTAGTTCAAGCAATCTTGCGTGAAGTACCTGTACCAACTGTCTGAGTAAGTGAAGACTCAAAACGAAGGAGGTGAAGCACGATGTGGTCTCGTAAGTCAGCCCTATTGGGAAGTCTGGCGGTTAGCATGTATCTGCTCGGGTTAACATTGCGTAATTCGCAGTTAGTTACCGTTGCAGTCGTGATATTTGTCTTCTTGACTTATGCTGCATTATTCGCTGGACACGCAGATGTCGCTGCTAGTGGTCGACGTATGGATGAATGGATGGGAGAGGAAGGGGTTGCTCTCTCTAACGTTTCAGCCATGCGAAAACTCTCGGCGGCGCGAGTGTTTGAGGATGGTGAAGTTGAAATCACTTTACGAATGCAAAACCATTCAGCATTACCTAAGATCCTAGAAGTTCGAGACCGAGTTCCTGAAGTCATGCGCATCAAGAAAGGTGCAAATTACATTTTGATGGAACTAGGACCACGTCGTGAAACGTTCATTGAATACACCGTAGAGTGCCCATTACGTGGTTTCTACAGTATCGGGCCAGTGGCAATTCGAATTCAGGATACCTTTGGCCTATTCCACAAAGAAAAGGAGCTACACGTTTATGATGATTTCTTGGTTTTCCCAAAGATGGAAGACTTGAAGGATACTTTCGTCAAGAGCAAGGTGCCAAAGATTTTCACTGGTGCTGTTAACATCCGCCAACCGGGTCCCGGTTCAGAGTTCTACAGTCTACGTGAGTATTTCGATGGTGATTCATTTAGAGCCATCAACTGGAATGCCTATGCTCGCAGTGGTAAGTTAATGGTCAATGAAAGAGAAAGAGACGCGGTATCGGATATTATCCTGATAGTCGATGGTCGGGCGGTTTCAGAAACAGGCCCTGTTAGTCGTAATGCGTTAGTTTACTCTACTAGAGCATCTGCTTCATTGGCTCGTTACTTCTTATCGAGAAGAGATTCAGTGGGCCTTATTGTCTATGGAGATGAAGTGGTTTCTGTAGACCGAGATACCGGCAAGAAGCAATTATATGTCATTTTGACAAAACTTGCTGGAGCAATGGCCCGAGGAAATACACCATTGCAGGTTGTAGTAAACCGAATCCTTCCTCATATCAATAAAGGCAGTCCAATTATCGTCATGTCAAACCTTGAAAGTGACCCAACCATTGTCAGTGCTTTGAGAGATTTCAGAGCCCGTGATTTCGATGTAACTGTACTTTCACCTTCAAGCCTTGAGTTTGAATTTGACGCCAAGCGCCTCGATCGCACCGGCTATGAAGTGATGAAGACCGAGCGCGATGTTCTGATGAGTGAATTACGTGGAATGGGTGTAAATATCATGGATTGGGAGCCTGATATGCTCTTATCGACCGCACTGGCCGGAGCCAGAGGATTCTGAGGAGTGAGAAGAATGGCCGCACCAGCACCACCACAACAGCGTTCAGACACTGCTCATCTATATGATGGCAAAGTTGTCCGCTCCTCTGCACCAAGTAGAAAAAAGGCAGCCGGTCAAATGAATTCTGGTTCTGAAGTTCCAGAAGATGCTATTCCTGAAGTCCACATTCCTGGATTCATTGAGGCATTACTCGGTGGACCTATCGTTCCCAAGCATAAGTTCCTTCCAGCTGATAAGATGGTTCAGACTCTCCAACTAGGAGCATATGCAATATTAGTTGCATTAGGATTAATCACATGGATTGTAACTCCTCCTCAAGGTACCATCTGGTACTTGGCTTTCGGAAGCATTGGTGGTGCAACCTTACTACATTCAGCAATTATCTTGGCAGCAACTGGAACTGGACTCTGGGGTACAATGTCAAGAGATACACGCTGGTTATTGGCTTCGTATGTTCTTTTCATACTCTCAGCAATGCGTTTTGCCTCCAGTAAACTAACTCTTAGCGGTGACTGGTTTGACTTGGCAACATATCCTTGGTTGGCAACAGTCTTGGTTGTCGTTTATGCAGTTCTTCTTGTCATGTATTTTGAATTAACAAATGGAGTCATCCGCTTCAGCATGTTAGATACAAGTATTCGTACAAATGAAGTATATGTCATGAATGTTAAGAGAATCATCAGCAAATATCACCGTAGTCTAGTGATTAATCCAATAATTGCTGGAGGTTTAGCGGCTGTAGTATTGTCAATCAATACGATTATTCCTGCTGTTGTCAGATTGTTTTCTTCTGAAACTGCAGTTAGGATGGAAGAAAGTGTGGAGTTAATTTCAGTTTATGGGGTTGCTTTGGGTAGTCTCTTTGTTTTCCTTTTGGTTGGTCTAATGTTTGCAGTTAACCTTCCACGCCGTCTTCAGAAGTGGAGAGAGAGCCGCGACTGAATTCAAGAAATGAGTTTGAATTTCTTGCTTAGCCTCAGCATTAGCCCTTGAAGGTCTTCTTCATCAGTTAACATATGCAATGCACATTCTTCTTGGATGCAGTGTAATATGTTTTCAATATCTATTTCAATCGAACGACCAATAAGGGAAATCAAGGATGCAGTTTCACTTTTCTGCCACTTGACATCAATAGATTCCATCGTCTTCTCCAAAACATTGGCCATAGAAGATGGAATGAACATCGCAATGTACCCTTCGCCTGCCGAGAGACTCCACACCTTGACCGCTTCACCCTTCAGTAAGTTGAGCAAGGAATCTAATATCGAAGCGGTTCGATGCCCATCTACGTTGATGGAATAATGAATCATCCCAGGTACACATGAAATCGCAGTTACTCCTTTGTTTTCAGTTTTCATGTCTGGTCCAATCATGGTCTTGGCAGAATCATCATGCAAAGAGCGAATAATACAAGGAATGCCTGTACCTTTGAGTGGCTCGATACATGATGCATGCAGGATAATTCCACCTGCCCTTGCTAATGCCAATGCCTCTTCATGGCCCAAATATGGAATGGTATTCGATTCAATCCCCCAACGAGGGCTGATTGAGAGGACCCCTGGTACATCTTTCCACAGGACAACTTGTTTTGCATCGAGGATTCTTGCAATTGCTGCGGCTGAAAGATCACTTCCTCCTCGGTCTAAGACTTTTATTTCCCCCTTAATGTTCTTGCCAAACCAGCCGCTGATTACAGGGATGCCTTCACTTAATTTTTCTAGATTTAACAACTTACTTGTCGCTTCGAGGTTTATTGTTGCACCATTTCCCGCGATAATTATTCCTAATTCATCTGCACCTATTGGTCTACAATCAAGGCCTTTTTCTCTTAATGCAGTTGAGAGAGTAATGCTAGCAAGCCTTTCTCCACTAGCAAGTACCGAGGCTTTTACTGTATCATTCATTGGTTCATGGCAGAGTGATAATAGGTCCTCTGCAAGGTGTTTGAGAACTTCTTCAAACAATGGTTCTTGTACAACTCGTGGAATAAACCTAGAATGTTGCCTTCGTAAGTCATTGACCAACCCTGACCATTGCCAAGGCTCCCTTGTTGCCCTCAACAACCGGTCAGTTACCCCCCATAGTGCCGAGACAACTACGACAGGTTTGCCAAATGATTCATGGATTCGTTGTTCTATTTTGATAATGTCACCTGGGATTCTGAGGCAAGATCCTCCAAATTTGTGAATAACCCAATCACTCATCTTTTACACACCTCTGAAGCATATCACTGATGACTAATTTCACCGTTGCTTCTGCTATTGGCACCGCTCTAGGGCCAAGAACAGGGTCATGCCTTCCCCTGACGTTCAATGAATTCTGTTCACCAGTCGAGAGATCTAGGGTGATTTGTTCTTTTGCAATACTACTAGGTGGTTTCAAAGTTAGCCGAATTATTAGTGGCGCACCGGTTGCCATCCCTCCTAATGCTCCATCACCATCAGTTGTTGGTTCCCCATCTTTGAGATACCATGGTAAATTGTATTCGCTGCCATATGCCTCAGCAGTCTTTGCTCCCATTCCGAATTCCACAGCTCTTGCACCAGGAATTGCCATCAAGGCATGAGCAAGAAGAGGTTCAAGTCCTCTGTACCATCCCGCTCCAAAGCCAAGGGTAAGGCCTTTGATTTCAATATCCACTCTCGAGCCTATTGAATCACCTGATTTTCTAGTTTCTAATACTAGTTCAAACATTTCTTTCGCTGCTTTTTGATCTGAGCAACGGACTCTTTGACTTGCTTCATCATCCATCAAAATACTTGGGCCCTTTTCTGATACAATCTTACCAATTGCTCCTACATGGGCAATAATAGAGATATTCTGTTCATCTAGTAGGGCTTGACACAGACTCGCTGATGCGACTAATCCTGCTGTCAGTCTTGCACTATTTGCCCCTCCGCCCCGTGGGTCAGCAAAGCCATCACTGTTGAGCATGGCAGGTAAGTCGGCATGTCCTGGCCGAGGTTGATTAGGCAAAAATGAGTAATCGGATGAGCGACTATCTGAATTTCTTATTAGTAATAGAATTGGACCTCCTGTTGCCTTTCCTTGGTGAACTCCAGAGAGTATTTCACAGGCGTCACTTTCTTTTCTTAAGGAGGATATTCCTGAACCAGGTCTTCGCCGCTCTAATTCACTTTTGAGATAGTCCTCATCGATGGGTGTTCCAACTGGAATTCCCTCTAGTAAAGCACCGACTGCGGGCCCATGACTCTCCCCAAAGAGAGTGGTACTGATGCTTTCACCTAGCCTCATCGACATGCTGATTCAAGGCTTGGGAAATGATTCTTAGATTCAATCATTTGCCTGCACGTCTTCTTCGTTTTCAGAAATAATTGAATTGATAATTTTCACTTCACGTACTTCAACATCTTTTTGTCGGGCCACAATCTGTTTTAGTCGATCCAAAGTTGGTCTTGAAACCGCAGGGCTGAATATTATGATTGCAGGCCCTGAGCCACTGATTCCAGCCGCTCTTGCACCGTTAAGAAAGGCATCATTTGTCAGTCGCCTTCCATCCATGTCACTGAGAACAGATACCATCGAGCGCCCATTCCAAGTAATTGCCACTAGCGCATCATCTCTTTCCAAGGCACTCAATGATTGCTGGAATCCTTCTTGATGCCAAGCTAAAGTTTCGGGATCAGGTTTTTCTGTTCTATCGCCTCTTAGAATTATCAATAGGTCCCAATCTTCTGCTGCGGGTCCAGGGCTTTCTAATAGGACTCCTTCAGCAGCAGGAAGGCTTGAATCGATTAACTTCCACCCTCCTTCAGCAGCAGCCCATGCATCATCGATACTGCCAGTTATGGAGACTCCGGCTCGTATTTGTGAGTCTGCAGCCATGTCAACTAAATCAGAATTAGCCAATGTTTTTCCAGTTGCTTGACATAAGGCCCGTAGAGCAGCAATGGATACTGCGGCTGAAGATTTCAGACCTTGGCGCGGTGGAATTTCACTCTTCACGCTCCAATGTAACTCGCCCGCTGGCAGTTGATGACCGGCCCTAGTCCAAGATTCCAAAACTGCGGCAAGTAAGTTATCAGGGTCATCAAGTTCACGTCTACTTACTTTGTCAAGTAATGTGACGACTACAGGTAAATCGAGGGCAAGACTGGCTCCATAACCAAGTCCAGCGGCATGAAGTAGGCTACAAGCACCGTTAGCAGCACCTTTTCCTAACCTTGCCATTTACTCACCTTTCCTCAATTTTCATATTTACTTTACTGCCTATATGTCTTGCGCCTTGTTCACTCCACGCCAATAACTTCTGTCCAATTGTGATTTCTGTGATTGATTTTGGCAGGGACGAAATATCGACTAAACGGACCGTTTCCGCTTGTTGGAAGAGTGCTTGTGCTTCATTATCATTTTCATCTATCCATCTCAATAATATTAGTGGACGCCTTTCAATTTTCACTCTCCCAAGGCTTGCTGAGCGCCATTCCCCATTTGCAGATTGTACTCTGAGCAAGTCTCCAGCTTTCAATTCAGATAGGTATTGAGTACTACCATCAGCCATCAAAACATAGCCATGCACAGCACCAGCATTGACTCTAAATGGCCTGGTAGGAACAAATTCACTCTGCAAAGTCTCTCCATGAACTAACACCATAGAGGCAGAACTTGAACCGATCAATAGCCCTTCTCCAATTTCAAGTAGGGATGTCAAATCAAGGCAAACTCTGTCTCCAACCCCACCATTCTTAACTTCAGTGATTTTGATTTTTGTCAACTCTCCATGATTCTTGTCTATCGACTGTGATTCACTAATTGTATTTTCAAACCTCTGAGACTTTGCTATCAGTGCTGCTTCTAACATTTTATTTTGGTCTTTTATTATCAAGGCATCTACACCTATTTGCAAAGCATGTGCAGCACCCTGAGCCTGTTCAATTGAATTGATACAAGCAGCAATTTTTGTAGGTCCACCATCTGCAGCAGCCACTAAGTTTTCTAGTGGAATCATTACCCAATCCGCCATTTCAATGATTAGCCAGTCTGCTGAACCGATAAGGGCTCGGGCTTGATTTTGGCCTTCTTGGTTATCAACATTGATAAGAGGGCCAGGAGAATTATCTTGACTTAGATGAAAGTCTACCCCATCTATCATGGAGGCCGGTTCATTTTGATGACGACAGTCAAGCCAAACTTGCATTACAATACCTCACATGCTTGCTCAAATGAGGCACCATCATGAATCAACATTTTCAGGGCGCGAATACAATTTCTTGGGTTGTTATTGCCGAAAACTTGCCTACCCATACAAACACCGGCTCCGCCTTGTGAAATTGCATCTCTAACAATTCTGAGAACTTGTTTGAAGTCACCTTCTGTTTCACCGCCGGCAATTAATACAGGTATTGGAGCGGCTTTGACCATCTCTGCGAATGCATCTTTGTCACCTGGCCAAGAGGTCTTTACCGCATCGCAGCCCAACTCCCACGCCAATCTGACCGCATGAGCAGCCCCTGCAGTGGCATCTCCTTTGATTTGCAAGCCTGAGCCACGCGGGTAAATCATCCCCAATAATGGCAATCCTAGTCTGTGGCAATCCTCAGAAACTTTGCCTAACCTTTCCAACATCTTGTGCTCGTATTCATCACCAAGATTCACTTGTACACTAACGCCAATAGCCCCTCTTGATAGTGCTTCTTCGGCACTTCCAACTAGCACTTTATCAGCAGAGTGTTTTCCTCCGTGAACTGTAGAAGCAGAAATATGCATCATCATTGGAACCTCTTCATTATGTGCGCTGACAATCCCTTTGTGAGCGATAATTGCATCAACTCCACCAGATTTCAAATCGGAAATTAATTCTCCAATGTCTCCTAACCCCAATACCGGCCAAGATGACACCCCATGATCGATAGGTATCCAGATTGCCTTGCCTTTTGGAAGAAGACGTTGTAATCTTTGGGCGTGCATGAAAATCACCAAGGGCTTCTTCTTTCAATACCTGTGCATCATATTTGTTGGCTTCCAGCCAACCATTTCATGGTGATAGAAGTGGCTTTTTCGAGGTGTTCACCCAAGGTGCTTTTCGAGATTCCAGTCAGCTCTGATAATTCTTTGAGGCTGATTTTACGAGGTATTTCGAACCATCCAGCCGACACTGCAGACTTCAATGCCTGCCGTTGTTTATCGGTTAGGATATTTGCCAAGCCTTTTTCAACTTCTTTTCCAACAGTTACTGCGATGCTATCTGGAGGTAGAATTTCACGTGCTAATTTGACAAATGTTGAGACTCCAGAGGGTAGTCCTCGTACATTGATGACCATTCCTTCCTGTCCTAGTCTATAGGGGGGAAGTACAGTGATATCCTGCATTAAGATAGCATTAGTGGATAATGAATGATTATTGGTAATGACTATGTAACCTTCACCTCCAACTTCCGGATATTGATTAGGTGGAAGTGGACTTTCAACAGTGATGTAATCTAGAGCATCGAGGTCATCAATTCCTTTACCATCAATAAATTTCACTTTGACTAATTGACGAATCCCATCATCGGCTACATCGAGATGCCCGAGAACTTCCAAAGATTCACAAGCTTGGCAGATTCCTGCGAATTCAGTTTCTGCTAAATTTTCGGGAGACCATGTAAGTCGTACTTCGCGCATGCTTCCAAATGGGGGCTACTGTTCTTCAAGGCTACTACTCGCCTTTTCATCAATAAGTTCTTTGCTAACTCTCTTCACAATTGGTTTGAGGGGCAGTAATGGAATTGATTCGGATGAAAAACTTGAGCCGATATTTTGGTCAAGGAGAGCATGAGGTTAAGGCCCTTGATGAAATTAATTTGTCCATTAAAGAAGGTGAAATTATCGCCATGCTCGGACCGTCTGGTTCTGGAAAAACAACTCTTCTAAATTGCATTTCAGCAATTGATAAACCCACATCTGGTGAATATTATTTCATGGATCAAAGCGTCCCTCGTGAAAAGTCAGAGGAGATGACCACTTTCAGAAGAGAAAAAATCGGCTATATTTTCCAATTTTTCAACCTCTTATCAGATTTGACAGCCTTGGAATATGTCTTATTATTACAACAAATTTCGGGCAAATCAAATGAAGACGAAGCCCGTTCAATTCTTGCATCTGTGGGCCTTAAGGGGATGGAAGACCGCTTTCCAAGTGAATTATCAGGAGGCCAACAACAGCGCGTAGCAATCGCCGGAAACCTAGCGAAAAAACCCCGCCTCTTACTTGGAGACGAGTTAACTGGCAATTTGGATTCAGAAACAACCCGCCAAATAATGAAAGTTCTATCTAAAGCCTGCAAAGAACATGGAATAACTACTATCTTTGTAACTCACGATCAAAGTTTGTGTAAATATGCAACACGGGTTCTCAAACTCGATAGTGGCCATTTAATTTCTGATGATATAGGAGAGATGGCTACCGCCTCAGGGGCCGTGAAGTCAGCAGTCGAAGAAACAACTGAGATAGTAAAGGATGGAATATCCAAAGCGGGAAAAATGTTTTCCGATGTGGTCAATAAAGTAAAGGATACAATTTCAGAAAAGGAGTGATTCCTATGAGAAAATTGCTCTTTAAGCGGTTACGTCGCAGTTTATGGAGAATAAAATTACGAGTATTCATGGTTCTCTTTTTGATAACCTTGGCAACTTGGCTGTCCATAAGTATGGCAGAACATACGAGAAATGCCGATAGTGTATACCAGGATATGTATGCAGAAACTAATCTTGGAGATTTATTTGCCGATTCAAAGGGCACTTTCTATCCGGCTTCATCTTTCGATAATGCCTGTTCAAACCTTAGCTCATTTGCTTCCCAGCAGGGACTGCCAATCAATTCTTGTGAAGCAAGGCTGAGTATGTCTGCCTTTTTTCTAGATGAAGATTCCAAATGGGCATCGGCAAAATTACATGGTTTTGAATCAGGCCAAGTCAACAAGTTGTATTACACCTCAGGTCATTGGCCAGAGGAAGCCGGAGAAGTGGTATTAGATGACCATCTTGCGGAATACATGAAACTTGAAGTTGGCGATAACTTCACTATTTTAATTGGAGACAGCCAACATAACTTGACACTATCTGGACTTGCAGTTAGCCCAGAACATCTATTCTACGTACCAGAGGGTGGATTATTTCCTAAGCAAGGAGGTTATGCTGTGCTGTATTTACCGGTCGAAGAATTGACTTCAATGGCCGGCATTGATGCAAATTCAAGAAATAGATTACTTGTCGACCTTGAAGGTGAGCCCGACTATGATTTACAAGATACTAGTGAGGATGAGGGTATTGCACTTTCACCACTGAAGGCTGAATTATTGCAGCAATTATCAATTTCAGGAATTGAGACGGTTCAGGTTGGAGATAGAGGTTCAATATATTCCGTCGAATTACTGCGCCAAGACCTTGAAGGGTCAAAGAAATCCCTGCCGCTATTTACTATCGTTTTGGCGGTGGTTTCAGGCCTTGTTATTGCTATCAGTATGGACCGAATGGTACGCAGCCAAGCGCGTGAAATTGCAGTCTTGAGGACACTGGGAGTCCCTCGAAATCAAATCTTATTGGATTACATGATGACCCCTTTGCTCCTTGGAGTAATTGGTTCCTCACTTGGTTTACTGCTTGCCCTTAGTCCATTTGGCTCAGAAGGATTAACTTCATGGTATTTCAGTTTCTTTGGCATTCCAATTGTCAAAATAAATCATTACCCAGACCTATTGTTGAAAATATGGTCAGCAGTTCTTTTTATTGTCTTAGTATTTGGAATACGGCCGGCCATGAAGGCCAGCCGTTTGATGCCCTTGGATGTAATGGGCCAAGGGAATGGCAAAAAACCAGCAAAATGGTTGGCGAAATTAACCAACTCATTACCACCAACGATGGGCCTAGGAGTGCGTTCAACTTTCCGTAAACCACAGAGATTAGCAGTAACTATTCTGGCCCTTGGTATGGCCTTGATTCTAACTGGAAGTACAATGTTGATGATGGCCTCAATTCAAGCCGCCTTCAATGATGCAAATAGTGTCCAAAATAAATGGGATAGCGAAATTTCATACCTACCTTGGAATAATGATTCCATTTCTGCTTGGGTTGACTCAAATGAGATAGAAGGATCGCAATTTGTAGCTAGATATTTTGCCAATGCTAGCGGCGATGAAAGACCATTCATGATTCTTGCAATGGATGAAATCTCCACCTCGCCAAATGCCTTGAGAACAACTGACTTGGCCTCTGGAAAATTACCAATGGTAGGTGCAAACCCTGCCCAAGTCTTGATTGATGAAGGAATGGCTTTGCATTTGGATTGGGAAATTGGAGAAAAGCAATATATTGTTTTTGGCGCCACAACCATGGAAGTTGAAATCGTCGGCACAACTTCTGAAATGATGCGAACCATGAGTATGCATCTTAGCGATTTTGAAGCCGCTACAGAAATGGGTGCGAACCTTATTTGGCTACAGCATGAAGAAGGAATTATCGATGATGAATTACGAGGATTTTCTTGGTCGATAACGAGTAGCCGTGAAATGCAGGAATCAATAGATGAGTTAATGGAAACTCAAGCAGGGTTTATGGCTGTAATGTTATTCGTTGGATGGTCTATTGCCTTGGCAATATTACTCAATACCTTATTGATTAATTTAAGTGAGCGTGATACCGAATTCGCTACATTGAGAATCTTAGGTGCATCTCGAGGTACATTGACGAAAATATTACTCATCGAGCATGTGATTATTGGATTACTTGGTGGCATAGTTGGTGCATTTTCCTCTTATTTTTTGGCCACGGCATTATCTGCTGAGTTTTCAACTTGGGCCTTCCATCTTCCACTCTTAGTCAACTGGTGGATTGTTGGCCAAATCGTCCTTTACGTGCTTATTGCGGCAATCTTAACCACTCCAATCGGAATATGGAGAATAAATAAAATGGACTTAATCGAACAATCTAAGGATATTTCATAACTTTCTGCCGGCGTAGGTTTATTGTGCCATGCCCCCCCTAAGGGGGGTCATGCCTTGGGTGGATTGGACTCTACTTGGAGTCTTGGCAGGTGGTTTTGCCTATGGGGTTGCCACCATAGCAATCCGCGAAAGGTCATTACCATTTATCATTCGTCAGCGCGAAGAATCTATGGATTTTACCTTGCATGATGAGGGGAAAGAAAAAGTGAAAGAGGACTTGACCTTCACAGACGCCCGCCACGAATTCAACAGAATCTTGATGGAATTGATGGAAAGCCGCGAGGCAAGGTTAGAAAAATTACGATTACAAGAGGAAAAAGAAGCTGCTGAAGAACAGGCAATTATTGCAAAAAGAAAGCAGAAGATTATCGAAAGTATCAAGGATGCCGCTGAAAAAGAAGCATTACAGCAAAAAAAGGAGGCAGAGGTGTATGCAGCAAGAAAAGAAAAAGAGCGTCTTGAGTTAGAGAATTTCAAAAAACAGATGGAAGCCAAGAGAAAGGAAGAAGAAGAGCGCTTACGATTATTAGAGGTGGAAGAGAATTCTGCTAGAATTGCCGATGAAGAAGTTCGTCAGGAAAACATGTTAGCGATGGAGGCCCAAAGAAACTTCGAAGTCCAAAGCCAACCAGAAACTGAAAGCGAAGGTTTCGAAGCGGACGAAAATACCCAAAAAGAACTCGAGCAAAGACTTGAACGTGAAGGTGCAAAAGGAGGCGAAGTACAAATTTCATTGATGTGGAATGACCGCAATGACCTTGATTTGCATATCTTATGTCCAAGTGGCGAGAGAATTCACGGTGGGAATCGGCTTTCAAAGTGTGGCGGAGAACTCGATGTTGACATGAATGTGCGTGCTGAATCAAAACGTCCTGTTGAGAATGTTGTCTGGGGAGAGGGTGCGCCCCCTTGAGTCTACAAGGCCTACGTTCATTTTTACAAGCATCATCCAAAAAGGAGAACCAAAAAGCATTGCCGCTTCACTGTTATTGTGAATGCCGGCGGTGAGATAAAAGAGTACACAGAATCTCTTTCTCTAGGAGACCCAATCAAACATATTGCAGAATTCACTATGCCTGAATTAAATAAGCGTGAAGGATATGAAGCTGAAACTTCTCTTGAGCGAGTAAAAGTAGACATTGCAAATGCTTCTACTATTGAAGAATACCAGGAGATTAATCTTGAAGGGATCCCAGCAGGATTGAAGTTAGTTTGGGAAGAGAATATACAAAGAAATATTGAAGAATTAGAAAAACTTGCCGAACAAGAAGCAAAAGAAGCCCGTTTTGAAGATATGAAACAGATGCTAATTCTTGCAACTTCTCCAGAAGAGATTGAAGACCTAGATTATTCTGGTTTTGATGAAAATGAAACTCAACGTTTGGATGAAATATTAGGTGCCAACATAGATGTTCAACAAGCAACGAAATATAATGAATTGAAGGAGAAAATCGCGGCTGCCTCTAGGGCTACAGAAATTCAAGGCACCATTATTTCAGGTGTCAATGAAGAACAAAGAGCATCATTAAAAGAGGCTAAGGATGAAGCATTAGAGAGATTCAACGCAAGTTCATATTCAGAAGCATGGGCACTCATTGATGCAGCATCAACAACTGAAGAACTTGATAAAATCGAATTTGTAGGAATTAACGAAGAACAAATGAAGAGTTTAATGGAACATTCGCAAGGACGTTTCCTTGAACTCCAAAATTTAGAATCATTTGATGATATAATAAGGGAGTCTAATCTTGTTGAGGATGAGATATCACTAAGTGATGAAGCTCAAGAAATTTTGTCAGAAGCTCTAACAAATGAAGATAGTTTTGAAGAAGCGACAGATATGGCTAAGGAATTACATAAGGTGATTGATACAGAACCCATTGCGGAATCGATAACCGATGAGTCCCCTGAAAGCCTTGAGGAAATGTTAGTATCAGAGGAACCACTTCACTCAGAAGAGGGTGATTCAAATGTAGAATCATTTGATGATTTACTAAGTGAGTTAGGTATAGAGTCTGATATCGTTGAGGATGAGGCTTCAATAAGTGATGAAGTTGTAGAATATTTACCAGATGCTCTTGAAGTAGAACCATCTGCTCCTGAAGTAGAGTTAGATGCTCTTGAAGTGGAACCATCTGCTCCTGAAGCTAAAACTCCTCTTGAGAGAGTAAAAGTAGACATTGCAAATGCATCTACTATTGAAGAATATCAGAATATTAATCTTGAGGGAATCCCAACAGGACTGAAGCAGGTTTGGAAGGATAATATAGAAAGAAATATTGAAGAATTAGAAAAAGCTGAATCCGAAACCGAAGAAATATCATCTGTACCGTCCGAAAGTGAAACTGAAAAGTTTGACCTTTTGCCAATCGGTACTGAAATGAAACTCAGTTCAGCATTGTTAGATGAATTCGAAAAGCGCTTAAAGGGCCAAGGTGCTGAGAGGACAGATTGGGAAGTTAGTCTTATTTGGAATAATAAAAATGACTTAGACCTACACCTAAGTACACCTGCCGGAAACACCATTAATGTAGATACGCAATATTCTCCATGCGGTGGACAATTAGTAGTTGCAATGAATTCAAATAAAGTCTCAAAGAACCCTATTGAACATATTATTTGGCACGCAAAACCACCCGTTGGGAAATATGAAGTCAGTGTCTCGTACTTCCGGAAGAGATTTGGCTTGGGGACACGAGACCCCACTCCATTCACTATAATTTTGAATCAAAAGGGAAGTATATCTGCTTGGGAAGGAAAAATAAGTTCTACAGAACCAATTAGGTCTGTTTTTGAGTTTGAAATCCATTAAGTTGCAGTTCTAAGCACCCAATAAAATACTGGTAATTCAAGGCTTTGCATCGCAACCGTATTAGAGCGAATACGGAAGCCGGCTATATGGGAATAAGCCAAGATGAGCTGGCAGCTTGGCTGGCGGGCTATGATTCCACTTCGATAACCATTGGAGTAATAGCCTCTCATTCCTCTCTTCAGATACTTCATGGAGCCCGCGCAGAGGGCTTCAAAACACTTGGAATTGCAGTTGGTGAAAACCGTCGCCGTTACTACAAGGCTTTCCCTGGAGCTGAACCTGATGAATGGTTAATGCTTGAGGATTATAGAGAATTACTAGATCAAGCCGAATGGCTTCGGAAACGTAATGTCATCATCATTCCTCATGGCTCATTAGTCGAATACCTTGGGGCTGAAAACTTCCGAAATTTAGAGGTTCCCACATTTGGTAACCGGGGTATCCTCAAGCATGAGTCGAGTCGCCAATCTCAGCGTGATTGGTTGGAGGCGGGTGGCTGTACCATGCCCAAGTTAATCGTCGACCCTCACGATATTGATGGCCCCGTTATCGTCAAATACGCTGGTGCCAAAGGTGGCCGCGGATATTTTATCGCTAGGAATTACCGAGATTTTAGAAGAAATGCCCTCCTTGAAGAAGAGTTCACAATTCAGGAATACGTGCTTGGTTGCCGTTATTATTTACATTTCTTTTTCGATCCAACTGCAGATGATGGCTTTCAAGTTCAAGGGGTCGGAAGCCATGCTGGAAAGAACCTCGGCAGATTGGAATTAATGTCGATGGATAGACGCGATGAAAGCAATGTTGATGAGTTTTACAAACTCGGTTCTTTGCGTGATTTAAGAGAGATGGAATTAGAGCCATCTTTCGTAGTAACTGGTAACCAACCTGTTGTAATAAGAGAAAGTCTCTTGCCTGAAGCATTCAAATTAGCAGAAGGAGTTGTCGCCTCTTCTTTCGAATTAGAAGAAGGTGCAAGAGGGATGCTTGGACCATTTTGCCTTGAGACAATTGTTACAGACCAATTGGAATTCAAAGTATTCGAAATAAGCGCCCGAATTGTTGCAGGTTCGAACCCCTTCGTTGGCGGTTCATCATATTCCGATATCAATGAATGGAGAATGTCTACCGGCCGCAGAATCGCCCGCTCAATCAAGCGAGCAATGGAAAAAGGAGTATTGACAGACATACTCTCCTAAGCCTTGTTTCATACATGTTTGTGAAAAGGCTCATGTCCTTTCATCACTAGCAGCATCACATGGCGGAGCAACGTATCACCTATTCCGAGTATCTGCACCTACATCAGATGCTTGCCCTACAAGATGGTGGGACCGCATCTGGACGAGAAATAACTCATGATGAGATGCATTTCATTATTGTCCACCAGTCCTTTGAATTGTGGTTTAAACTTATCATAAATGAGTTGACTACGGCCAAATCTTTACTATCCAAAGAACAAGTCCCTGAAAGTGACATTCCAATCGTTGTTCAACATTTCAGAAGAACTATTGAAATTCTCAAATTGATGCAATCTCAATGGAGGGTAATGGAAACTCTCAGCCCTCAAGGCTTCTTGGCATTCCGGGATGACTTAGGTACAGCCTCCGGATTCGAATCTTTCCAAATGCGCCATCTGGAAATTATTCTTGGTCTCGATAAGAAAAATCGCCCTGGTGGCATGGACCCCCTTGCACATTTTAAGAAGTTAGCAAGTGAATCTGAAGATGGGGAAAAAGCATGGCAACGGTTGTTACAGGTTAGTTCTGAAGATACCTTAGTGGATGTCCTAACTAATTGGTTAGCAAGAACACCAATCAATGGTTCAGTCCCAAGCGATGAGGATGATGAGACCGTTGTCTCCACCTTCATCGGCAGTCACCTAGAATCAATGTCCAAACACGATGCAGATTCATTGGCAAGACACATCAGTCTTGGTACTCCAAATATTGAAAAGGTGGAAGAGGGGTTCTCAAAATCTCAACAAGCAGCGGCAGAGTTCCTAATTCCTGAAGGCAATATTAGTAGACATAGAGCAGGTCTCTTATTCATAGAATCTTATCGAGAATTACCATTACTGTCTTGGCCAAGAGCCCTGATAGATTGCATCGTAGAACTAGAACAACAATTGCTACTCTTCAGGCACCACCATGCGCGCATGGTAGAGCGTATGATAGGCCGTAGAGTTGGTACTGGAGGCACATCAGGGGTAGACTATCTCGATATGACAACAAAGCCTAGGATATTCACTGACCTTTGGGAAGTACGCACCCTTCTTGTGAAAAGAAGCGAAATTTCAGATGTAGAAAACCCCGAGTTTTATGGATTTGCATAACTCATAGCCAAGGTTGAGCAGCCACAATAACTACTCCAATAAACATCAATGCCAGATATTTCAAACTGGCCATGAAAGAATGGAATGCTTTGGGCATTCTTTGATTCTCATCCAATGCTTCATCAGCATCAATTGCCCAAACAGTAGACGCATACCAAATCCCCAACCCAGCGACCACTACAGAAAGAGGCCATCCAATACCATAGCCAGACCAGATGATCGGAATTACTGCCAGTAGAATCAACAGTACACAATATATCTTTGATTCTACCAAAGTTCGATGTGGACCTTTGGCATCAGGCATCATCGGAACGCCAACCTTTCCATATTCCCCATGGCGATAAAGAGCCAAGGCCCAGAAATGAGGTGGTGTCCAAAGGAAAATCAACAAGAAAAGCATCCATGGTACAGGGGAGCCAAGGTCAAAGGGATTACTTCCTGAAAGTGTAGTAGATGCAGCCGCAGCCCAAGCAATCAGGGGCGGTGTCGCTCCTGCAATGCCCCCAATGACGATATTGTATGGACTCCTACGCTTAAGCCAAATCGTATAGATCAATACATAAAATAAAACCGAGAAACCCGTCCAAAATCCGGCTTTCCAGTGAACTTGCCAAAGAACGAAGGTTCCAAGAATGGCGATGATTATTCCAAACACTAGAGCATGCTCTCGAGATATCCAACCCATTGGAACGGGACGGGTATTGGTTCGGCGCATTCCTGCATCAATATCGTAATCAAACCACATGTTGATTGAATTCGAACCGCCTGCAGAAAGTGTTCCTCCAAGGAATACCCAAAAACTAGTTTCAAGAGTATCTAACCAAGTACGTCCACCACCATCGATGACACCTTTACGGTCTAATAAATCGTGGACTAATACAGCACAAATCGCAGTTATCTGCAAGAGGACAATGACTCTCAACTTCATCAAACGAATCCAAATTATCGGCAGGGGAGGCCTTGGTTCAGCATCAGAAGTCATATTACTCCTCCTCTGTTGTTATTGGTTCCATTACTGCCACTCTACAAATCAACAGTGCAGTCATAACGGCAAGGAAAGAACTGACACCGAATATTAAATGCAATAGTGATAATATTTCAATAAATCCATCGGCCCCTGCTGATATTATGTAGACCCCACCAATCATCACATTGAGTAACCAAAGTCCAGTACCTGCTTCAACAAAGCGTGCTAGAACCTCTCCGGTACCATATTCTCTCACTTTTTCGCGCAGGCGAACTGCTCCCCACATCAAAATCCCGCCAATTACTAAGGCTCCTATTCGGTGAAACATTTGGACGATGATGCCCATGCTAGAAAATGCTGGAAACCACATATCGAGACATTTTGGCCAGCCAGAGGAAAAACCAGTACTACATCCCGAATTATAATTACCACCCGCCGTCGATGCAACCCAGGCTCCTAACACAAGAAGTAGTAGAACTGCACCTGCAAGTTGGCGAAGGAGCGGGATTGATTTTAGTGCGAATTCCACCGAAACATCATTGATTTTATCTTTGTCTCCAGTCCTTGCTCTCCATAACAACCACTGCCAAATATAGATGGAAATCCAACAAACTGCCAGCACTAAGTGAAGGGCAACAGACCAATCTGCATTATCGAACTTGACTGTTACATATCCAGCAATCGCCTGCAATATCAACAATATTCCTCCTGCAAAGGCTATTCCAACCATATCGTCTCCCAATTCTTTTCTTCTAGAACGAACATGAAGATAGTTCCACAGAACTGGAATAGCAACAATTCCTACTAACAACCGATGGAACCATTCAGAGAAGATTTGCATTGTATCATAGGTAAAGTCAGGTTCAAGGCTGTGTCGTGAATCCGCTTCCCCGGGGTTATCTGCCCACCATTGTTGTTGTTCTTCGCCTGAAACAAAAGGGTGGATTTCTCCAAAACATGTTGGCCAATCTGGGCAACTTTCACCTGCATCACTGATGCGAACATAGCCTCCAATGACGAGAATTAGTAGGCCTGTAACCATCACTCCCAAAGGCAGGCGCGACATCTTGTCGCAGTCTCCATTACCTCTCATCACCCAGCGCTCCTGTATTCCGTTCATCAACATATGCCAAGCAACCTACGTTCTCCTCTTAGCGATGGTTTCAATAGAGGGCCGCTGGTCGGCCGGACTGCCTTCCTTAGGGAAGACAGGTGAGCCCCATGGTCAAGCCAGCAAAACCACACACCCGCTTCGAGAGAGCCCGTATTATCGGTGCAAGAGCACTACAAATTGGAATGGGGGCTCCCCTTAACGTTTCTGAAGACCTTCTTCGCGAGGCATTCAAGTCAGAATTAATTTCACTTTACGGTGTTGAAGAAGCAAATCTCCGCTTTGTATTGGACCCACTGAAGATTGCTCTTTACGAGTATGAGAATCATTTGATTCCAATCGATGTCGACCCTCACTTATCTTGAGTTTTCACGCTTTTTTAGCACTGATGACAATCATGCTTTACTGAATTAGTTGAAGATTAGGTTCGGAGAAGCATTGAATACGGGTTCGCATTAGTCGCCAATGGAGATGGGTCAAATGCCGGGCAGGAGCAGGAAATTGGTCGTCGAAGGTGGCGAGAAAATAATTGATTTCAATATCAAAGCATTCAAGTCCGCTCCAGAAAGTGGAATCACCGACGCGGTTGAAGCAATGCGTGATGGTA
This sequence comes from Methanobacteriota archaeon, assembly GCA_014240385.1. Lineage (GTDB taxonomy): Archaea > Thermoplasmatota > Poseidoniia > Poseidoniales > Poseidoniaceae > UBA226. The sequence continues at coordinate 6,888 of JAAZXA010000016.1, read as the reverse complement.
TGATGTATCGCTATCAGCACAAGGATAAAACCAATTCTCACGTTTCATTATTTGAGCGTGAATTTGCCGAACATCTCGGCACTAACTATGCCTTAGGTGTCAATTCATGCGGTGCAGCGATGTTCATAGCCCTCAATTTGGCGGGCGTAAAAACCGGTGACAAAGTCCTCTCTAATGCCTTTACTTTCACCGCTGTACCTTCAGCGATTCATCACATCCGAGCCACTCCTGTGTTCGTAGAATCGACCGATGAATGGGGGCTCTCAGCAATTGATCTCGAACGAAAGGTGGTTGAATCGGGAGCTAAAGTTCTACTGATGTCCTACATGCGAGGCCACGTGCCCAATATGGATGCAGTGATGGAGGTTGTCCGCAAACATGATTTATTCTTCATCGAAGATTGTGCCCATGCATACATGACTTATTGGGATGGAATCCCATTAGGTAATTTTGGTCATATCGCTTGTTTTTCAACTCAATCTAGTAAGGGACTTTCCTCAGGCGAGGGAGGGATTTTGTGTACTAATGACCAAACTCTAGCCGCTAAAGCACTGCTCTATGCCGGCTCATACGAGGGCCGTTGGGACCGCCACCACGGTATGGATCCACAAATGATGAGTGATTTGCAGAATCACATCCCTGGATACTCAATGCGTATGAGTGAGATTACCGGAGCAATATTGCGCCCACAGATTCCACGTTTAGCAGAAATCCGAAAAATCCACCGTAGTAATCACCAATACCTTGAATCATTGATTGGGCAACATCCCAATCTCAATATTCCAAAACCACATCCTAAGGCTGATTATTTCTGCGACACAATGCAGTTTCATACCGTCGACCTAACTCTTCAGAAAGCCGAATCATTTGTCCAATTGATGATTCAGGAAGGCCTCGGGGTGCAAATATTTGGCTCCGGCCGCAACGCCCGTGATTTCCGAGAATGGAAATATTTGAATGGTGCTGAGCAAGTAAACTTACCCGAAACTGTGCAAAACATTGAATCTGCAGTCGATCTTTCACTTCAACCCCATCTCGGGCATAGCGAGATGGATATTATCGCCCAAGTCATTATTGATATTCTCGATTATATCAATAATGGTTGAAACGAAATCTCAATAACTGAGAGCGCTCCTTTACCGATTACATGCGCAATTCGACAGAGTTACGAGATTTGCTATGGCAGCTACTCGGCCATATCCCCGACGCAGGGGGAGAGCCTAGCGGAACTCTAGTTGAAACAATCACTCACGTAGGATTCCGACAAGAAGAGTGGATTCTCAAATTAAATGGTGAACAGGATGTTCCCGCAACTTTGCTAATCCCAGATGGCGTAAACTCCTCTTCACCCGCACCTGCCATGGTCTACAATCACGCCCACGGCAGTCGCTACCATATCGGCCGAAAAGAAATCCTAGAGGGTCGCCCTGCACTACTTGAGCCACATTGGGGAAATGTTCTGTGTGAAATGGGAATTGTCGTATTATGTATCGACATGTGGGCTTTTGGGGGAAGAGCAAGCCAATCAGAATCTTCCCTGTTCAAACGCATGATTTGGATTGGTCAAGTCTTGTGGGGCAGGATGGTTTACGATAATGTACGAGCACTAGATTGGCTTGAGAATCTCGATTTCATCGATCCACAACGCATCGGCACGATGGGGATTTCTTTGGGTTCGACAATGGCTTGGTGGCATGCTGCATTGGATGATAGAATCAAACTGTGTATCGATATTTGTTGCCTTACCGAATTCAACACCTTGGTCGAGAATGGCGACATGGATGGACATGCAATTTACTACTATGTGCCAAATTTGCTATTGCATACTAGCAGCGCTGAAATAAATGCTTTAATCGCTCCGAGAATGCATCTTTCATGTGCGGGGCTACAAGATATTTTGACTCCCCCCAAGGGGTTAGATATTATTGATAATCATCTAAAGGAAGTCTATGCAGAGATGGGGTCGCAAGATTCATGGCACCTATATCGCGAAGATGTCGGTCATCTTGAGACAGAGGGTATGCGAGCCAAGTGTATCGAATGGTTAGGGCGCCTTTGAACGTGCCAACCCTTGTTGCCACAATTTTCCACCTAATTCTTCCCATTCCTTAGATTGCTTTTCTCCGGTGCGCGGATAAAAGGTAAATTCACCGAAATAAATCGAGGAATCTACCATAAATAAGTCGACGCGAACATAGGCTACTTCGGTGGATAATTTCTCGGCTGCTGAAACAATATTGTCGAACATTTCATCCCCAAAATGCTCTCTTAGGTTGTTAATTTCATCAATTGGTGGCCATTTCCGATTCTCGGTTTGGGGAATAAAATCACCGCTTATTGGGTCGTGGAGATTTTGCTTCACGCTGGTAAACTTACCCACTTCATATTGAATAAAACCGGCTTTACCAAAGAAGCAGTGGACTTTAATATCATCTGCAGTCGTGCCTTTTTCGGTCAACAACAACTCTTCAACAAGGACTCCTGCTGGCTTTATCGCCCTTACTGCCCATTCGTATTTGAAGGGATATTTACGCTTGACAAGCCGGCCCAATTTGCGCTCGATTTTTCGGTTTGACCAGCGGTTACCATCTTGGTCGCGATTATCTCTTACCACGCGATAAATCTCCTGAATTTCCATATCCTTTTTCACTCCCGAAATCGGTTCTTCACCACCATCCATGATGAAAATCCCATCTCCCGACCAATGATTGGTCTTAATGACACAGCGTTTGGGCAATTTTTCCCAAGGTAATCTAATTGGTAGCTCTTGAGTCCAATGAAATAACTCAGTGACTTGGCATGCTTGTTTTTCCAATACATATTCACGTGCAGCATATTTGTCTTCCATAATCGGCATTAGTGGATTACGATCGTCATGCATTGACTTTACGATAAACTCACTAATCAATTTGGGGTCGTCTGAAATCTCTTCGTGCCACGGATGAATCACTGGACTAAATGGCAAACGCATCCTATCACCCATCGAGCGCTAAGGCATGCCCACCATAGCAGTTTCCGCGCTAAGAAAAACCGTTGGATGCAAAATCATTTCAACACTTTAGCCGTAGGAGCAGCATGGCCATTCCACCCAAGGCGTTGGACTTTTCTTTGACTTCGGTCGCTAAAATTCCGCAAAGCGGCAAGGATAGAGTGGCTACATTACTAGATTCGGGCAACTTATTCCGCTATAGTGAAGGGCAAGGCAGCGATTCTGCTGTGGCTCAATTAGAGCGAGAATTTGCTGATTTTTTCGGAAAAAAATACGCAATAGCGGTTAATTCAGGGGGCTCGGCACTGTTCATTGCCCTCAAGGCAGCCGGAGCAACTAGTGGCGATATTGTAATGCTCAACGCATTCACTCTTGCCCCAGTTCCAAGTGCGATTGAACACAGTTCTTGTGAGGCAGTCTTACTCGACACTACCGCTGATTTGGTTATCGATATTGAATCACTAAAATATGCGATAAAAACCACGGGAGCTAAAATTCTCTTGTTATCATACATGCGCGGCCATATTCCAAATATGGATGAAATCATGCAGGTCGTAAAAGATAATGACCTTACTTTAATCGAGGATTGCGCTCATGTGATGGGGGCAAAATGGAAAAATCAAGATATGGGAACTCTCGGTGATGTTAGTTGCTTTTCATTGCAGACTTTCAAGCAAGTGAACGGGGGTGAAGGTGGAATCATCCTCTGTGATGATGAAGATATTGCCGCCAAAGCTATTCTCATGTCTGGAAGTTATATGCTCTATGAGCAACATTTGGCTCGACCTCCAAGCGAAGTGTTTGACAAGTGGGTAGCAACAACACCAAATTTTTCATTGCGCCTGAACGAAATCAGTGCCGCTTTAGTTTCTTCACAACTTCCAATATTAAGAGAAAAAATTGCCGCGTGGAATAGCGTGTACGCACAAATCGCCTCTGGCATCCAAGAAATAAACGGATTGAGCCTACCTAATATCAGCCCGCACCTACAACCAGCGCCTACTTCAATACAATTTTTCTGCTCGCGCGATGAAGACGAAATTATCACTGCATTAGCCACTGCCAAATCCCTCGCTCTCAATATCAAATGGTTTGGAGATCCCCAAGCGCGCGGATTCACAAGCAATTATCATCATTGGAATTACCTGCCTGGACAAAAAATGGAGAATACCGACGAGGTGATGAAAGGACTGTTGGACATCCGCTTGCCATCAGACCTAAGTGAACAGCAATGCAAGGATATAATCGCAATCTTGCGATATTCGTTCTAACTCATTTGTGAACCCTAAAAAACTGTAGTTTTGAGGTGAGAACATGTCTATTAGCGTTAATGAGATTACTCACGTGGGGGAAATTGTATCGGAGCGTTGAGCGATTGCTAAGAATGAACCACATTTCCCGCAACACCAAAAAGTGATGAAGTTTATTCCGTTAGACTTCTTGGTTATTTTGCAAGGGTCGCGCTCACCGCGCCGATGTAACGGGTACCTTACAACTAGTCATCACGGTATGTTGTCCCTTCACTAGAATAGGAGCGAGAAGATGTCATAAGTGTTTGATTCTCTTCCTCTGGTTGTTGCTCTGTTAGATTTGTGGTGATGCTATCGTACAATCCTGCATGCATTGGGGAGTCAGTTTGCTGCAGAATTGATTCCAGAAGTGTGGTTTTGTTAGCAGGTTCATTAGCATCCCAAGTGTATGTATTTTGAATGATTGAGTTTTGTGATTCGAAGGAATAGTTCAAACCATTTTCACCGAGGTCATAGACAAATGCTTGATACAATGTTTTGGTCATAAGATTGTAACTCTCTTCTCCAAATTGATAAATTGGAGATACAGAAGATTCACCCCACAACTCAACTGGGTTTTGGCCCATTGATAACATGAGGTTTGTATAATCAAGATACATTTCTAGAGATGTATTGACATGGAAAATAGGAAAGTCATCAAGGTACATCGTCGAAGTAGTGGAGCTGTAATTCCTCCACTCGATTCGAGTGTCGTTGTCGTAAGTCCACTCCACGCCTTCGGTATCCGTTCCAAGATTCATCGTCTCAGTAGTTGTGGATAGATTTTCTATCCCCATTCCCATCGCTGAAAGAACTCTCTCAACATTTGGTAAATTACTAACACTCTCGATACTGGAACCATGTCCATCAGTCCAAATAATATCTGGTGTGCTTGTGTAATAATAGGCATAGCATGGACAGTCCGGTGAATCACTAATCCAATAAGATTCGTGCCCATCGACGAATCCAACCATTACATAATTTAGAATCATGGCTCCAATGCCAGATGAATTTAACCAATCGTGAGGGTCGTTACCGTTGTGAGGTGTTCCATCACCATCGATGTCAATCCAAAAGCCTGTCGCATTTGGAAACATATCTAGAGTATCAACAACCCCATCATTATCATCATCAGTGTCGAGATTATCTCCGATGGAATCGTTATCGTTATCATGCCATTCAGTATTGTCATTTGGAAAACTATCCCATGCATCAGTAACTCCGTCTCCGTCGGAATCAGGTGGCATAATTGACCCTATTAAGGGGTCAGAAGAGAGAATAATTTCCAAGTAATCATTCCAGCCATCGCCATCAGTATCTGGACAATCAAACAGTTGCCCTTGACCGGGGAATGAATTGTTAATGAGGGGGTCTGTTCCGAATTTGTATTCGCAGTTGTTTGGAAATCCGTCGTTGTCTGGGTCTTCGACGATACTGTTAGGATCTAATATGTGGTGTATTGTTGTATTATTCCAGTCAGTGCTTGAATTAAACCAGTTGGAACCGTAAACTGGCCAGTAAGTTGATTCCAACCCTTCGCTCCCGAACATCGCCTCCCAACTATCTGGTAGACCATCACCGTCAGTATCGTTTGAAAATGGGTTTGATGCGAGTTCAAATTCATCAAGAGCTGAAAGGTTATCATTGTCAATGTCAAGTTGGCTATCATTAACCAATGGATTGTAACAGGAGCAGTTTTCAATTGTTGAAATAGACCCAGTTATTCCTGCAGCATCATCTCTTCTGGCTATTTCATATCCATCAGGCATGCCATCATTATCGGTATCAGAATCATTGGGGTCTGTTGAGTTTAAATATTCATGAAGATTGTTTAAACCATCATTGTCTATATCGTTGAGTAAAACCCAATCGTCGCTGACCCCATCAGCATCCGAGGGATCATTTGGATCAAGGTTATGTTGGATTTCCCAACTATCGGGCATACCATCGCCATCAGAATCTACAGTTGGCGACACACACCCATTTGTATCAACGGTAGAATTAGCAGGCGTATTTGAGCATTGGTCATCGCTGTCAGCAACACCATCGCCATCAGCGTCTGCAATCACTTCGCAGCCAGTAGCATCAACGGTAGCATTAGCAGGTGTGTTTGGACATTGATCTGCATCATCTGACACTCCATCAGCATCAGCATCCGTTATTTCACATCCTCTATCATCGACAAGTACTCCAACGTCAGTGTCTGAACAAAGGTCAACATCGTTCATTACAAGGTCGCCATCATCGTCCCAGTACCAGTCGCAATCTGGGAATTCAGGGTCATAATCTGGACAAGGGTCATCAGCAATCGAAGCAGTATCTTCATCCATATCGTCTTGATTAGATTGACCGGTACATCCGGCGAGTGAGGATATCATCATCATTAAACAGAAAAGCAGTGCAACTGCGTTAGGCTTCATGCCCCCCCATCAAACCTTCCGGTATTTACCTATTATGCCAACACTTGCACCGCAAAAACACCCTATTTTTTCTACACACGTATAGCGGTTCAGTGTCGCGTTTTTACACATGGCGCGATGAGGGAGATTCGAACTCCCGTGGGTAGACCCACCGGATTAGCAATCCGGCGCAATGGCCAGGCTATGCGAT
>JAAZXA010000045.1 GCA_014240385.1 Methanobacteriota archaeon | reverse complement strand
TCATGACATGAAGATAATTTGGGGGCTTACCCAACCAATTAATTCCTTTTTGTGGTGTATTCCCTACATCCTTTCCAGTGTAAAGTGAATATCTATCTGATTTGGAGATTAAATCTCCTTGTTGGACATTCAGTATATCAATAACTCTATCAAAACGCGTAGACACACCCCTCCGAGGGTGTTGGTGTTTATCTCATTAGCCACTTGTTTATGTGAATTACCACATTTGAGCAATCAAAAATAGCGAATTAGCCAATCATCGCATAGAGGGGTTGAGCATAGACTACGCATTGATTGCAGGAGGATGAGTCACCTGCTCAAGGGGTATGCACAGTGACTACCGGGTGCGCGGCTCCTCAGTTACCAATCAATTGGTAATCGGGAGAAAGTGGTGTGGCACCGGTTTCTATGGACATGATTTGACCGTCTTTGAACTGCATAAACGACAAGACCGCTTCGGAGTCCGAGTCATTCGCAAAGTGAATAATTGAATGAGCAACTCCAACTTCATCATTCTCATACAGTATTCGGTTGTTTTCTGAAGTCGGTTTGTTTTCACTCATCACGAATCCCAAAATATCTGACTTGCCCATGGTGACGTTACCAACGTGTGGATTGAACACAAAATCATCGTGGATGATCATTTCAAGTGTTTCGATATCTCCCATTTCCATGGCTCCATTGTATGCTTCTATGATTGACATAAATCAATCTAATGGCAATCCCTGTTTAACTCAATCGGTAGCATCTAGGTAAGGTCAAGATTGTAGTGAAGTCCAACATTGACTTCCCGGGCCAAAGAAGCAGCCATTATCATCTGCGCTAATTGCACCATATTTCTCAACTCAACGATTTCCCTTGAAGGCTGACAACGTAGCCAAATGCGTTCAACTTCTTCATTGAGTAAGGCCAATCTTCTCTGTGCTCTTTTCATTCTCCAGTTACTCTTCACTAGGCCGAGGTCATCGCTCATGGTGGAGCGTAGTTGTGCCCGGTCATGCACCAAAGGCGCGTGTTCCTCTAAGTCTGCAAGTCCATCAGCTCGCCATTCAGGTAGGCTGGTTTTTTCTTCTGCCGCGGTCGCTAACCACTCAAGCACCCTAACCCCTGCTCGGTGAGAGAATACCACAGCCTCAAGCAATGAGTTACTGGCCAGTCGGTTTGCCACGTGAAGTCCAGTGCAAGCAGTTTCGCCAATAGCAAATAATCCGTCGACTAATCTGTCACTTTTCGTACTAAATGTTGGGTCATCAGAGTTGAGGTAGCGTTGCCAAACTTCCCCCCACTCATTAACCGCTAACCCCCCTACAATGTAGTGTGCGGCTGGCGCCACAGGGATTGCATCAATGCCTATTTTTAAGCCGTTTTTGAGCATTTTATTGGCTATATTAGGGAACCTTGATGCAAGATGTGCAGCATCTAAATGCTCTGTCACTAACAATACATGATGCCGGCCACTGCGTTTCAATTCAGTATCAATAGCCCTCGCGACAATGTCGCGGGTTGCAAGACTTCCTCGAGCATCAGTTTGGCGCATAAATGAGAAATCATTTGGGTCAGCGGAAGAGTCTGTTTGTTTTGCTTGATGCCAGTTGTCAAGATCTTCTGCAGTCATTAGGACAGCACCATCCCCTCTTACTGCCTCTGAAATTAGGAATGGGTTTGAATCTCCATTACTGTAGGCAGTTGGGTGGAATTGCGCGAATTCCAGGTCGGCAACAGCAGCGCCTGCTCTGACGGCCATAGCGATTCCATCTCCTGTTGCAACCGATGGATTGGTGGTGTGTCGCCATAATTGTCCAGCGCCTCCAGTAGCGATTAGAACAGCGCGGCTTGGCAGAGTGAAAACAGATCCATCAGAATTGAGACACCAGAGGCCAGCGATTTTTCTTTCATCAGAATAACGGTCATCTAAAATGAGGTCAAGAGCAAGGCAATCTTCGTAGATTGTAATCCTCTTTTCTGAGCGACAGGAAGCAATCAGTGCACGCTCTATTTCAGCCCCTGTCGCATCTTTTGTGTGTAGAATTCTACGTTCTTGGTGTCCGCCTTCCATGGCTAAATCGTAAGCACCAGTCTCTTCTTTGTCAAAATTCACACCCTCATTAACCAAGTCTTGAATTCTGGCGGCGGCCTCTTTTACAACCATGCGGACAATTTTCTCATCCCCTATTCCTGCTCCAGCCTCTAGGGTGTCACGGATGTGGGCATCAACAGCTTCTGAGTCATTAGTGTCAAGAACACCTGCAATACCACCCTGGGCTCGATTGGTTGAAGAGTCTGAAAGCCGTTGTTTAGTTACTAGTGCAACCTTTTGTCCAGCTCGTGCACAACGGGTTGCAACGAAGAGACCGGCGATACCTGAGCCGACTATGGTTACATCTACCATGCAGAGGCCTCCGGGTCATCGCCTCAAACCCATATGAATTGAAGGTTGCTCTTCGGAATTTTAAATTCGGGTGCATGAGAGTTATGTTTTACTCTCCATATTACACAACTACTAACAATCTCCGGCGGCGCCTTATCAATTGTGACAAAGGCGAAGCCGTTGATACTCGCCATCGTCGGAGTCCTTCTGTTGTCATTTGTAGTTTACAATGTGGAGGTTGGATTATACTACTTCCAGTATCCAGACCAATTAGTACATTACAAAATGGAAATTATTGAAATTATATCTGGGAATTGTGATAGGGAAGTCATCAATGCTGATTTAGCCGATCATCAGAGCAATCAATGTCTATCTCCTTTAGGGACATATTACGCAATTGATGTGATTATTGCAGCAATTGGATTCGTCTTTTCAATATCTGCGCCAATAGTTGCATTGAAGCAATCAGGGAAATTAAAGATTTCACGAGGTTGGTCAAAAAACATGGCTCGAATTCGTTTGGTTTTCGGCGTCAGTTTGGTGACAATTGCAGTTTCTGATGCTATGGGGTTGCTAACAACCGAGGGACAACCTCTTGATTGGTCGCTGGTTCTAGGGATACCAATGCCTGCATTCATGGTTGAAGTTTCCCTCCTCCTATTGGGTGTCGTGGTCATCAAAAAGGCAGTACGTCGCCTTAAATCGAAACCGAAGTCTGAATTTACCGAGCCATGGCAAATGGCTGGGGCGGGTGGCTTCCGCGGATCCCTTGAAAAGAAGGAAAAGAAATCTAACAAAGGTGGTGTTATGACCGTTGGTGACCTTCGTTCTGCACTCTCACTAGATCAGTATGAGGATATTTTCCAACTTGGCACTAGTTCTGGTGATGATATGTCGGTCGGTCGCATGTGCCATTATTGTAATGGCCAAGGCTGTACACAATGTGAATTCAAAGGCGAATTCATGTGAGATGGGCGATTCTTTATCTTCCAAATGAATTTATTTCTACTTCTTGAAAATGAAGAATAAAATTATCCCTATTATTACAACAACGCTAATCATTAACCTCACGCTAATAGCTTCAAGCATAAATTATCCCATTAGGAAGGGGTTTTTAATCACTATTATTGCGAGTTATTGATAGAATCTATGAAACGCTTGACGGCTCTTAAGTCGGGGTCTTGAAACCGCTCTCACGCGCGTGACTGACCACCATCATTTATAGTCCCTTGAAATCCCCCGATGAAATCGTAGTCGCTTTTCGCGACCAAAAAGCAGGGGATGGGAAACTTGCATCTGAAAGCAATAGAAATGGAGAATTTTAAATCATTCAAAGGAGAAGTCGTAATACCGTTTGAAGTCGGTTTTACTGGGATAACAGGACCTAATGGTTCTGGGAAATCAAATTGTGGGGATGCACTACAGTTTGTGTTAGGTGCTAAGAGTTCGAAAAGCCTACGCGCTGAAAATGTAGGTCAACTGATATTCAATGGCGGCAATCGTGGTAAAGCTGCAAAAAATTGCAAAGTCACACTTGTTTTTGACAATCCAAAAGATTCCAATGGTAATCGGAGATTGAAGGTTGATACGGATGAAGTTCTCCTTACCAGAACTGTCAGGCTAGGCCGTAAAGGCAATTCAAACTCTGCTTATTATCTCAATGAAAGGCCTTCAACTGCAACTGAATTCCGCCGTCTCTTGACTGGAGCAGGTGCTCGAGGAGATGGGTACAATATCGTTCTTCAAGGGGACGTCACTCACCTCGCCACTATGACTGACCGCGCTCGCCGTAAGGTTCTCGAAGATGTTGCAGGTGTAACATCCTATGATGATGAGATACGCAAAGCAAATCGCCAGCGTGACAAAGTTGAGCAGTATCTTGAACAGATTACTCTGTTAGAGGAAGAAATCAATAAGCGAATCAAAACTCTGGCTAAAGAACGTGAGCAAGCGATGAAATATCGTGAATTACAGGAAACTTTGGAAACAGCTCGTAGGACTTTGATGCACTCTCGCCACCGTAGCCGATTAGAAGAAATTGAATTGGTTACTGATGAGCGAGGTAACTACATCGTTCGCCTCAGTGAAATCGGTGAAGAGATTGAAGCCGATAACAAGCAAGAATTGTCAATTGAAGACGAGTTGGCTGAAATTCAGCGCCAATTAAATGAGGTGTTGGGAGATGATGGTAAGAAATTAGGTGACCAGCAGCGTCGCCTAGAAGTTGAAGTTGAAACAAGAAAAGACCGTATTTCAGGATTGAAGGAAGACATTGGTGATGCGGGTGATGAACAAGAAGTTCTGCAAGCAGAACAGGTTGAAGCCGAACAAGCGCTTACGTCTCATGAAGAATCTTTAGATTCAGCAAGAGATACTCTCAAGAAAGCAGAAGAGGATCTTCAAGGAGCTGCTGAGGCAGAAGAAGACGCACGGTCTGCTCTTGATTCTGGAGACAAAGTTGTTCACGAACTCAATCGTGCTTTTGGTAAATCAACTGAAACAGTTGAAAAGACTCAGGAAGTTGCAAATAAAGCAATTCTAAAGGCTGGTGCCGAAACTCAGAATGTTGAATTTTTACACCAACAACTCGCTGACCTTGAAACAGCCCTTGATGAAGCAAGGTTGAATCGCGATGACCTATTACTCCAGGGCGAAGAATTAGATTCCAACGCGCCTGAACAAGATCGCACAAAATTGGCTCAAGAGTTGGCAAAAATCCAACGCCAAGAACGCGGCTTACTAGATGATGTACAGAGGTCTGAGGAACAATTGCGTGATGCAGAGATGGCTTTGGTTAGAGCCAGAGGTGAACTTGAGAACCGCAGTGGTAGCACTGCTGGTATGGCTCGCGCAGTCAAGGCAGTATTGAATCTCAGAGATTCAGGTGAAGTAAGAGGGATACTCGGCTCAATGTCAGAACTTTGTGCACCAAAAGATTCGCGGGATGAAGAAGCCCTTGCCTACTCAATGGGTGGAGGGATGAACAGTATTGTAGTCCGTGATGATGAAACTGCTGCACAGTGTATATCTTGGCTACGAAAGAACAAGGCGGGAAGAGCAACTTTCCTACCTTTGAATCGTTTACAGTCCCGCCGCCCTGGTGGTCGTTCTGTGATGGTTTCACGGCAACCTGGTGTTGTTGGATTCGCTTCTGATTTATTGGAATATGATAATTCAATTGAACTCGCAGTCATCAATGTGGTACGAGACACTCTAATTGTCGAGTCCATGGATGTCGCTCGCCGCCACATGGGTGGTGTTAGAATGGTAACTAGGACTGGTTCTGTGGTTGAAGGAAGTGGTGCGATGGTTGGAGGCTCAGCAAGAGCAAACCGTCCACAGTTTGGCGGTAAGATGGCAGGAAGCTCAGTAGTTGAAAAGGCCGAAGAAGATGTTGAACGTCTCAGCCTAGTTGCTGAAACAGGCCGAGCGGCCTTGGCCGAATTGCGACAGAGCGAACATCAACTCCGTCAACGAATAAACAATCTTGCTAATGATGACCACGCCTTTGAAGCGAGAGCTTGGAAAGAAGATTTAGGCCGCGCTGAGACATCATTCAAAGATTCAGAAAGCAAAGTTAAGGTTGCACTGAAGAATTTAGAACAAGCAACTGCGAAACAGAATAAGGCTGAAAGCGCCTCTGAATTAGCCAATAACGCTCATCAAGATGCATTGCAAGCAAAGACCGATGCCGCAACTGCTCTCCAAGAAGGAAGTCCACAGCATCTTTCCCGCCGTCTACGTGATTCACAAGAGCAACGCAATGAAGCAGAACGGGCAAAACTCACTGCAAAAGAAACACTTTCTGGTGGTGAGAACCAATCAATTTTGTTGACTAGACAAATCAAGGAACTACAACGTCGTATTGACGAGCAACAGTCAATCGTTGATAAGGCTACGAAGAAAATTTCAGCCGCTGAATCGGAAATAGAAACTTACCAAGAGGAACTCGATACAGTAAGT
>JAAZXA010000017.1 GCA_014240385.1 Methanobacteriota archaeon | reverse complement strand
TGTTGTAGCCGGCGATATTACAACCGAAGAAGACAGAATCGCCATCGTTGCAAACACCCGCGCAATCATTACACAGGCAGGCCATGAAGGGCTATTTTGCATCGTTCATCAAATGAGAGTATAAATTGGGGGTTTTGCTGTTTGATAATGAAGGCAACCTTTGTTTGCTCTAAGCCAGCCGCTAATTTTGGAGAGATGGCTAATGGGTACTAGGCGACTAGAAATGGCGGCGGTGGGGGGCGCTGTTTCTTCTCCTGCCAAACAAGCCACTACTCGCCCTCGACTACCCGATTGGTTTCGTACAGTTTTACCAACTGGAGAGAAGTTATCTGCCTATAATCAAACAAAGAATACGGTCACTAAAAACACCATGGCAACAGTTTGCCAAGAAGCCCGCTGCCCCAATATTCACGAGTGCTGGGGGCGCGGTACTGCTACCTTCATGATCGCAGGCGAGGAGTGTACTCGCGGCTGCCGCTTTTGTGCTGTTGGCACCATCAAATCACCACCTCCTCTCGACGTTGATGAGCCGGCGAGATTGGCAGATTCTGTTTTCACTATGGGACTTAGTCATGCTGTCATTACTGTGGTTAATAGAGACGACCTTACTGATAGTGGTGCTGCCCATTACAAACAATGTATTGCTGCAGTTAACGAATTGTGTCCTGATACTACATTGGAATTACTTTGTTCAGATTTAGCAGGTGATTTTAATGCTCTTTCAATGCTCCTTCATGACTCTCCTTTGGCTGTTTTTGCCCATAATGTCGAATGTGTGCCGCGCCTCGACAAGACTGTTAGGGACCACCGCGCATCTTTCTCTCAATCTCTTTCGATTTTAGAAGAAGCAAAGCGTTTGAGGCCAGACATCCTGACCAAGTCATCGATAATGGTGGGAATGGGAGAAACAGTGGCCGAAGTTATCGAGGCGCTACAAATGCTAAGAGCATCAAATGTTGATATCATCACCCTGGGCCAATATTTGGCCCCGAGTGAAAAACACCTCGCAGTGTCTTCCTTCCCTACTCCAGAGCAGTTTGAGGAATGGGGAGATGTGGCAAAAGAGATGGGCTTTAGCGCCGTAGCAAGTGGGCCATTAGTGCGCTCATCTTATCGGGCCGGTGAATTGCTGGCGCAAATTGTTCAAAGCGACATGTGAAATGTGATATGCAGACAAGGTTTGGGTGGAAATATGGGAGAACAACGAGAGGTTATTACTGCGGACCCATATATCGTTGGAAAGCCTCCAGCCCGTCCAGATGGTAAACCAAAGTTTGCTGCTTGGACAGAGAAGCCTAGCGACTTATCTCGCCCTAATCCAACTACCTGTTCTGCACCTGATACTCATGACCATGCCCATGGTTTGATACGGGTGCTTTCTGATGCTGGTGATGCTGAAGGAGAATGGAATCCTGAAATGGATGATGCTACTCTCTTGGAAGGTCTTGGCTACATGATGAAGTTGCGCATTTTTGATGATAGGATGATCAAGATGCAGAGGACTGGAAAATTATCCTTTTACATGCGCTCACTTGGTGAAGAAGCGATTGCAATTGCTCAAACTATGGCTCTTAAGGAGCAAGATTGGATTTTTCCAACATATCGCCAACCCGGGGCTCAATTCGTGCGCGGTCGAGACTTAGTTTCGATGATTAACCACTGTGTTGGAAATATTGAAGACAATGTCAAAGGAAGGCAAATGCCAGTTCACTATACTTGGAAAGAAGGCCGCTTTATTTCGATATCCTCACCGGTTGGGACGCAGTTTTCTCAAGCCATTGGAGTTGCGATGGCTAGTGCCTACAAGGGGTTAGATGAAGCCTGTATTACTTGGATTGGAGATGGCGCTTCTGCAGAAGGTGATTATCACTATGCTGTCAACTTCGCCTCCACTTTCAAACCCCCTGTTATTCTATGTATAGTCAATAACCAATGGGCTATTTCTACACATCAGAATCTAGCAACAGGTGGTAGGAATTTCGCCGCCCGTGGCTTGGCTTACGACATCCCTTGCCTGCGCGTAGATGGTAATGATTTCTTGGCTGTATTTGCGGCGACTCAGTGGGCTCGTCAACGCATTGATGCTGGACTTGGTCCAACCCATATGGAACTCTACACCTATCGAACAGGGCCTCATTCAAGCAGTGATGATCCAAGCGTATACCGACATGCTGATGAAGCAGATTATTGGCCTGGCGGGGACCCAGTTGAAAGACTGAAGCAACATGCCATCAAAAAGGGCATTTGGTCCGAAGAAAAGCATTCAGCCTTGGAGAAAATCCTTGATGATGAAATTATGTCAGCCTACAAAGAAGCGGTTAAGAATGGCGACCTTGCAAATGGCCCATACCCACCTGCTTCAACAATATTCACAGAAGTTTATGAGGAAATTCCTTGGCATATCCAAGAACAACGCGAGGAATTAGGGAAGTGAGGTGAATATTATGACAGAAATGAACATGATACAAGCCCTAAATAGCGCCCTTGATGAACGTATGAACGCTGATGAGGACATCGTCATATTTGGTGAAGATGTCGGGTTTTTCGGTGGAGTATTCAGAGTAACTGATGGCTTGCAAAAGAAGCACGGTGCTCACCGGATTTTCGACGCACCTCTTGCAGAAGGTGGCTTTGCAGCCATGGCATTCGGTATGGGTATCAATGGACTACGACCTGTTATGGAAATTCAATTCGCTGACTATATTTTCCCCGCTTATGACCAAATTGTCAATGAAATGGCCAAAGTCAGGCACCGCAGTGGCGGCGAGTTCACCTGCCCTGTAACAATTCGCGCCCCTGCTGGCGGAGGGATTAGAGGTGGCCACCATCATTCACAATCTCCAGAAGCACAATTCACTCACACTCCAGGATTGAAAGTGGTCTACTGTTCAACACCTCGTAATGCCAAGGGGTTGCTAACGAGTGCAATAGAGAGTAATGATCCTGTGGTGTTCTTTGAGCCAAAGCGATGCTACCGCGGACCATTCTATGGCGACCCGCATAATGTTCCAACTTGGAAAGGGCATGAAGAAGCAGATGTTCCCGAAGGCCATTATGCAATTCCATTAGGACAAGCAAATATGGTTCAAGAAGGAGATGCTTGCACTGTTATTGCATGGGGCACAATGGTTCATGTTGCACAACAAGCCATCAAGGATTGTGGAATATCTTGCGACCTAATAGACCTTCAAACTCTCGTGCCTTGGGATAGAGATGCAGTGGTTAATTCAGTCAAGAAGACTGGGCGCGTTGTAGTAGTGCACGAAGCACCAAAGACTAGTGGATTTGGTGCTGAAATGGCTGCAAGTATTCAAGAGAGATGCTTCTACCACCTAGAGGTGCCAATCGAGAGAGTGACTGGCTGGGATACTCCTTTCCCCCATACCACAGAATGGGATTACATGCCAAGCCCAAGCCGAATAACAGAAGCGATAATGAGAACACAGGAGGACTGAAAATGGGAATTTATGCATTCAAAATGCCGGATATTGGAGAAGGTGTAGTCGAGGGCGAAGTCGTTGCTTGGCACGTTGAAATAGGAGCCACCGTCAAAGAAGATGACCCGATTCTCGATGTCATGACCGATAAGGCAACAGTTACAATCCCAAGTCCAGTAGATGGAGTAGTCCGTACCCGCAAAGGCAATGTTGGTGATATCCTTGCAGTCGGCCATATCTGTATCTCATTCGACATAGATGGTGATGGCAATTCATCAGAAGAAGAAACTCCTGAGTCAGAACCTGAAGTGAAAAAGGAAGAAGTAAAAGTTGTAGTTCAAAAGCCAAAACCTGAGGTAGTTGAGAAAGTATCTGGTGCACGCCCATTGGCATCACCTGCAGTTCGCAAGCGAGCAAATGAAGCAGGAATTGACCTTGCAAGTGTCGACGGAAGTGGGCCAGCGGGAAGAATCACTCAATCAGACTTGGATTCTTGGAAGGATGCCGGCAGCCCAGTCGCTGCTGCTGGACCTAGCCGACGTGCTCTGAGTGGAACAACAGAAGTTCCGGTCATCGGATTACGCCGTAAAATCGCTGAACAGATGCACAAGTCATACAGTCAAATCGCTCACTTCTCTTACTTTGAGGAAATCGATGTAACTAATCTTGAGGACTTGCGCCAACACCTCAATGCAAACCGCTCAGAGGGGGCGCCCAAGTTGAGCTACTTGCCCTTCATTATGCAAGCCTTAGTCAAGGGATTAGCAGAGAGACCGGAATGTAATGCTCACTATGATGATGAGCGTCAAGTGGTCATCCGCCATTCAGCAATCAACCTCGGCATTGCAACTCAAACTGAGCGCGGGCTTTACGTACCAGTTGTCAAGAATGTAGAAGCCATGGATTTGTGGCAATGTGCTAATGAAATGCAAAGAGTCACAGGTGCTGCCAAAGATGGTAGCGCTGCCCTCGATATCCTTTCAGGTTCAACCTTCACAATAACTAGCCTTGGCCGTATGGGTGGACTTGGTGCAACACCGATAATCAATCACCCAGAGGTTGGGATTCTTGGTATCCACAATGCTGCCGATTCTGCAGTAGTTCGCGATGGAAACATCGTCATTCGCCGAATAATGAGAGTTTCTTCCTCGTGGGATCACCGGGTAGTAGACGGCTTTGATGGAGCTATGTTAGTTCAAATTCTGAAGAAATATCTTGAACACCCAGCAACAATCTTCATGTGAAAGGGGGACTGAAAATGGTCGAACAGAAAAAATGCCAAGTCCTAGTGATTGGAGCAGGCCCCGGAGGCTATGTGGCCGCCATTAGAGCAGGTCAACTAGGGCTCTCAACAATCATTATTGAAGGTGAAAAAGCCGGTGGCACATGCCTGATTAGAGGTTGTATTCCAAGCAAAGCAATGATTCATGCCGCCCATAAAATGCATGACTTAGCCAAGATGGCAACTGAGGGTGGCCACATGGGAATCTCAATCCCTGGACCTGCTGAATTGAATATGTCCGGACTTGTTGCGTGGAAAGACGGAATAGTCGGTCGGCTCAACAAAGGAGTTGAGAACTTGCTGAACAAAGCCGGAGCCGAATTAATCAACGGCTGGGCAAACTTCATCGATGCAAAAACTTGCAAGGTAGCCACAGAATCCGGAGATATCTTAATTCAGGCAGAAAATGTCATCCTTGCAAATGGTTCAATTCCAACCGAGTTGCCATTCATGAAGTATGGCGGCAATGTCATCTCAAGCCGCCATGCCCTAGACCTTCAAGAGATTCCAGACAACCTTGTGGTAGTTGGAGGTGGATATATCGGCCTTGAACTAGGAATAGCCTTTGCTCATTTAGGAAGTAATGTCACTGTCCTCGAAGCGATGGATACTGTTCTGCCAATTTTCGACCGAGAATTACGCCGACCTGTGGAACTAAACCTGAAGCGCCTAGGAATCAAAGTGCTAACTGGAGTATTTGCAAATGGTGTGGACAAAGATGGAAATGCCTTGTATGCGCCAAAGGATGACCAAGAAAAGGTCCAGACTATCGAAGCTGACAAAATATTGGTAACCGTTGGACGTAGGCCGAATAATCAGGGCTGGGGACTTGCAGAAATGGGAGTCAAGAGCAATGAACATGGTTTCGTTATTGTCGATGAGCGCTGTGCAACGAATATGCGCGGTGTCTATTGTATTGGAGACCTTGCAGAGCGCGGCGCCATGTTGGCGCACAATGCCTCCTCTCAAGGAGAAATGGTTGCAGAAGTAATCGCTGGAGAGATACGCGCTTGGGATCCTGTGGCAGTGCCGGCAATCGTCTTCACTGAACCTGAAATAGTCGAAGTCGGATTATCACCTGAAGCAGCAAAAGCGGCCGGCCACCCTGTAATCACCGGTAAGTTCCCGCTCGCTGCAAATGGGCGAGCCCTAACAATGGAAGCAGAGAAGACCGGCGGATTCATCAGAGTAGTGGCAAGAGAAGATGACCACCGAATTCTTGGAGTGCAGGCAGTAGGCTCGCATGTTAGCGAATTATCAGGTGAATTTACCTTGGCAATTGAGATGGGAGCATTGCTGGAAGACATCGCCGGCACAATTCATGCCCACCCGACAATGACTGAATCTTTCCATGAAGCGGTGCTTGCAACCCTAGGTCATGCGATTCACATCACTTAGGCAAGTTCAAGGCCTGAATGCCCAACTGTGTTTCATGGAACAGGGTTATTCTTCGACTGACTTGACTTGGGGCATCGCATTACATATGGCAATCGGCGTCGTCATTAGCATCAGTATTTTTATTCAAGGAATAAGAGATGAAGGCACCATAGGTCTTCTTCTTCTGTCCTTGGTATTATCCGGTTCTGCAATATTAATTTCAATATTTATTGCCATCCCGATCGGTTTGATAAATGGTAATAAAATTTCAAAACCAATCGAATCAGCAAAATGTTCTGCTCTTTCCTGCGGCATTGGTTTTGCCATCATGTGGGTGATGATTAGTGCTTCATTTATGGCATCCATTAGTATGAATTCGAAATCTGGTAATAATACAATTTTCGTAGAAATGCTTCCATATGCGTTGTTCGGAATCGCCTCAGCCGCAATGGGGGCCGCCGCCGCTTTCATTAGCAATAGCATGGTTTTTCATCATCAATTGCCGGTGGTTGCAGCCCAACCTGCTGTCCAAGTCGCTAATGTGCAAAGCGCCATCGCACCTTCTTATGTCTCAACTTCCGACACCGTCTCTGGTGGCAGGGATTTGTATGATTGGGAAGTTGCCGAGAAAAAGCACGAAGATAGATTGGCGAGAATCCCGCGCATGTGATGTTTAATTCAGTCCTTCCCAACGCTTGCCGATTGAGTGCTCAAGGCCTAATTGATCAAGGATTCTTGCGATGATAAAATCAACTAATTCATCCATGCTTTTTGGATGGTTATAGTAGCCTGGGCTTGCAGGTAAGACAACTACGCCATAGCCAGATAACCTTGCCATCAACTCAAGGTGAACTGTAGCATAAGGAGACTCTCTTGGTACTATAATCAGTTTCCGCCTCTCTTTCATTGCAACTACCGCCGAGCGTGTGACTAAATTGTCAGAAATTCCATTGGCTATTTTGCCAATAGTTGTTCCTGAACAAGGGCAGATAATAACGCCGTCTATCTTTGCTGAACCGCTAGCCGAGCGTGCCCCAATATCAGAATTATCTTCCAAGTGAACTCCCTTAATCTCGGCTAATTTTTCGGGAGTGGTATCGCATTCATGTGCTAAAGTTAGACGACCTGCATCACTGACTACCAACAATACCTGATGCCCTAATTCACAAAGTACCTCGACAAGACGCTTGCCATGGATAGCACTTGAAGCCCCGGTAATGGCGACCACGAACTCTGCCATATCCTGTCCACACGCATCCTCGGTTTGAAGCCTTGTAAAATAGAATAGATTGGTTAATTGCTCAAACAGGGTTTCCAATCTGGAATGGATTTCATCTCAGCGGGACGAAATGATTGAATATCGCATTACATTGGAATGTATATGGCCCAGAGCGATCACCTCACAAACACAGCAGAACCGTACCAATTGTATTACTTCCCAATCCCTGGTAGAGCAGAAGCGAGTCGTGTGGTATTGTCACTTGCTAATTTGAATTGGAAAGATAATGAAGTCAACTTCGAAGAATATGGACGGATGAAACACAATGGAGAATTACCATGGGGGATGGTTCCAATATTACAAACTCCGGATGGAGTACTGGCAGAATCCGCCGCTATTCTGCGATATATTGGGAACATGGCTGGATTGACCCCTGCAGACCCATTCCATGCAGCAAAAGTCGACGAGTTTATTGATGGAGTTGAACCGTTTTCACAAATCCTAAATGGCACATTTTCGATAGAAGATGTCGATGAAAGAACCAAAGCGCGGCAAGCGGTATTCAAAGAAGATGGAGAAGGCACAAAAAATCTTAAATTATTGGAGAGAAAGATTGCAGAATCGACCACAGGGTGGGTTGCTAGTACCACAGACATGAATATTGCAGACATCAGAGTATTCACTGCTTTATTTGGCCTATTCTCGGGTAATTTTGATGGTGTAGAGAAGTCAACTCTCGCTAATTATCCAAGCCTACTAAAATATCATGATAAAGTCGCTAACGAACCAAGAATAAAGGCACATTATGCAAATATCTCTGAAGGTTCACTGCGATGGACATACCAGCCTGATGCATTTGCTGACTTGATTTGATAAACACTGAGCAAGGAGTGGCCGAAATGCGTTGCATAGTTTACACAAAAAGAGGCGGGATGGATGCGATTGAAATCTCAGAATCCCCCACCCCTACTCCAGGGGTAGGTGAGGTTCTAATCGAGGTTCACAGAGCCGGAATTAACTTCGCGGATTTGATGATGCGTCAGGGACTTTATTCGCCAGTTCCCCCCTTTCCTTTCACTCCGGGGTACGAAATTTCTGGAGTGGTGAAAGAACTAGGGAAAGGGAATGGAGGATCAGGACTGATCATCGGCGACCGTGTAGTCTCATTGTGTGGAATGGGCGGATATTCTGAGCAAATAGTAACCCCTGCAGAACGCTGTTTCAAACTGCCAGAATCCGTATCTTTTGACGCCGCAGCAGCACTTCCAGTCACCTATCTGACAGCGCACCACATGCTGACATATTTAGGCAATTTTCAGCAAGGCGATACGATTTTGGTACATCATGCCGCTGGAGGGGTTGGAACTGCAACCGCTCAACTAGCAAAGGCGCTTGGAGCATCCAAAGTATTCGGGACCGCTTCAACGAATAAAGCCGAATTCGTTCGCTCGCTTGGTATGCACTTCATCGACAGAGAGAACGAGGATTTCGTTGAGGTGTGTATGCGTGAGACTGATGGATTAGGAGTCCATCACGCCCTTGACCCAGTTGGAGGTAAACACATGATGCGCTCCTACAAGGCTCTGCGCTCAGGTGGGCGTCTGTTTGCATTCGGCGGCTCTGCTGCTGTAAAAGGTAGCAAGCGTTCGATGATGGCAGCACTACGAATGTTGTTGACTACCCCTAAATTCAATCCATTCAAAATGATGAACTCAAACAAAGCGGTCTTTGGAGTCCACATGGGGACTTGGAAAAACGAAGAGGTACTAAAAAATCAGGTATACACTTTGGTGGAGATGCTTGAGGACGGGCGTATCTCTCCTGTGGTCGACAAGGTATTTCGGTTTGAGGAAGTGGCAGTTGCTCAGCAATACATTCATGACCGCAAGAACCGAGGCAAGGTTCTACTTGATTTCTCTCCTCAAAGCAAATGAGCCTTGTATCAACGGATGACAAGGCTAACGAGTGTTGCGTCCTGAGTGTCTTTTCAGGCAGTTCTAAAGCCACCATCTCCAGAGCCAAATCAGGCATAGTCTCATGAACTCGATGATGCTATTAACCTGTGATACCACCTTTGATAAACCAACCATTAGACGAAGAGTCATGCTTTATGGAAAAACTCGCATGCCTATAATAATCGTGGCATTACTGATGGTCTCTCTTGCCCCAGTCATAGACGGAAAGCCAACTGGTAAACACAATGCCAGTAATGGCTGCAGTTGTCATTACGCTTCTTCAGCAACCCCTAACCATGATTTCCCATCCACCTACAACCCAGGCCAAACTTACAGCATCCAAATCAGCGTCACTGGAGGAGTTTCTGGAACAGGTGGTGGCTTTTCTCTAGAGGTTGATAAGGGCAGTTATTCAAATGCAGGTTCGGGTGTTTCATTCAGTGGGAGCAGCGCAACACATAGCAATCCCAATTCAAGGAGTTGGAATCTAGATTGGACTGCCCCGTCCGCTGGAAGTGGAACAGTTTCTGTTGCCTTGGCAACACTGGCTGCGAATCTCAATGGGCAGAATACTGGAGACGCATGGGGAACCACCACTCATTCGATTACAGAAACGGTTACTCCTAACGATGCACCTTCGGTCAGTCAAGTTGCGATTTCCCCTAGTTCTACAGCCAAGGTGAATGAGGATCTGGTATTATCCTACAGTTACTTCGATTCAGATGGAAATTCAGAATCTGGAACTCAGATTCAATGGGTACCTAATGGAGGAAGTGCAGTGTCTCAATATGATGGTCTGACGACTCTTCCTTCCTCGGCCACAGCAGTTGGCGACAGTTGGGTGGCGACAGTCAAACCAAGTGATGGAACCGATTACGGAACTATGGTTGAAAGTGCAACAGTTTCAATTCAAGACATTGATTCTGATGGCGATGGAACACTGGATGGAGATGATGCATTTCCAGATAATGCAAGTGAAACTACCGATACTGATAGTGATGGAGTAGGAGACAATGCAGACGCATTCCCTGATGATGCCAGTGAAACAAGTGATTCTGATGGAGATGGGGTTGGAGATAATGCTGATGCCTTCCCGAATGACTCTGGAGAAACCCATGATTCAGACTTTGATGGAGTAGGAGACAATGCAGACGCATTCCCTGATGATGCCAGTGAAACAAGCGATTCTGATGGCGATGGAGTTGGAGATAATTCAGATGCATTCCCTGATGATGCCAATGAGACAGCCGACCTAGATTCCGATGGCGTGGGCGATAATTCAGATGCATTCCCTACCGACCCCAGTGAGACTACGGATTCTGATTCTGATGGTGTGGGAGACAATGCTGATACATTTCCAAACAACGCCAGTGAAACGGTAGATACAGACTTAGATGGAACAGGGGACAATTCAGATGCATTCCCCCTTGATTACTTTGAAAGTCATGATTCAGATGGAGACGGAGTAGGAGACAATTCAGATGCTTTCCCATTTGATGAGAATGAGACGGTTGATTCAGATCAAGATGGGGTTGGAGATAACTCCGATGCCTTCCCAAATAATTCGAATGAATCCATGGATTCTGACGGTGATGGAGTAGGAGACAATGCAGACGCATTCCCTGATGATGCCAATGAAACTGTGGATAGCGACTCAGATGGTGTTGGCGACAACAGCGACGAGTTCCCTGATGATTCAAATGAGTCTATGGATTCTGACAGTGATGGAGTCGGAGATAATGCCGATGACTTTCCAAATGATGCCGATGAAACATTGGATAGTGATGGAGATGGTGTAGGTGATAATGCACAACTTGCTGCAGAACAGAAGGCTTCTACAGTTGCTGAAAATGAGGACTCAAACACTTCGCTATTCATCATCATCGGTGGAATAATCACTATCGCACTTGGAGCAGCCATGTTCACCATGCGGAAGAAATCCAACCCCCTGACTGAATCAGAACCTTCATTCAATCAAACAATGATGGTCGAACCAGCAGTACCAATGGGTCAGCATACGCCCTTGCCAATTCCAGCCACACAAGCCACAGTAGTCAATCAATGGACAGATGAAGCAGGTAATACTTGGAGAGCAATGGACAATGGAACTACCATGTGGTGGAATGGAACAGATTGGCAGCAAGCCTGAGTAAAGACTTCAGTTTTTACTATCAATCACGCGACTTCATCAACAAGATGACGACGAAGCTAGTTTCAAAACTAATTGAACAGTTTAGGATTGGATCTTTGAAAGAACCCTGTCAAGTGCTTTAATATCCTCAGCAAAAGCCTCTGGAGGCTTTGACCAAGCAACTCTCATCCAAGTTTTGAGATCTTTGTGAAACATACAGCCTGGGATTGCCAGCAGACCTTCTTGCTTGCCAATTCCATCGATTACTTGCATCGCATCAACGCCAATGTCAAATGCTCCAAATACTCCTTGAGGTGGAGCCTGCCAATCAATTCCATGCTTTTCCAGTACTTTTTCCAATAAAGGAATAGCATGTTTTCTACGCTCCTCAATGGCATCCAAAGCCTTCTGTAAATGTGGCCATGCAGCAGCAGCGAGTCGGACGCTTGGCGTTGCCAGCATTCCTGTAAATGTCATTAAGGCGCGCATAGCATTATTGGCAATTTCTTCGCTTGCAATAATCCATCCAAACCTCAATGAGCCCAGAGCGTATATTTTAGTCAAGGAGTTAATACTCACACAATGCCCTCCGAGGGTATGCGCAGGACGGAAATTTCCTGATGTGCGTAATGAATCATTGTAGACCTCGTCAGCAATCAGAGGAATACCTTCCATCCTACAGGCTTCGACTAACCAATCCATATCTTCTGTCAAGAGGTCAAAACCAGTGGGGTTGAGGATTGGCGTTACTAAGACACCGTCAACTGTTGGAATAATTTCACTAAGCCTATCTCTATCAAGCCTCCAAGGGCCTGTGCCTGAATTAATTCGGTTGAATTCCACAGTTTCAATTCCCATTATTCTAGCAGATTGACTAACTGGTGCATAAGAGGGCATCTCAACTGCTAGACGCTTTGAACCAGAAGGTAAGGCCGCAGCAATTGCTAGGTGAATTGCGTCAGTTGCTCCATGAGTTGCTACAACTCGTTCTATTGCAACACCTTCTCTCTGCGCAATCAGTTGACGCATGTCGATTCCATCGTATAGCGGGTGAATGATGAGATTTTCAATGTTTGACAATTCTTCTGACCAATCTAATTGCAGGCCTGAATGCGAGAGGTCATGCGGCCTTTGCTCCATCAAACGAGGCTCGTACCAATCTAAATAGGCAATTGGGGGAATCTCATTCCCATGGACGGGTGGACCATTTTGTGGCCACCATACATCGCTCATATTCGCCTGCACTGGCTATGACTTCATGAAGATAGCAGACGCTCACAGACTTCAATCCCTGCAGCATCCTCTATTTCTTCGAACAATTCCTTCAGTTGATGGAGAATCGATTTATCACCATTTAATTGGAATAAAGAAAAGCCAACGTGTCCTCTTGTGTTGACTGAAATGTCCAATTCCCAAACTGCTTCTAAGGCGGCGTGTGAACCATGTTTGAGGGCGATGTCAGCCACTAATTCAGGACGACTTGCAGCCCCCCTTGATAGATCCTTGATTACATTAAGCACCTCGGTCTCTTCAACTTCTTTTGTTTCTAATAGCAATGACAAATCTCTACCTCTTTGAATAGCCTGTTGTAGGGCATTTGCATCTTCCAATTTGGGAGAAAAGCCTCCCAAAGCAAGTAGTTCATCAGCGCTAAATGCCGATTCTCCAACTTTATCAACTAATGAATTGAGGTGATTAACATCGGCAATATGCCCATCAAGTCCTGCCGCAATCAGTAAACACTTGGCTTCGCCAAATACATTTCCTGCACGTCGATGTAGAATAGCCGCTCGTCGAAGGTGTAATGCTGCTTGGATTGTATCTCCTGTTGCCATTTTCAACTGAGCCATTTCAATAAGGAGAGTGATGGTTTCACTAGAGAGGTCAAGTTCTCCCTCATCTCCTTCAATGTTGATTTCAATCAAAGGAAGTCCATCATGAGTTTTTGCCTGCTTCAGAATGCTTGCCCATTCCAAGGGTTCCACATTGGTAACCAAATCTTTCAATGAATTACGCTTTAATTCTCCATCCTCTCCTCGGTGAAGGACCTCACAATTTGCTAGTTCTGAAGATAATTCTTCAACTTTATCTTGACCTTTTTCAGTTAGGATATATGCGGTGACTCGCTTTCTTTCATTTGCAACTCTTCTCCTTTCTGAGATTAGTAAGCCTTTAGAAATTAATATTGATACATCTCGTGAAATATGAGATTGCGCCATTCCAAGTCGCTCGACTAAACCCCGTTGGCTATAGCGCCGAGGGTATTCAAACCGGTCTAGGTATTGCTGACACCCAGATAAAGCAATCAATACCCTATCTGCATTGCTCGGCTTAATGGTCAACTCTTTCCACCCTCGCTATGAATGCGCAATGGGGCGGACGTGATTTAAGAATCACCTTGTTTGACATAGGAATGCCAATTGCTACCGCGTTCTGCATTAGCCCCCATACTTGGGAAGTCCTCGGCCTTTGGAATCAATGCCGCTTTCTTTGCCTTACGACGGACCATCAGAACGGTACCAGCAACTCCAACAACAAGTGCTCCCATGATGAGCGGCGCTATTCGCATTAAGTTTCTAACCAGACCTTGGCTTCTAAGGTCAAATGGTTCTCCAAATCCTGCAGTATCAATGGTCATAACATCGATGTCATATTCTGGATCATGGGTAATATTTTCGCCTACTGGGTGGTTATATCCTCCAATCATCCTAACTCCTTTGTAATGGCCATCGGGAAGGCTACTATTCTGCAAGTCTTCCTTATTTATAGGGCGGATTCCGTGTATTTGGAAGAGAACTTCTTCCTCGACTCCATCAACTGTTGCATTAGAGACCCAACGGATGCTTGCCATCTTTGCACCATCATTATCGAAATGTAATCCGCCTGCTCTAACTACTGAAGCGTTTGAAATTTCTTCTTCTTTCAATTCCATTCCTTCAGAACTGCAATGAGTTTGCTCGAATTTTTTGCTCTTCTTTTGTTCATTTTCTTGACCATTATTATTCATCTCAACATAGTCCATTCCACACTTCAATGGGTGGCCAAATTTGTCATGTTCATCCATTAGTGGCGGGGAGTCACGCATTGCGGGGTTCTTTTTTGCTTGACCCACGAATGGTTTTGGTCCAGGCATTTTCTGGAATTGCTCCTTTGTCCAATCAGCTACGGTATTCTTCATGTAGGCCCCCATGCCATATTCGACAACTGTCATCAATCGGCTGTCATTGGCTGAAGCATCCCATCCTTCGAGAATTTGGTCATACTTCCATACGTTGTTTAGGACATCTGCGGTAATGTTGTTACTTCCAATTTTCTTACTAGAGTCAATTTTCATGTTTTTACCCCTATCTTTATGGGTCTCCACACGGTAATGAGGCATTGCCTCAACTTCGACTGTTGTTTCGGTTGTTGTTATGTGAAAAATATACTTGACGAGGTCAAGACTTTGATTAGCATCCGCATCATTGCCCTGATAGGCGATTGAGGTTGCTTCAAGAATGAAATCAAATTGACAATTATTTCCATTACACTCTTCTGTCAAAACAGAAGGAGTCCAAGTTAAATTACTGAATGAAATATATTTCAGGACAGGTTCATGACTGACATTAGATTTCGATATTTCATCCAATGTTCCTGCCTTTCCTTGACCTTTTACATTGAATAGGCCATCATTATTTAGATCTTCATATTCAATAATGCCATCCAATTTTTGATAGAAAATAGTGTTTACTGGAATACCAACTCTCTTATTGAAATGACCGCGGGAATCGTGGATATCTGCAACTCCCATGAAATGTGTTTGTGTAGTAAGTAAGGAAATTTCACCAGGGTTTTCTACTGTCCCCCATTATAATCGCATCTTTGCATCTCCGAGTTTTAAACTCAATTTACCAGCAGTTTCATTCAAATCTACTTTTATCTCTTCATTTGTATACTTGATACTATCATCAGTAATCGTATCATCGCTTTGGGCGGTTGCACTACTTGGGATTGAAATTAACATCAGGCTGATCATCAACAGTGCTACAAGGCTTCTTCTGCTCATAAAGCCCCATCAATAATCTCCAGTATATCAAAGGCAATATCAGATATACCACAAAACTAGTTTCTATTCCTGCCGAGAATCTCTTCCGATTTCTTCAAAAGTGAATCTATTAGTTCTACTTCCGCAACCTCATGACCTAAGGCATTTAGTGAGGTCGTGGTTTTTGGACTCATTCCACAACCTGCTAAGTTCTCTACTCTACCAGCCGGCGTATCGACATTTATCGTGAAGCCATGTCTACTAACCCATCGTAGGAAAGATAAACCGATACTCGCAATTTTATGCCCATCGACCCAGACCCCTTGCATCCTTTCATCGCGAGTTGCTGAGATTTTATGTTCCAATAATGCTGTGATTATCCACTCCTCTAACTTGTGAATGATTTGGCTGACATTTGCTTCATCTGCTTGATTCCAATGGATAATTGGATAGATGACAATTTGACCCTTACCATGCCAAGTTAGACCTCCGCCTCGGTCTACATCAACAGTTAGGTAACTAGCAGGTGCTTGAACGCCATCATTACGGGCTTTAGGTCCGATAGTGACTACTTCGGGATGCTCACAAATAAGCAGAGTATCTTCAATTTCATTAGAGATGCGCTGCTTTTGCATATTGCTCATCAGGGCGTCCGCCTCGGAGAACTCAATGACTCCAAGGTGTACTACCTTCATACTGATTCCTCAAAAGCGCCCAGATGAGCCAAAACCGCCGCTTCCACGCTGAGTATCACCCAATGCTTCGACATCATCTACTTCTGTAAAAGAGACCAATGGCACTGGGGCTAGTAATAATTGAGCGCAGCGTTCTCCTTTTGCCAAATGAAATTCGTCGCCTTCACCAATCCATGTCGCCAAAACCATCAACTCGCCGCGATAATCTGAATCTATTGTTCCGACTCCATTTGGCATGATCATTCCTTTTGCACCTAGGCTTGAACGAGAGCGGATTTGCCCTTCCCATCCTTCTGGTATGGCTACTACTAAACCTGTTTTAATACGAGAAGATTGGCCTTTGCGAATCACTGTATCTTCAAGACAACGCAAGTCACAGCCTGCGGCGCTTGAAGAGCCTTGGGTTGGAGCCGAGGCGGCTTGGTTGAGTCGGGTAAAAGTGACATTCAGTTGGTTACGGGTCATCAGAGCATCGCAGAGGGTAGAAGCCTTCATAGTTAGCCAAGATGTGCCATTTCCTAATTGTAAAAGCCCTTTGGAAATCAATGTCAGATGACGTGTTATGAAGGTAATGATTATGACCCCTGTGGAATGCGTTGGAGACTCTAGCGCGTGGTGAGTGCGCCAAGGAGAGGGAGCGGAATGCAGACGGGACAAAACATGGATGGGCAGGACATCGACTTCAGTTCCGAGTTCGTCGAACCCATGCTCAAGGAGAACCTCGATAGGTTCGTCCTTTTCCCGATTAAGCATGACGACATATGGGAAATGTACAAAATGGAGCAGGCCAGTTTTTGGACTGCTGAAGAAATAGATTTAGCCCAAGATGCCAAAGACTGGGCCAAATTAAATGATGATGAACGTCATTTCCTCAAACATGTTTTGGCTTTCTTTGCTGCCAGTGATGGCATCGTCAACGAGAACCTAGTCCTAAACTTCTCAAATGAAGTCCAATGGCCAGAAGCCCGTGCGTTTTACGGCTTCCAAATAATGATGGAAAATGTCCATGCTGAAACCTACTCCCTCTTAATCGACACATACATCTCAGATCCTGATGAGAAAGATCACCTCTTCAAGGCCTTAGAAACCGTACCTTCGGTAAAGAAGAAGGGGGACTGGGCAATGCGCTGGCTCTCTCGTAAGAAGGGGAATTTCGCCGAACGCCTAGTTGCATTCGCTGCCGTTGAAGGGATTTTCTTCTCAGGCTCCTTCTGTGCAATCTTCTGGTTGAAGAAAAGAAACTTGATGCCAGGCCTTACATTCTCAAATGAATTGATTTCTCGAGACGAAGGCCTACACTGTGATTTTGCCTGTCTATTACATACTCAAATGCAACGCCCTGCGGAATGTTCCAAAGTTAGGGCGATTCTTTCAGAAGCAGTAGAAATAGAGAAGGAGTTCGTAACCTCAGCACTACCAGTATCGCTACTGGGAATGAATGATGTACACATGTGTCAATATATCGAATTCGTCGCAGACCGCTTGGCTGTTGCTTTAGGATGTACAAAAATTTATGGCGCAGAAAACCCATTCCCTTGGATGGAGATGATTTCTATGCAAGGAAAGACAAATTTCTTCGAAAAGCGGGTCGCAGAATACCAAAAAGCAGGTGTGATGAATGCGGGCTCAAGTCTGGGAGCGGTACAAACGCGGTTCTCTATGGAGGAAGACTTCTAAGCCGTCCGCGATGGGAGAAACTTTGTTGCGCTGGAAGATAGGAGGAGGTGAGTAAAAATGGGATTAAAAGTAGTCAACAGGAAAGGGGAAAAAGAAGCCGTACGTTTTGATGCTATTCGCGAAAAATTGGAGACGCTAGCAGAAGGCCTAGACCTAAATTGGGTAGATACTGGGCTAGTAGCAAAATTAGTCATCGAAGGGCTTTATGATGGTGTAACTACTAAAGAATTAGACCAATTATCCGCTGAAACCGCTGCCAGTCTCGTCAGCCATCATCCAGATTATAGTTACTTAGCCTCAAGAATTGCAGTTGATGACCTTCACAAGTCAACAAATGATTCATTTTCAGAAATAGTCAATCAACTACATGCATACATCGATCCAGAATCTGATAAACCAGCTCCCTTAATCTCCGATGAAGTTTACAAAATCGTCATGGATAATGCAGAAATGTTAGATTCACACATAGATTACAGCCGCGACAATAATTACGATTACTTTGGCTTCAAAACAATCGAGCGTTCTTACTTATTGAAAATGTATGGAAAAGTTGCAGAGCGCCCCCAACAAATGCTGATGCGCGTTTCCATCGGAATCCACAAGAATAATCTTGAAAAGGCAATAGAGACCTATGACCTAATGTCAGAAGGTTGGTTCACACATGCAACTCCTACTCTCTTCAACTCCGGTACACCAAACCCACAAATGTCTAGTTGTTTCCTTCTAACAATGCAAGATGATTCCCTAACTGGAATTTATGATACCCTCAAACAATGTGCGATGATCTCCAAGTCAGCAGGTGGCATCGGCATATCGGTCCACCACATTCGTTCCAAAGGCTCCTACATCAAAGGTACAAATGGCACCAGCAATGGATTAGTGCCAATGCTAAGGGTGTTCAACGATACAGCTCGCTATGTCGACCAAGGTGGTGGAAAGCGCAAGGGTTCCATCGCAGTTTACTTGGAACCATGGCACCCTGATATCTTTGAGTTCCTAGACTTAAGAAAGAACCACGGTAAGGAAGAAATGAGAGCAAGAGATTTATTCTACGCCCTTTGGACTCCAGACTTATTCATGGAAAGAGTAGAACAAGATGCGGACTGGAGTCTATTCTGCCCTAATGAATGCGCGGACCTCCACGATACTCATGGCGATGAGTTCAGGGCTCTTTACGCCAAGTATGAGAAAGCAGGGAAGGCACGTAGAACTTTCAAGGCCAGGGAGTTATGGGATGCAATCATCCAATCCCAAATCGAGACTGGCACACCATACATGCTGTACAAAGATGCAGCCAATGCAAAATCCAACCAAAAGAACCTCGGGACAATCCGTTCCTCCAATCTATGTACTGAAATTATTGAATACACAGCACCTGATGAGGTTGCAGTTTGTAACTTAGCAAGTATCGCCCTACCAAAATTTGTGCAAAACGGAGTATTCAACCACCAGAAACTGTTCGATGTCACCTACCATGCAACCGCTAACCTCAACCGAGTTATCGACGAAAACTTCTACCCAGTGGAAGAAGCAAGAAAATCCAACTTCCGCCACCGTCCGATCGGATTAGGAGTACAAGGCTTAGCAGACACATTTGCCATGCTAAAACTACCATTCGAAAGTGAGAGTGCAGGTAAATTAAACAAAGATATCTTCGAGACGATATACTTCGCCGCATGCACTTCCTCCAAAGACCTCTCCAAAATTGAAGGGCCATACGAAACTTATGCTGGCTCACCTGCTAGCCAGGGAATCTTACAATTCGACATGTGGGGTGCAACGCCAGATTCAGGAAACTGGGATTGGACGGCTCTCAAGGCTGAAATCAAACAACACGGAATGCGCAACTCCCTCTTAGTAGCACCAATGCCAACAGCATCGACAAGCCAAATTCTCGGCAACAACGAATGTTTTGAAGCCTTTACTTCCAACCTCTATGTGCGACGAACACTCTCAGGTGAATTCATCGTAGTCAACAAGCACCTTGTTAGAGACTTAATCAATGAAGGTGTTTGGAACTTGAAATTGAAGGATAAAATCCTGCTCAACAAGGGAAGCGTTCAGGGCATTGAAGAAATTCCTGAACACATCGCAGAACTCTACAAGACTACTTGGGAAATCAAGCAAAGAATCATCATCGACATGGCAGCAGCACGCAGCCCATACATCGATCAAAGCCAATCTCTCAACATCCACATGCTCGATGCAACACCACCCAAGGTATCCTCAATGCATTTCCACGGCTGGAAACACGGATTGAAAACAGGAATGTACTACCTACGCACAAAAGCAGCAGCAGATGCAATCCAATTCACAGTTGAATCAGAATCAAAAAGCGTTAAGGATGAAACGATGACAAAACTGGCAGAGCGCAGCGAAAATATTGACCCACTTTCTGCTGAAGCAATCGCATGTAGTTTGGATAGCCCAGATGACTGCATGATGTGTGGAAGTTGAGTATTGCAAAGCGGAGCGAGCAATAAGAAACCCAGCATGCGCTGAATAGCAAAATTATCACAGCCGTTCGCGCAATGGCTGAGCACTCCGTGGCCTCTACTTACGAGGGGCCCTTCATATTCTTCTATATTCTAGCGTTATGATGGAGTGATTGTGAATATCAGGCAAACAATTCAAAGGAGATGGGAGGTTGAACAAGCCATGCCTGAATACGTTTTGTTCGACTATCCCCTTCCGGACGATGAAGGTATCGAGGAGGTTTGGGATCAAATTTCCTCGCTTCGACACAAAGTGTACGCGGACGAATTGCAACAGTACGAAACAAATAATGAAGAGAAAATCGATGACCCTGGTCATCACTTCATCGCATGCATAGAGAATGGAATCCTCGCAGGATACATCAGTTTGAATCCACCATCACAACAACCGTTCCGAATCACCCAATATTTCTCTGAAAAAACGCTGCATGAATCGGCCTACGCCCTCTGTGGCGATCGGCTCGCCTCAACTTACGAGGTTCGTGCGCTTACTATATCTCCAGACTTCCGCGGCAAGAACCTCTCGTTCCGGCTCATGCGATACGCACTGGAATTTATCTTGGAAAACAACGGAACTGATATCGTTGGCATGGGTCATTCAGAAGTTGTTAACCTGTATCAAAAAAACGGCATGACTGTGTTCACAAATCACGGAGTCACGTACGGCGAGACTCTGTATTTCCCGATGTATTTGAATGCTCAAAAGGTCGCTGCAAAGCACGCTAAGCGTATTGCTCAAGACATCGTCGAAGAAGAAAAGGATGATGTCTGTTATCACGGAGGTAAATCATGGGATACTTCTGGATTTGACTTCAAGATTCGTGACGAATTGGTTGTTGCCGATGTACTGGACAGTCCTTTCCCTCCATGTCCTGAGGCTTTGGACATTCTTCGAGAACAACTGGAACGCTGCT
>JAAZXA010000046.1 GCA_014240385.1 Methanobacteriota archaeon | reverse complement strand
TCAAGCATTAGAGCATGACAATACCGGTTTCTTTGGACGGCAAGGCTCATTATACGATATGCTTCGAACTTTTTACACTGCAGGGTCCAGAACTGGTTCCAATAGTTGGGGTTCTCCTGGGGCTCAAGGAGAATATACCAGCGATTCTAGAAGCGTCGATACCTTCGCTAATGACTATGATGATTTCACGGTCTTATTTTCTGCAGGAGAACCCCAACTATTGGAACCAGTTCTGGACCCTGCAGTGTAAAAAGTTCGAAGCATATCGTATAATGAGCCTTGCCGTCCAAAGAAACCGGTATTGTCATGCTCTAATGCTTGAAAGTGCATCGATGAACCCGATGCTAATCCTTTGCCTTCAGAATCACCACTTCCATCCCCTAATATTGTCCCCACAACATGAGTTCCATGACCAGTGTTTTTGTCTAAGGAAGAAGTGTCCAATCCATATTGAGTCTTGATGGAAAGAATCTTCTGATTCAAGTCAGGATGAGAGGAGTCGATTCCAGTATCTGACACACCGATTACTTCTCCACTCCCATCAAGATCCATATTTAGTGTACCAAGAACTTCATCCAATTCTACCGTCTGTGCAGCATAGGAATTCAAGGGTATGGATTTTTCTAGAAGCGAAATATACAGAATTGAATCATCTGCAAGTAGGTTGTTGATTTGACGGTTATCCCATTCCATCCCCCATATTTCACATTGGGTCCAACCACACCAAACCTCTCCAGCCTGCAAATCTTTCAGTCTGATTTCTAATTGCTCAATTCCAACCTCACTCAAGTCAGGGGCTAATATCAGAGAAAGGTCAAGCAAAGAAGGGGAATCAATCCATGCCTGTTGTAAATCTTCAGACATTCTCCAAGCGATGTCCAAGGGGGAAATCCAACGTACAGATGATTCATTTTCCAGTGCAGATATTCTATCTTGGTTGGGTATTCTTACAATCCAAGCTTCATCGGGCATATGGTCAAGTATTGACAGTGAATAAATATCAGCCAACTCTGCCAAAACCATTGCATCGGTAGTATGGAGTTGAATAAGAGCAACTTGAGAAGAAGAACCGATTGGTAGAGTTGAGGGGGTTAGTTCCTCTTGCAATAATGGATCGAAGGCGCCAGTTGAAAGGTGAACTATGCCAGTTGATTCCCGCAAATCAACAGGGAACATCCCTGAAGGCGAAATTTCAGTCCAAAGAATTGTATTTTCTCTCTCTTCATCTTCAGAAGAACTTGCACCAGCCATGTATGAAAATGGCGAGATTAGGAGTAATACCAAGGTGAGAATGGTGAATCTCTGAGAATCTATCATGCCTCTCACACCTATTGCGACCTTGATACCCTTATTGATGGAATCGGCATCATGGGCAAATACATTTTCAAATATTATTGAATTTTGCAATTGCTGCATCGGTTTTTGCAACACTAATTTCCCATTCTACTTCAGTATTCATCAATGCCCTGATGGCATCAACATTTTCAGGAATGACATCACTTTCTTGGTGGATTGCTTGGAAATAATAAAGGGTGTTTTCATTCAGACTAACTCCATCCTCCCAAACGAATATTTCGTGTAAGTCGCCCCAAGTCCTTCCAATATCTCTTGCTAATTCCATAACTTCGGCAGTAGTTGTTATCCTAGTTTTTGCCCCATTCATAATAATAATTCGAGGTGAGTCATGCCACATTTGTAGGATTGAATCTTGAGTTAGCCCATGGCCCTCGGGAAGTTCTACAGTCATGGCGTGAACATGCATTATGGTAGTTGGGACTGCCACTGCTAAACTGTTAATCCTAATATCAGGCTGAACGGTCATGACATCTGGCCCATGGTGAGAAGGTACTTTCAATACAGGCTTGATTGCATTAATTGGCCCTTTGGAGGAATCTCCTGGGTCGGCCGCTCGACGAATCATTACACAATTCACCGAAATACCACCTATCTCTGAACAGTGATTATGTAAAGGCATCAAAGTTCGTGATAAACCAGTTGTATTACAAGAAACGACTCGGGTACAGTCGGCGCCGAGATTTTGTTGGTGATTAGCAGATGACGTATAAGATAAGCCAGTCAAGGAATGTTTCTCGCCGCCTTGGAAAATAGACTTAACTCCAGCCGCTTCATATTTTGCTAAATTATCAGCACCAACCTTCCCAGGGGAGCAATCGATGATTATATCGCAAGCGGAAAGTAGGTCTGATAGGCCGCCAGTGCAACTATATCCTTCGGCAGCAAATGCAGATATCTTTGCAGAATCGTCAAATGTACAGTACAGTGGATATCCTTTTCGGACTGCTAAATCACAGCCAAACGAAGGGCTGGTCTTAGTTACCCCTACTATTTCCATATCATCTTGTGCGGCAACTGCATCCGCAACTCTCTTGCCAATCGTACCATATCCATTGATTGCTACTCTGATAACGGCCATCTGCACCACCCTCAATACAACGCCTTTGCGGTATGCTCATGAACATTACTGAAAGGGTGGTCAATCCACTCAAAGGCATAGCAGGCAAGTAAACATCTTGAAGGCGATGAGGCTGTGGGCCAGCCAATGGCGCAGATGCGAGAGGATGTCAGCCGCAGTCTTGCGCTGAATAAAGACCTCCAACGGTTAGTGGAAAGAGCATTGCAACTTGACCAAGGAATGAAGGTCGGATGGAGCCGTGATGGTGAACCAAATCCCAAGCAAGGGGAAATGGGTGTCGCTCCTGGGCTACCAAACGGCGCTAGATTACGAATGCTTGGTGCTTTGAAAGACTGTGTTGGCGCATTTTCAACTGGTGGTTCCTTTACATTAGAAGGTCAAGCAGGTGATTACTTTGGCGCATGGAATAATGGTGGCCACATTTCGGCTGAGAGGGGAGTTGGAGATTTTGTTGCCCATTCGATGTCATCTGGAAGGGTAGTTATCAGGGATGGAGCAGGAAATGATGCCGGCTCTTGTCTTTCTGGAGGGATGTTAGTCATTAGAGGAGATTGCGGCAATCGAATAGGCGGCGGAATGTCGGATGGAGACATCATCATCCATGGTGATGTAGGAAACGAGCCTGGTATCGGCATGAGTGGTGGCAGAATAATCATCAATGGTAGATGCCCACCAATTCCAAACGGTGTGAAAATGTCCACTCTAAGTACTGCCGAATGTAAAAAATTGAATTCAGAAATGGCCGACCCTACTCTTGAAGTTCCCGCTGATGCTGTTTGTCTGGTAGTCGATAATGATTCGATGTTGTATCCAATATTGCCTCAGAGAAAAAGTAGTGGCGCATGGGATGGTATCGCTCTCGTCAATTCGGGGGATACCGCCCCCCCAAAACATTCCGAACGCGACACCATGGTCTTACTTGGTGAGCGGGGTGGCGAATGTGAAGCACTTGGATTGCCATTGCCTCTCTTGCCAATGCGTGAAGACGGCAAGGGTTTGAACAAGGGGAGGGTCAGCAAACAACCATTCTTAGTAAGAACAAATCCAAGAGCAATAGATTTAGTTTTACTCGATGAAGAAAACCTCAATCAGGCAGCCAATTTACTAAAAGGTGCAGGAGGAGTTGTACTCGATATTTCTGCAATTCCTTCACTCAATTCTGCCCGCTTAGATGGAGTCATTGTGTCCCTCAAGGGATTAGTTGGAGAAGACTCGCCAATTGTCCTTCTTTCAGACCTCGATGAAGTTGAAAATCTCCACTTACTTTCTGCAAATTCAGATGTAGATGCATGTATCTCTCGCCTTGGTGATCCAAGTGGTAGGACTGCTGCCTCAGCATTACCTCTAATTGGACGCTCTGCAGCTGCAAATTCATTGGGAAGAAATGGTGTTTTATTAGGGCTTGAATTGGATTGGGATGCTACTGCTCAGGACTTGGCAATAGCCTGTTCAGCAGGTTGTAAGATGGTTATTTGTAGCACACCAGAAAATGGTATTACGGCAATTAACCAATGGCTGGAGGAACAAGCTGCAAATCTAGAAGGTTGGTTAATTCAACTAGGGATAGTTAGTATTGATCAATTAACACGTAAGCATTTGAGAGCAATTAACAATGAAACTGCGGCAACTAGTGGGCTTCGTTTATCTGGATATGGCAGACCCTTGCCACATTGGTTTGCAAGTTGAGGTGATTAAGATGCCAACCATCAAGGTCGAACAATCTTTATTGAAGAAAATACTTCAAAGACACAATATTGTGAGTAATCCTGAATTGATAGCCGATCAATTACCTTTGCTCGGAACAGATATTGACAGATGCGATGAAAAGATGCTGGAGATTGAGATATTTCCAGACAGACCTGATTTACTTTCTGGTGAAACTCTTGCCCATGCAATTCGTCCCTTCTTACATGCAACTGAAGCCGTTCCAGAGATGGATATTCAACAGGGTGATGTCAAACTAATGGTTGATAGTAGCCTCAAGGAAATCCGGCCTGTCATCCTTGGAGCAATAGTCAGAGCAGTTGACAGTGGCGATAATTCAGAGGAAAAAGAAGAATTCATCAAAACCTTGATGGAACACCAAGAAAAACTTCATTTCGCACTTGGAAGAGGGCGCAGAAGGGCTTCAATTGGAGTCCATGACTTGGCTTCTTTAAAACCTCCATTCAGGGTAGTATCGGTGCCAAAAGAACATTCATTTATTCCACTTCAAATGCAACAAGAAATGTCAATTTCTGAAATCCTATCTAGCCATGAAAAAGGTGTTGAATATGCACACCTCTTAGACGGGTTTGAACGCTTTCCTGTAATCCTTGACGATGATAATGCAGTACTATCATTCCCTCCAATAATCAACGGAGACCATACCACTGTGAACCATCAAACCAACGATTTCTTCATCGATGTAACCGGTTGGGATAAACGCGCCTGCGAATGCAGTTTACTCCTTATTTGCCTTCAATTACAAGCCCGCGGAGGAATCGTTGAATCAGTTAACATAACAGATTGTGAAGGGCGACAATTCGAATCCCCAAATTCCAAAGCCGTCGTGCACAAAGTCCCAGAAGAATTAGTGTTCTCAATTCTTGGATATGATTTTAGCGATGCGGAACTTAATCAGGCAATTAATCGGATGGGTGGCCGCTTCATCGGTCGAGAAACATCCGAGGAATCTGGAAGCGGTAGAATGGCTGATGCTAGCAAAGGCTCAAACTTGTTGATGATAGAAATGCCCAGATGGAGGTTCGACATTTTGCATCCAATAGATTTAGTCGAGGAAATTGCAATCGGGCATGGCTATGAGAACCTCGGTGAAGCAAGTCCAAGCCACGCAACTACGGCAATTCCCCATCAAGATGCAACTTTCAAGCGAAGACTTAGAGACAGCCTATGTGGGCTTGGACTGACTCAGGTACAAAGTTTGACATTATCAAATGAAAAAGATCAATTTGCATATCCTCGTTGGCAAAGTGAAGGAAGTCCAACATTAATTTCCAACCCAATAACTCAAGACCACACCATGCTCAGACAATCGGTTCTCCCCAGTTTATTGAGGTTATTAGCTGCAAACCGACACCATGAGCTTCCCCAGCGAATCTATGAAGTCGGTACCACCGTTAGAAATCATCATAATAAGGACAGAGTTTCTTGGCTTTGTGCAGAAAATATCTCCTCATTCGCAAATTGCAGAGGTATGGTTCAAGCATTCCTCAGAGACCTTGGAATCGGTTCATCATCTTCACAAATAGAGTGGAGGGAGATGCCAGTACAGTACGGACCATGGATGAAGGGTCGGGCTTCCCAAATTTTTATCGACGGTGAAAAGGTTGGAGAGATGGGCGAAATAGACCCTAACGTTGGAGCATTATTTGAATTAAGGGTGCCTTTACATGGAGCTGAATTTTGCCTTCAGGCTTTAAGAAAAACCATTCCTGACCCAGTTTTGTAAATCATAAGCATTATTTTAATTTGCTGAATAAGCGCGGAATGTTCCGTCATCATTTTTAAGATATGCTTCAGGCTCAAAACTCCCATCGGCCTTTTTTAAATACCAATAGCCATCATTTGACTGAACATATTCTTTTTCAGGAACTGCAGATGTTGGTTTTGCAGGTTCTTCTAAAGTGGGGTTCGCCAAAGCCGCCATTGCTGCTTTGAAATCTTGGTTATCGGTATGAGAGGTGTCCGCTAAAGCCTTTGCAGAGTGGTCATCACTCCGTTCATAGGAGATTTGAACTGGTGATTGCTCTTCGGCGACCGTCTTCTTCTTGAAAGGCCAAAGCGGGGGCATGTTTCATCGAGAGGGGTTGATACGAATGAGGTTGCCGATTAGTTTTCATACACGAATCAACGAAATATTTGAAGTGCAAGATGTCTGCCAGCCTCCTGATGAAGGCTCAGTTGCTGGTGGTTATTTTACTAATCTCAGTCACCACGAGTATTGTTGACACTTCCTTGCCGGCACCTACTAATGAAAAAATGAATACATCTTCTAGAGAGGCTGACTTCACTGTCTCCAATCCTCAAATTGTGCATATTCATCGAGATGAAGCGAAAGAGGTGTCATTAGTTTGGCATAACCTAAAGGATGAGCAAATTATCAGTGATATCAGTATGCAACAATCCCTCAACTCAATTTCTGTTTCAGGTTTACCAAATGACGCCATTGAAATGAATTCTGGCGCATTAGGTCAACTTCTTTTCACCTTGACAGCAGATTCTGGTGCAGCCTTGGGTATACAAACTATCAATCTTGAATGGAGGTATAATAGTAGTCAAGAGTTATTTCATTCAATGAGTATCAATATCTCTGTTGATATTGAAAGTTCATTAGGTTGGGGGAGTGCAGGAAGTACCTTCAGGATCAACCCCGATACACCCTTCTCTTTTGCCCTTAACCTTAGCAATAATGGAACTGTGTTAGATGAGCCACTGATAAAATTAGAAGGTGATGTAGGATGGAGAATTCAATGGGATTTAGGAGAGGAGCCATGGAATGGAAGTCAAATGAGTATAGATGGAGGCGCTATTGGATGGGTGAATATCCAAGTCTGGGTTCCCCCAGTAATCAATGGAAGTCCAACTTCAGGAGAGGGATTAACGTGGACAATGACTGCTACATCCTCTCTTGATTCTGCTGTATCTTCATACACATTCACAATTATCCCAAAAACTTTCCACAATGCAACTATCGATTGGCATCAAGGCAATATTAGTCTTGACCCAGAAGGTACAGGGAAACTGCAATTGAAAGTTAGAAATACAGGCAATTCACAATCTAGAATGGAGATTGAAATTAGGGAATTGGACCAAAACGGCATTCCTATTGGGGAAAGTGCAGATATTCTCAATATTTCAGGTTGGACTTTTAGAATCTCGACAGAATATAATGCCTCTTTACTCGCAATCAATACAAGTGCTTTTGTCGATATCTCAATTCTTGCTCCGGCACTAGTCTCAAGTTCAGCAGGAATTAGAGTTAGTGCTTACAGTCCATCTGCCCCAACAAGGAAAGTTAGTGTCGATATGTTTGCCAATATTGAATTGGTTCGTAATGGGAGTATTGATTTCACTGGAATAGAATGTCGAAGTATCAAGCCAAGTGAAACTTGTAGTGGCTCAATAATTGTAACTAATAGTGGGAATTTTATTGACTCCTTCGTATTATTTTCTGACTCTCCTGAATGGGTAGTTGTCAATCATCCTTCCAGCCAAATTTCTCTCGCAAGAGGTGAGACGGTTGAGATTCCAGGAATAGAAATTACTATCGATGAAGGGATAGAAGCCTTTACTCAAGCCGAAGTTATTTGGAAATTGCGTCCTGTAAATGGAGAAATTGTTGATACTTTGAAAATAAATGTAAGTATTGCTTTAGATTCTAATTGGGTTTTTGAAGAAGTAGTTCAAGAGATCGATGCTGATGGTTTGATGACGATGTCTTGTACGGTGAAAAATCTAGGTAATGGCAAAGACGGGTTAATTGTGGTCTTAACGGTCAGTCACTTCACTGAACATGGCTTGAGCCCACCAGATGGAGCTGAATTTGAATTAGACGCTGACCCGTTGCGAGACTTCCAAATAATAGACATTGAACAAGGACAGAATATTACCTTCCGTTCTTGGGCTAAATTGCCGAGTGATGAACCTCTAAATGGCACCTTATGGATGAACATCAGCATGTGGAGTTTTTCTGACCCTGAAGGGGCTGAAGTAAATACATCAAGTAATGAGGATTGGTTAGGCACACCTTGGCAACCTGACCAGCCAGTTGAAGAGGAGCCATGGTTCGACTTTGCTCCAATGTTTGGCTTTATTGATGAAACATGGAGTCGCCATTCGTACACTTTCTTTGCCATAATATTCTCTG
Source organism: Methanobacteriota archaeon (assembly GCA_014240385.1). Classification (GTDB taxonomy): domain Archaea; phylum Thermoplasmatota; class Poseidoniia; order Poseidoniales; family Poseidoniaceae; genus UBA226. Next base: position 14,043 of record JAAZXA010000046.1, on the reverse strand, counting down.
CTCTTGCAATCCACCTTGCCCTACAGAGAAGAAGGAAGATCGGGGAGGAACAAAAGAGCCTCAAAGAATTAGAAGATGCAAGAAGGCCCAAAGTGGCTGAAGAATTTAGTGAGATTGAATCCAAATTTGCAAAAAGTGGGGAGAAACAAGTAGAATTAGCTGAAAGTCCAAGCATGGATGCTGGTGAATTCAGCGCCGCATTCAACCTTAGCAGTGGCCCGAGAAAACAAACATCAACTCCTGTAAATGAAAAATTAGTTGAGGCCGCCACTACCGTATTAGATCATCACGATGCCAAGGAAGTAGTTAGCCAAATGGATAAAATGGCCGCTGAATTAATGCTAGAGAGTAGTCCTACCCCCCATGCATCAAATCTTAAACTACCTGAAATTGATGCCGAAGTTGAAAGAACAAAACGCCATGACCCAAAAGGTTTGATGGAAAGCAAAAAGGTACCTTTACCGAAGAATGAAAGTTTAGATGACCTTGATATTTAGGCGGTAATATGTGGCACATTGGTGTAGATGAAGCAGGTAGGGGGCCAGTGATTGGGCCCTTGGTAGTAGCATCCTTTGCTTGTCCCGAAGAAGACCTACATTTACTTGTCAAAGAGGGTGTGAGGGACTCAAAAAAACTGTCGCCAGAGAAGAGAAAAATATTGGCAAAATGGTTGAGGAAAGAATCCGAGTCTAGAGATTGGCATTTTTTTGTATTTTCTTCAAGTCCAGCTGCAATCGATAATGCCATGCAAAGAGGGAACTTAAATGAACACGAATGCATCCTATTTTCACACGTAATCAATAAACTTCCAACCCTAATCGGAAATGGTATTCTTGAATTAGATGCTTGTGATACCGACCCTATGCGCTTTTCCAATAATGTCTGCAAGCAGATAAAGAATTGGCCATGGAATAATTGGAATGTGGATAGTCGGCATGGGGCTGATGATATCCACCCTGCTGTAGGAGCGGCTAGTATTCTCGCCAAAACAACAAGAGATAATGAAATTCAAGAATTGTCGAAGATAAAGGGGTTCGACCTCGGTTCTGGCTATCCATCTGATGAAAAAACAAAATTGGCAGTTCGTAAACTAATCAAGAACGGAATCTGTGATCCAGATTTGAGGTGGCGGTGGCAAACAGTTACAGATGCTTGGAAGGAGGAAAACCATGGCGTGCCACCAACAAGGCCAATCGTTGAAAACGGAGAACTCCAACCTCCTCAAAAAACCCTATTCCAGAGAGATAATTCAGCCGCCTGATTGAAGACGTGTATGCCGTGCCGCACACCGAGAAAGATGTCTTGGCAAGCAGATGAGGAAACCTCTATCCTGATTCGTGCCTATTGCCTTGCCAATGCCATGGAGTATGAAGGGGCTGGCAAAGCGGGTAGTGTGATTGGTAGGCTAATGGCTGAAAGGGCCGATTTGAGACAATTTGGGAAGGAGGTCTCCCCAATGGTTGCTAGATTAGTAGCAGATGCAAATTCTTTATTCGAGAATAAAGGAAGCGATTTCATCAGGAGTGAATTGGAATCAATTGCCCCACATCTACTTGAAAAGAAAGTGAAAGAGCGAAGGGTTGGCCTACCAGAACTTCCCGATGTTGAAGAAGGTTCAGTTGTTCTCAGGTTCGCACCAAATCCAAACGGCTTGTTGTCATTTGGCCATAGTAGAGGGATAATTATTAATTCAGAATATGCAAAAACTCACAATGGTACATTGATCCTACGCTTCGATGACACCGATACAGTTCAGAAAGCCCCTCTGCTCTCTGCTTATGAGAAAATTGAAGAAGAAGTTGAATGGCTAACTGGCTTGAAGCCAAAAATAATCATAGCCAGCGAGAGAATGGAATATTATCATGAACATGCAGTTCAATTATTGGAAATGGCGGGTGCATACATCTGCTTATGCAGCGGAGAACAATTCAAGGAGATACGACAAAACAAGCAAGAATGTTCGCATCGCCATCAAGATGTTGAAGAAAACCTCGACTTATGGATGCAGATGAAAGATGGGAGACTAAACCCTGGAGATGCGGTTATGCGGGTGAAAACTGACATGACGCTGCCAAACCCCGCCCTTCGAGATTGGCCAGCCTTCAGAATTCAAGATACCAAAACCAACCCCCACCCAAGGCCCAACATCGGTAGCCGTTGGAGAGTTTGGCCATTATTGGATTTCCAGAGTGCAGTAGAAGACCATTTGCAAAATGTCACTCACATAATTAGAGGTAAAGATCTGATGGACTCTACCCGTAAACAGATATTGCTCTATGAGAAATTCGGTTGGCAGTATCCAACTACGATTTACTGGGGAAGGGTGAAAATTCACGAATATGGGGGCTTTTCAACCTCTCAAATACGCAAGGATATAGAGTCAGGGAAATATAGTGATTGGGATGATATTCGCTTGCCAACTATCGCAGCTATGCGCAGAAAAGGGATGAATTCCGAAGCATTGAGGGCATTCTGGATTGAGTTGGGACTTACTCAGAAAGATATCAGTGTGCCACTCTCAAGCCTATTTTCCCTTGATACAAAAATTATCGACATCAAAACCCCGAGAATTAGTTTTGTGCGCGAACCAAAATCATTGGAATTGGTTGGAGATGAACTACCTACATCAATCACTGTACCCTCTCATCCAGAGCATTCTAATTTCGAGCCAAGGCAAATTGACCTTTCTGCAAAAATTGTCATGGTTGAAAAGGCCGACATTGATGAAGCACTTTCCAAATCAGAAAAAATTAGATTGAAGGATCTAGCCGATATTGAAATAACTGAAGAAAAAGCAATCATTACTTCAATTGATTCAACGGGTGGGTTAAGAATAGTTCACTGGGTCGCCAATGGTAAAGAAACGAATATGTATTACAATGAAGATAATGAAATAGTTTGCCAAAAGGGTGTTCTTGAGAGCCACTCCCACCCGATAGGAACACAAGTACAACTCGAAAGAATCGGCTATGCGATTATTGAAGAAACAGGCTTGATTTTAAGCCATAATTGAAATCATTCTTCAAGTGCCTTGATTGCTGGATTGTTAGCAGCCAAAGACATTGCTTGTCGATAATCGTTAGGTGAGAAGTAGCCAGCGAATTGGCCGTCATCATCTGTTGCAACTACCGCATGAGGGCGGCGCTCATTCATTGTGGCGACAATCTCTGAAACTAAGTCATCTTGACCTACTTCCATCACATCTGTGTCCATGTGTCCACCACAATTCTCTGCATTCATATCGATACCATCTGCTACTGCAGATAGGATTTGAATACTGGTCAAAACTCCTTTTACCTTTCCTTCATCAAGGGCAACAAGTATGCCTCTTGGTAAGCCAAGTAATTTCTTTGCAGCGTCGACTAAGGAGTCGCCTAATTCAACTGTATCGTGCTCATCTGTTAGGACTAAATCTCGGATGCGTACTTCGGACATTCATTTCACCTAAACCGCCCAGACCGGCTGGTGTTATTCAATGATTCCTCGGTACAATTAAGCATCTCATTCCAATTATTAGGGAAAAAGAAGATGAAAAGACAGTGCAAGGATTGAAACAATAGGTGCGATTCCCCGTCATTATGGCAATTGAGAGAATCTTAGGCGGTTCGATGAAAGAACAACTGAAAGACTTAATGCAAACCGAAGATTTGGTTATTGAAGCAGTTAGAGAATTGGTGAAAGACGAATTGAAAGCACACATAAAAAATAGAATCGATGAAGACCCAGAATTGAAAGCTGAATTAAAAGAATCACTAACCTATTATTTTACCTCAAAGGCTCGTTCAGTTTATGCAGAGTTGAAAGCAACTCGTGCCGCTGCAAGACTCGGCCTTTCCATATTACCAGACGATTTGCATGACGAAGTTTCTGAAGCATTAGTCACTCTCTTTGAAAAGGAAATTGGAAGTGTTCTCGAAAGAGCCCTTTGATAGTAAACTAGGCTTTTTGAGTATACCATCAGACGTTGGTTTCAAAGGTGCTTGGCACGGCAAGGTGTTCGGTGAGGAGATGAAATTACAGTCACTTCTCGTCTTGGGCCTGCTATTTACCTCGTTAATCGTTGCACCAAATTCATTTCTACCTGCTGTTAATGCAAGTGGAGAGTGCTGTGAGAGTCAGGCTATTGACCTATTTTTGACTGGGGGGAGTAGCCTTTCTCCATTTGATGGTGACCGAAACGAGTTGCATAGTAAATCCTTAACATCATCGGTTCCAAATGAAGAAAGTATTGGTACATGGTCATTCCAGCCAGGATACCACGGAGATATTAATTCAGAGGAATGGACCTTCACAATAACCTACGAAGTTTAAAATGCTGCAGGTGTGCAACTAAATGCAACAGTAAAAATCAATATCGGTCCAAATCAATTCACTGGCCAAACTCCAGCGGGGGACCCATATATCCCGGGAGGGAGTGGAAGTTTGACAACTTCCGTTCAAGTAGATGCCGGCACACTTGTTAGTTCTGACACTGTATCAGTTGAATTGGTAATGAGTTCCCTAGTTTTTGTAGTTCCAGGTTCTGATGCGAAAATCGACTTCTTATGGGGTGATGAAGATCACGAAAGCAAACTTGAAGCAAATCTACCGTTGATGGATATTGATATTTCAGAACCAATTGTTGATGGAAGGACATTGCATATCCCAGCAATTCTTCGCTCTGGTTTTAGTCAAAAATTAGTAGAAGAAGGCACCATTACTTGTTCTGTAAATGGGGAATTATTGAGTGGAGAACCTGTCAAGACTCCCTCTGGACAAGATGTCAAAGCAACTTGGTCTTGGACTGCGGATGAATCATTTAGTGGCGTTAGTGTACAGATTGAAATTAACTACGTGATGCAAAGCGGTGGTAGCAGTTGGCTAGCCTCTGGTCAATTCGAAATTCATTTAGAGGAGGGAGATGGTTCTGAAACTTATTATGGCTCTGAAGAGCCAATTCGAACAAATAACAGCAATGGTCTATCTGTCATCATCGATGCAGACCTCGATGAAGGAGATGGAATTGTAATATCGCGAACAACTCGATTAGTCATCAAAGATGACATGGCATATTGGATGAGATGGGGAATTACCAACCAAAACTCAGAATCGTTGAAAATGGACTCGGTATGGAAACGTTTTGATGGCGGATTTAGCGAATCGCAATATGAAGATGGAATAATAGATAATTCTGAACTTGAAAAGTTTGCCTCCCGCCTGCAATCGCAAGAACTAACCCTGAATTTCTTAGAGAATGCCCTTCAACTAGAGTCTGAACCGCTCCTAGGTGGTTCATTTAGAGACTTTTACACGATACAGGTGCGCGTAGATTTGAACAATGATAATGCGGTTAACCGAAATCAAATAACCCTGATCATTAGCACTACACAATCGATAATAGAAGGTGATTATTTTGACCTATTACAGCAATTCATACTCCCTCAATCTGAAAGTTTCTGGAATAAAGTGTCGCTCGATATTAGTCTCCACAGCGATAGTCAATCATCTTTCACACATATTCATGAGAAGACCAGTGAAAACTTAGAAACTAGTCATGAAAGGCACATCACCGAAGAAGTATATACCGTTCATGCAGATAACATATTATCTTGGAATAGATTGGACTTAAGAGTAAAAACCAGTACAAATCCTCTGTATTCCCCTCTTCCATTGGCTTTGATTTGTCTTTCATTGATTGCAGTATTATTTTCGGCCTGTTTAATGTTAGCTCGTGGCAAAGACAAGAAACCACTAATCCTTGAAACTATTCTGATTCCTTTGGTCGGAGCCGCTTATTGGTATGCATTCCCTATGGAGAGTCTTGGAGCATTGATGGGTGGGATTGGTGGAATTTGGATGGTGACAACAATCATCACACCAAAGCGCGTGGGAGTAGATGGAATGCCCGATACTTCTTCAATGCCTGAGGTGCCAACTATCTCTTGTCCTAAATGCACTACTGTTAATCCCGTAGTTTCTGATATCAGGCCTCTTAGACTACCCTGCGGTGGTTGTGGCAGAGTCCTGAAGATTGTTGCTTAAAGAAAACCAGTGCTGATTAGAGAGTCCATGGCTCTTGAAACATAAAGTGAATCAGGCAACCATGAATCACGGGAATTCTTTAACATTGTTGCAAGATCTAAATCCCAACCCGGCCCAACTACACGTCTCCAGCCTAATTCTTCAATCCGTGCCGTCGCACAATCTGGATTTTCAAGTACTGGCAATAGTAAATCACTCATGGCCGCAGAGCGCTGCTCAAGGCTCATGGAATGCCATCTCCTCCGCATCCTTGACAAAAGGCTGGTTGAGAGGCCTGGTAATTGGCTTAAGTCGCAGTCGCTAAGTTCGGGTAATGGCAGGCATTGGATTTCTCCAGCTTCGCTTAGGAGGTCCTTGAATCTCATATATTGAGGGTCATATGCAGTATCAAGAGAATCTCTAAGCCAAGATCCTGCTAATATCCATGGCCTCAATCTCTTGGTTCTTTCACCCTCTGGCGCCAGTATTCCAGCAAGTAATCCAGCCATTCCAACTTGTTCTAGAACCCCTAAGTTGCGCTTCCCAGAATGGCCAATATTGAATTCCATGCTATTGACCCCCAGAATTAGGCATCCACTTTCAATTCTAAACTCATACTGTTCATCAGGGTCAATGATGATACAGGGTACAGAATCCTCACTCGAATTAGAGGTACTAATTTTACGATGATAAGCCATACCCGTATCTAAAAATGCAGCTTCAATCAAAGAGGCAGCAATTACAGAAGGAAGTTTTGCTGGAAAAATAATACTAATGCTAGATTGCTTTTTCAAGAACTCTACTGCCTTTTCTAATGTTGCAGTTATGGAGTTGAACTCCTCTAAACTATGTAAAGGGAACATTGCGACAAAGACAATGCAAGCGGCCAATGCACTTCAACTTGAGGAATGAAGCAAGTTCACTCAACCATCAAGCGGATTTGGTCGCGCTTGTATTTCCAATCAGCAGCAAGGCGACCCTTGGCTTGGTAATACTTAGCAAGACGGCGAATCTTTGATTCAGTCAATTCTAGTGCTCGAGTGTTGTGAATGTCTTTGCGGTTTGAAGAAATATGATCGATGATGCTAACTGCTTTGTGCATTAGATTCATCATATCCTCTGGGTAAGTAGAAACCATTTCTTGCGAAGCTAAGAAGGCAGTTATTCTCTGCCCAATTACCTTGCGTACGTCCGGTACAGCGTGCTGATCACGTAGAATTGTACCGATGATGGCAGCAGTGTGTCCATCGCTATGGAGGGAGGAAATAAGGGCCTCGATTTCTTTCTTATCTTTGTTGGCCCACTCCGGAATCTCCTGTCCATGGACCTTGGTGGAACCGCTCTTTCCTCTCTTATGAGCGTACATACGTGCCATGTCATCACACCTCGGGCGAGCCGCCGACCTGCTTCTCCTTCATAACCACATCGCTATGCACAACAACACCTCAAAGGCGCTGATGGCCCTTTGCCAACTTTCCAGGAGTATTAGGCCAGCCCCAAGCAGAGACGCTGGCTCGCGCCGAGCCTAGCAATTTTCCACCTTGCAATACTAGTAATTCCCCACCTTCTCTAATATCAGAATCATGACTTTCGAGGATTGAAGAAAATACATCTCCTCTCCATTTAATACCCTCAATTAAATGTATTTTAGGTAAGCAGTTTCCCTCTAATAAACGTGGAAGGGCGGCTTTTGTCATTGATAATGCCCCTCTGTCAGGAAGCCATTGCGCGATTTGCTTTTCCCCATCATAGACCTTCCAGCGAGGTGGTTTTCCGGCCACTCTCAAACCATCAAGCCAACTATCATTGCGCATTTGACGACGAGCGATAGAACGGAATTCTTCTATTAATTGAACATATTTTGAGCAACCACTTAATTCGAATTTCTCTTTTGCTTCCAGAACCGCTGTTTGCAGACGTTCAAACGCCGCCTGTGAAGTTGCACCGTCATTAAGACGGCTATCGACAACAGAAATACCATCTGGTATCTCCAATTTTATTCCACTATGATTGATGACATGAGAATAGCCTTGATTTTCGATTAAACAATTCAACATGCTTTGAATACGTTCTAATTCTTCAGTACTCCAGTCCCCAGTTACTGGAACATCGTAATGAGCAGCCGGCCAAATCCTCTCTAAATCTCTTGGAACTAGACCAAGTGGGCTGGTTACCATAACTTCATGGGCGTTTGTATAGCCAATAGCATGACCAAAACGGATATGAGAACGCGATTCACGGTATGGCTTTCGGTCGCTACAAGGGAGTAATATCAGCACTTTATCTCGTTCTGCAGGAGCACAATAATCATTTGAAATAAATCGTACCCAATCTATTATTTCTGGATCATTAAAGGAGGCCGCGGAATGTGCTCTAAATTTTCTTCCGGTTGCTACAACGGATTGCAAGACTGTTTCTTGATTCGGTATTGCCAAAAGCGTATCATGGTGGCGAAGGTGTTCAACCATTCTTGGACTTGAAAGCACTCGTTGTTCTACCAACTCTCTGAGGGTACCATCTCGAATTGCCCTGCGAACCGTCGCTAATTCGGCTTTCCAAATCGCCAAGTGCGTTTTTCTATCGACTACTTCATCAAGGCTTTCTTCAGGCCTGCGAGGGCCGCTATTGGTAAGCAAGGCATGATGCGCTTCGCATTGAGAAGTTCGTGCCAAATCGTGCAAGTCAACACCCATCCAAGTCAACAAAGCCAAATTATCAGGACCTGAAATCCCAGGGCACCAAATAAGGGCTGAAGAGAATTGTTGACGGATGGTGAATAATGCCTTGGCAAGGGCGCCTTGCTGGTTGGCTAATTGAAGGGCATCAAGTAAAACAACAACTTGAGGTTCTTTTTCTAAGTTCAATAACTCCTCATCATGGTTCATTCGTTGCCATGAGATAGGAAGTAATGTACCATTTCCACCGCGGTCTCCAGTGTCCGCAGCAACCATGCTAGGAGGCAATACATGGCCAACGCTAACTTGCCAATCTGGCCCATTGGCATCAAAAGGAATAGCCATGGGCAGCCTACACCTAATGGACAAAGTTCCTGGAATCTTGCTATTGTCTTGTTGATAGATGAATGGAGCGATGCTTGAGGGGGTAGAATCTGCATCAGATTCCTCAACTAATAAACAAGGTGTCAATGCGGCTGGCGAGGCGCGGTCACCTAATCCGTAAATGCGTCCTAAACGCTGTGAAGCCTGTACCGTTAGGCCTATCGTATCCCCGTCCACATTCGACTCGTGCTGGGTCATAGGTTTGAATCATTTGAAAGGCCATGCCCCAACGCCCACTCATGCAGCATCGCATAGCCGCCATTTTATTTGGTGCAATACTGGCTATAAGCCCCTTCCTGATTAGCGGTGGTGGTGCAAGCCATGGAGGAGTTCAAGTTGCTGATGAAGAAGCCTTACTCCGTGATATTTCACTTCCGAGTGGTGAATCGATTTCAATTACTTTTTCATCTCGAGCGGGTGGATTTTGGGTTGATGCTGATTGCGGAGGAGACTGTAGAGACCTATTGCTAACCGTTTCCGATAACGTATCAGAACACACTGCGATAATCACCGACAATGCTGTAGTTAATGGACAACTTATGGAAGGTATTGCTTGGCTGAACCTAAGCAATACCGGTAGTGAACCATTGAATGTTGATATTCAAGCAAGCCTGCCTGAATTGAACTCACTGGGGAATGCTGATTCATCTTTAACAAGGAATTCTTCAGTTCAAGCAAAGTCATTTTCATCAACTTCTGATTTGACAGAAATCTTTGCTGCAAAAGTGGCAAGTGGTGAAATTCATGATATAAGCGCCACATGGATAAATGCCACTTTCAATGAACTAGACAACATGTATTGGCTAGTGGATGCAAATATTTCTGACATTCTTGAACTAAGCCTACTTCACTCATCCGCAGATATTGAATTGCGATTATTATCAGGCGATGAAGGCAACCAGATTCTTGCAAGCCTGAGCAGCCAGTCAAATTCCTCTTCTTCAACAACAGCGCAAAGGGTTTGGCAAACTACAACCAATAATCACACTTGGTTAGAGGCATCAACAACAACGGCTAACAGTAGTTTTTCGGCAAGGCTTGCTGCCCATGGAAGCACCGATACTTGGCCGGCGGACGGCGAGGTTAGCGATGTTCAAGAATTAGATGAAGAAAGTGCTGCTTTCTATGGATTACTCTCAACAGCTGATGAAGATATAATCATGATAAATGCGAGTGGCCCTCACCTCTGGAAATTCACCTCATCATCAACAACCGCTTTGGATGTTAATATCAGCGCCATGGTAGATGGAATTTGGGTCCCCTTTTTGAGCCTCGAAGGTTTGCAATCAGGTTCGATGTACAATTCTGATTCAAGTATTTGGACCCCAGAGTCAACTGCTTTGCTGAAGGTGTCAATATCCTCATTGAATGAACAAACAGGGATTTGGTCATTTGATGTGATGAGAACAACTTTTGGAGATCTTGATACTAACACCGATGCACATGGTGCCATTCCAATGAATATAGATAGTGCAATGGAAAATTGGGATTTCATTCAATTGAAAGAAGGAGTTAGCCATTCAGGCTGGCTCTCCCTTCCGACCTATGATGGAGCAGATACATACCTTCTAAACTTGGAAGGTTGGGAGGAAAGCAGGCACAGAATCAAATTACAGTTGACCGCTGATAATACTAGAATCGTTGCAGAATTAATCGAAATGGAGTGGTCAAGTAGGACAATAGTATCAAACTCAAGTACTATCATCGAAGAAGGAATTGAGGGAATGACAACCCTTGAAGTCGGTGAAGGCACTCATCTTCTACGAATTAGAAGTGTTGAATTGATGAACGGAGAGGGGAATTGGACTTGGGGTGATGTTGGCATCAACCCAATCCCTTGGACCATTGAAATTTCAAGTCTTCAAAGCGAAGAAGGTATCGAGCCTTGGTTCGAAGCAGAAGGATTCGTTTCACAAGCCAGTACTGCTTTACTCTATTTCCTCGGTTTCCTAATGCTAGCCCCAGTTCTCTGGGTCATTTGGACTAATCGAATCCATAATCGCCGTGCAGCCCAATTAGCAGGCGATAAAGAACGTTTGAAGACACTGCGTAAAATGATATCAGAAGGCCAGGTCAAGCAGGCAATTTCTGACCTGAAATTATCGCTACGAACTATTGCTGCTCTCGAATGGGAAGAAGGTGTGGAGACTTGGGGCGAAGCAAGTATCAGACATCGTACAGATGCGGTTGATTTGGCGGTATGGAAGTTAGCGCCCGAATTTTCCAACAAAGGAGGGATTCCTGTTTTGTTTGGAGTTCACATCCTAAAGGGCACATGGAAAGTCGCAGCAGTCAGGTTCGAGGTTAGTGCTGGAAAACATTGGAAGGTCATATCAACGGAACCGCGCTTCTTATCAAGAGAAGATGAGGTCTTCCTAGATACACTATCAGAAGGTAGTCGTACTTTTTTGAAGGTGGAATTAGAAGGTGATGGAACAGGACTTGAAGTCTCAATGAGTGGGCTGGTTGATAATAAGCCGATGGCTGCAAAGCATACAGGCTCACTTAGACTTGAGGAAGAATAATCAGTGATTATTCCTTCTTTCATCAGCATCATTTCGCACTTCATCAAGAGTCTTGGCATCATCAAGTGATAAGTCGTTTCTCAATGCTTCAAGACTCTTTTTCACGGCTCTAGATAATTTCTTTGGCACGTACATTTTCAATAATACGATGATGTTTCCTCGACCTCTACTCCGAGCATCTGGCAAGCCACGGGCCGCGATTTCCAAGGTTTGACCTGAGCGAGCACCTGCAGGGATTTTGATTTCCAAATCATTGCCATCAAAATGGGGGATGCTAACGGTACGACCCAACGCAAGGTCTGGGTAGCCTAGTGGAAGAGACATCAGAAGGTCGGCTCCATCTCTCTCAAACCAAGGATGGTCCTCAATACGTAATTCGATGTATAAGTCTCCTGCCTCTCCCCTTCCCAGGGGGGCTGGCTCGCCACTACCGCGCATCCGTAACCGTGTGCCATCAGAGGCCCCTTTAGGAACATTGAACCTTAACTTCTGCTCTTTCTGAATCTTACCATGGCCATCGCAAAACTCACATTCCTCGTCGATTAATTGCCCTCTTCCAGAACAACTGCTACAACTCCTAGTGCTTTGATTGATGAATGGCCCCATTTGCTCACGTACAGTTACTTGGCCTCGCCCACCGCAGTCTCGACAAGTTGACAATGCATCGGGGTCCATTGCTCCGCTGCCTTCACAATCTTCGCAAGCAGTTGGTAGGTCTATTTCGACCTCTTCTTCAGAACCATCAAAAATAGATTGGAATGGAACAATGTGTCGTAGTAAAATGTCATTACCCCGAGAACCAGAGTGGCGACGACGAGAAGAGCCGCCGAAGAATGAACCGAAGAGGTCGCCAAGATTACCTGAGAATATATCATCAAAATCCATGTTGAAACCTGAGAAACCACTCGAACCAAATGGGGAGCCACCTGGGGGTTCGTGCCCATATCGGTCATACACTTGGCGCTTCTCAGAATTTGATAGGACTGCAAATGCTTCCTGTATTTCCTTGAAGTTCTCATCAGCATCGGGAGAATCATTCTTATCAGGGTGATATTTTCGTGCCAATGAGCGAAAAGCATTCTTCAATACTTTAGCATCAACATCACGCTGAACTCCGAGAACTTCGTAGTAGTCTCGCTTTGCCATTCCCTCGCCTCTAAGGTGGCCGGTCCGCCCGCACCATAAGAATCGAGCGCTTGTCATGGCTCAAAGGTCGCTGCCACAATTTTCACAAAAACGACTGCCTGCTGCATAACCTTGGCCACATGCAGGGCATTTACTACCAGAAAAGGTTGATTGAATCTGCTGGGCATTTCCTTGACCCATACCAGCCATTTCTTCGATTGATAATTCCCGTGGTTGTTCAGGTGTGGCAATAATGTTCTCCGCTTGTTTTACCTCTGAGGATGTTGATTTCACCGGAGCATCCGGAATTGTTTCTGTTTCATATTCCAGCCTTGCTACAATATTTTTTTGATGCACTCCAGAAAGGTCGGTATTCTGCACAGGGGTTTCGACCGCCCTTGCTGAAAGGGCTGCATGCTTTGTTTGTTCGCGAATCGATTGAGAATCTTTACTGCGGAAACGCTTGGCTATCCAATCAAAGAAACGGTCCATCGCACTAAGGCGACGAACTGTGCCGATTGTAGATTGGGTTTCCTCATCATCAAAGTTTTCGTCTCCTGAAACTCTGCGAGTAGCTTTGGAAACATGATCCTCATCTATTAGAAGATTTATTTCCGCTGAGCCATCTACTATGTCGCGAGATATCTCCTCAGTTTGCTTTGTGTTCATTAATTTACCAACGCTTCCCTGAATGACCGCCTGAGCATCAATACTGAGGTCAGTGGCGATTTCAGTGTCTTTTTGCCACAAGCCTTTTTCTTCCTTATCATAATGCTTGTTTAACTGTTTGATTGCTTTACTCCTCTGCCATTCATGGTCTTTCTTGACCGACAATCGGGACCTTGCAATCCAACCAACTGCCAAAGCACCTGAATAAGAAACCCAAGGAACCCACATATGGTCTCTAAATGCCAAACGCATTGGCTCTAATAAACTAGAAAGTAGAAAGAGGAAAAATGCTGGAATGAAAAAAATGACCCAACCAGTCATCGGATTCTTTTCATCTGCCATGAACTCCTCTACAATTCAATTTACTGTTGAAGGTTGTCATTATCTGTACATCATCTATCCACAAGTTTCTGTTGCTTTCGAAAGGCCCCTTCTATTAACCCAATACTGAATTGAGCATGTAGAATTGGCAATAATAATGGAACACCGATTACTAATGAAGCCTTTCTAAACTTTAGTGCTTCATACATACCAATTAAACTAACTGCAACTGCATAAATGAGGAGGGGATAATAACGAAAATCATTTTGAGTAGCAAATAATACAACAGTTATTAATAGTCCAATAATAGGTAAGAATTCCTTTGGATTCGCTCTATTCTTATG